>CBDUBU010000060.1:0-16439 GCA_965365465.1 uncultured Rhodothermaceae bacterium
GATGGGCAGGATCCGGAACAGGGAATCGAACACCTGGCAGCTTCCGCTGACTTTCTCCAGGCCAAGATGAAGCAGCACGGCCTTCCATGAAGGTTTTTCGGAGGGGCGCCGCATTGTCAAACTCCTGATTCCAGGAGGAGTGCGCCAGAAAAATGATCAAGGCCCGGAAGTCATGGGTCCCACCGCCATGATCCGGGCCTAATCTCATTGAGCCACACATCACGGCACGCAGAGAGATGGCGCGTGATCAGATGTGATAGCCTTAACGTAAGAAAACACAAGGCGCAGGCAAAGCTCATTGTTGCGGGTTGTCTGTTCCCTGTCGCAACATGGCATCCGGCCGATGCAGCCTGCAAAAGCGGCGGCGGCTTGCAGGTGAATGTTATCCCAGCGTCGCGTTTACCCGGTCTCGGTAGCTTCTGCTCATTTTGAGTCGCTTGCCGTCATGGAGGATAACGATACACCCACCATTCAAGTGAGGAATGATTTCCTTGATGCGATGCACATTGACTAAGGTGGAGCGGTGGATACGAACGAACCGGGTAGGATCGAGGCGCTGTTCTACGTTGGTAAGGCTTTCCCGGAGCAGATGGGATTTCTGTCCGGAGTACAGCCTCACGTAAACACCTTCAGCTTCGACCCAATCCACTTGATCGGCGTCCACAAAAACGAGCCGGCTGCCTGTTTTCAGGACAAGCCGGTTTGAATAGGAAGCAGTTACGGGAGCCGGAGCCGGCGGTGAAAGTTTCCGGTCATCATGGTAAGCGTGCAGAAGCGAGAGCAACTGGTCGGTGTAGGTTTTGATCTGGCGTGCATGGATGCGTTCGCGGCTCCGCTGAAGCGCAGTCCTGAATCTATCCTCACTGAAAGGTTTCAGCAGGTAATCGATTGCGTTCTCCTCGAACGCGCGCACCGCGTACTTGTCATAGGCGGTGATGAAGATGAATACGGGCCTTGTCAGATCGCCAAGCCTGTCTATCATCTCAAACCCTCCGATGTCGCCCATCTGTATATCCAGAAAAACGAGATGCGGATCAAGCTGTTCGATGGAAGCGAGCGCGTGCGCGCCATCAGCGCATTCCCCTGCAATCTCGATGTCAGGTTCGTTTTCCAGCAGCTTGCGGATACGCAACCGGGCCAGTTGCTCATCATCGACAATCAGGGAGCGAATCTTTTCCATAAGTCAAATCAGGCTGCACCCGAAGAATCAGGTTTGTATGCGTGCGTATCCAGTCTTTAGCCTGGAAGGATTGCTGCGTTACGGAGAAAACACGCGAGGGGTTACGTCTGGTTTGAAAGCGCCCCTGTTTTGCAAGCACCCCTGGAGGGTCACGCGCCTGTCATCTGAACGGTGCAATCGATCCTGAAGCCGATGACCTTGACGGCTTTATGAGATGGCTTCCAGGGTATCGGCCTCTGTATAAAAAGGAATCCGCACCGTGACGCACAGCCCTCCATCCGGAACTGTCTCGAAAAGGAGTTGGCAGGACCTGCCATACAGTTGCTTCAGCCGCTCCTGCGTATTACGGAGACCAATTCCGGTCTTCAGGGATTTTCCGGATCCATTTGGATCGAGGCCGGGGCCGTTATCTGTAACCTGCATCACGAGATTGTTGTCTTCCCGGAAAACGTGAACAGCAACCCGGCTGGGCTGTCCGTGAGGCGCAGCGCCATGCAGCACAGCATTCTCAACCAGAGGCTGCAATATGAGGGTAGGGACCCGCGCATTTGTTGTTCCCGGTTCCATATCAATAGAAACGTGCAGCTTGTCCTGAAAGCGAATCTGTTGAATCTCAAGGTATCTCCCGACAAAGGCAATCTCCTGCCGCACGCTCACGTCATGTGTGTCCACATGATCCAGCGTGAGGCGCAACAATTCGCTCAGGAGCGTCAGCATATTGCGGGATGCCTGTATGTCCTCGTCCATCAACGCCGAGATTGCGTTGAGCGTGTTGAACAGAAAATGAGGATGAAGCTGCATCTCCAACGCCTGAAACCTGGCCTCTGCAAGCTGGGCCTGGAGTTGCGAAGTTCGCACTTCGCGCTCGCGGTACTTGCGCTGGTAGTCGAACGCGTAGGACACGGCAACGATGGCCCAGTATACCAGCAGATCAACGGAGATGCTGGCAATCAGATTGTATGTGAATTCAGACCAGAGGCTGCCCCCGTTCCCTCCTGTGAGAAGGCTGTACGCGGCTCGTATCAGGGAAAACAGGGTGACATCCAGAAAGGAAATAACAACCCACCCGATCAAGTGAGCTGCCAGCATTCTGAACCACTGTCCCCGATCCAGGGGGAATCGGCGGGCCAGATAGAGCACGAGGGGAGCAAGCAGGATCCAGATCCACCATCCGACGACGACCCAGGCTGTTCTGCTGAGTGAGAACTCAACCTGCGCGTCTGCTATGGAAAAGAAGTAATACCGCGCCGCGAAAACGAGACCGACAAACGTGGAAACCACGAATACGATTCCCCACATAAGCGGGGGTGTTCGCCAGTTATGCGGTTCCTCTAAACTTCCGGGCGGTTCGATAAAGGTTGTTCTGGTCATTCCGGGACTACGTTCGCAAAGCGATTAACTGCAAATAATAGGGTGATTGACATGGCAAAAAGAAAGCGAATGATACGGAACGTCGTTTTTTGATTATCAATCACCGCCAGATGTTGTGAACGGCAATCGGCGCCTTTCATCTGTCCTTTCCAGGACGCTCCAGGGAGTTGTTGACCGAAGCGCTGCAAAGCAACCCTCCATTCTACGCCTTGCAACGGGTCAGGCGCACTTCACTACAAATAAAAGCGCTTCGCTACATCGTGCGCAGCCCGCCGCTCAACGCTGCGTAAGGCACATCAAAGACCATCATCACCCACGGAACATCAGACCGAGGACACCATGAAACGACTGACTGTGAGCTCATCCATGCTTCTGCTCGCCACGATACTGATCGGCGCCTTGCCGGCAAACGCGCAGCACAATATCGCGGATCTTTCGCCGAAATGGTGGAATGCCGTTGAAACGCAGCATACCCTGTCGCTCGATTCTCCGATTAACCGTATTCGCTCCATGACGCTCAAACAAATCAGCTACCTTGCGACCTATTATCCCGACCAGATCGACTTCGATACGACCGTTCCCCGGCTCCTGGAAGTCTATGAAAATGACAGGAGCCGCCAGTGCCGCTCTCTGGCCGTCGATGCACTCGAAGCCATCGGAGACGAGTATGCCATGACGCGCCTGGCGGAACTGGCAAAGCAGGAATCGTCCTCCGAGGTTCGCGCCCGAACGCTTGAAGCCGTTGCTGCCTTCGAGCAAGGACGCATTGCCGATCTGGGGTTGTGAGCGTTGCCATAGCAGGGACTGGAGCGGCCTCATAAAGATCGGGTTTAGCATACGAGTACAGGCAGGTTGCAAGGTTTCGTAAACCCTGCAACCTGCTTCTTTTCTGGCGCATATCCTTCCAGAAAGCCCGCCTCTCGTCTGCTGTAAATGTAATCTCCGTGACAATCCCATAAACCGGCAGAGAGCTTCCGGCGCGATGCGCGTTAGAAAGGAAGTTTTACCTGCTATCGCAGTCGCAATGCGGCGGATAGCCGTAGCGTGAGGTCGCAAACAAAAAGACGAGAAGAGCATGGATAATTCCTGGAAGAGTATGACAGCCGCTGCCCTGCGTACGCCGGAGCATGGAACCAGCCGGATAAACGTCGGGCGTAAAGAACGAATCGTGTCGGCTATCGGAGGCGGGCTGCTTGTGGTGTACGGGATTACACGCGGCTCGCTGGGAGGCGTAGCTGCGGCGGCAGCCGGTGCTGTTCTGCTCTATCGGGGCAGCACAGGGCACTGTCCTGCTTTTTCCCTGATGGGAATTGATACTTCGGAGTTGGGTGAAACCGCAACCCCGCTTCATATCGAAGAAAGCATCACTGTCAACAAACCGAGGGGGGATCTGTATGCGTACTGGCGCGACGTGGAGCATTTACCCCGGTTCATGCATCATCTGGAAACGGTAAAGCATATTGACGAGCGCTATTCGCACTGGGAGGCGCGTCTGCCTCGGAACATGGGGACTGTTTCCTGGGAGGCGGAAGTCATACGCGACAATCCCGGTGAAGAGATTTCCTGGCGCTCTTTGCCCGGATCGGACGTGGATCACGCGGGCGTTGTCCGTTTCAAAGATGCGCCTGGAGGCCGGGGCACGGAAGTGGATGTCACGATCTCCTATCGCGCTCCCGCCGGATACGTTGGCGCCTCTGTGGCAAGCCTCCTGGCTCCGGCCTTTTCTCAAGTAGTGAGGGAAGATATACGGCGATTCAAGAACCTGATGGAAGCAGGCGAAATTCCAACCAGCGACGGGCAGCCTACCGGCTAGCAAATGCGAAGGACCGTACGGTCGGGATAGCAGGCTTTGTGTTTCCGTCTCTCTATGTTTGGAGTTCAAAATGTCCGGGTTGAAGCATTTCGGGGTTGCTGTGGCGATGGGAGCCGTGGGAGTTAACCTTCTGGCCCGCGCCCTGCGGTCGCAGCGCAAGATGGATTTTGCCGGTAAGACCGTGCTTATTTCCGGAGGTTCACGGGGTCTGGGCCTCGAAATGGCTCGTCTGTTCGCCAGAGAAGGGGCGTCTCTGGCGCTGCTGGCCAGGGATGGGGAGGAACTCAAACGCGCGAAGGAAGACCTGGCCGGCCTCTCTCGGGACGTAGTTACAAGGGTATGTGATGTAAGGGACCGCGAAGCTGTGCATGGCGCCGTAGAGAGCGTGCTCGCTGAGAAGGGACGCATTGATGTGCTTGTAAACTGCGCCGGGATCATCCAGGTAGGGCCTGCTGAACACATGAGCCTTGCCGACTATAAGAACGCAATGGCTGTACACGCATGGGGGCCTCTGTACCTCATGGAAAAAATTGCTCCGGTGATGAAACGACAGGGAGGGGGGAGAGTCGTTAACATCTCCTCTATTGGAGGCAAGGTTGCTGTTCCTCATCTGGCCCCCTATTGCGTCAGCAAGTACGCGCTGGCAGGCCTGTCGGACGAGATGCGGGCAGAACTGGCAAAGGACAATATCTACGTAACAACAGTCTGTCCCGGTCTGATGCGGACAGGATCGCATATAAACGCCCTGTTCAAAGGGCAGCACAAAAAAGAGTTCACCTGGTTTGCTGTTTCTGCTTCGCTGCCTGTTTCCTCGATCAATGCAGCAGATGCTGCGCGTCAGATCGTTGAAGCTTGCCGGTACGGGGATCCCCGCCTGATTATCACAATACAGGCCAAACTGCTTCATTTAATGGACGCGCTCATGCCAGGTCTTACCGCTTCTTTTCAGAAGGCAGCGGCGCGCGCGTTGCCTTCCGAGACGGGATCGGAGGGAGACAGGATCCAGAAGGGATACGAAAGCGAAACGCCGCTGGCTCCCTCCGTGCTGACGCGGCTCTCTGATGAGGCGGCGGCCCGCAACAACGAATTGCCTGATGAAGCTCGTAACCTTTGAACGGCAAGGAGTCCCGCGCATGGGTGCGATTGCCGGCGATAACGTCATAGACGTTGCACGCGCCTGCAAATATGGCAATGGCAAGCGTGTCGGTTCGGACGCGCACCGCCCTTGTCCCTCAAGCATGGCTGCATTCCTTGAGGCCGGTGATGAGGTATGGGAAAGGGCGAAAACCGCAGTCCAACGGATTCAAGACGAGCAGCCTGTGGATGCGCCTTGCTACCCGTTGCAAAGCGTGAGCCTGCGGACACCCGTGACGCAGCCCGGGAAGATTATCTGCACGGGCTTAAACTATCACGACCATTGCCTGGAGCAAAATGCGCCTGTGCCGGACAGGCCAATCTTCTTTGCCAAATTTACGTCGGCGCTTCTGGATCCTGAACGGGCCATTACCTGGCCTGCGGGCGCGAGTTCAAAGGTCGATTACGAAGCGGAACTGGCCTTTGTAATCCGACGGAAGGCATACCGCGTTTCAGAGGAAGAGGCCGGCGCCTTCATTGCCGGATACACCATCCTGAACGATGTCAGCGCACGAGATGTGCAGTTCGCAGAGGGGCAGTGGGTGCGAGCCAAATCCTTCGACACATTTTGCCCGGTAGGGCCGTGGCTGGCGACACAGGATGAGATAGCGGACCCACATAATCTCAAAATTCGTTGCCGTGTGAATGACGTGCTGTTGCAGGATTCATCAACAAGCGAAATGATTTTTCGCATTCCGGAACTGCTTGCCGCGCTTTCGGCAACCTGCACGCTGCTGCCGGGCGATATTGTTTCAACGGGGACGCCTGCCGGGGTGGGCATATTCAGAAAGCCGCGCGTTTTGCTCAAGCCGGGAGATGTCGTGGAAGTCGAGATTGACGGGCTGGGGGTTCTGCGCAATCCGGTGAAGTAGCGCCGGAAACGCCAGAACATTGTTGAAGAGGCGAAAGGAGAGATAAGACCGTCTAGCTGTGAAGCATTTCTTCTACATAGGTCACTGCCTGTGGTGAAATTGACTCGATGAACTCGACTAGATCGGCAACCGGTATCCTGGCGGACTTTGCCAGCGCCGCCATTTGCGCCGTAGGCTCAAACGATTGACGGCCTGCGTTGATCTTATAAAGGTGTTCAGTGGCCGAGATGCTCACGAGAAGTGCAAGCGCCAGGGGTTGCAACTGGTCGTCCCGAATCTGGCCCGGCGTTCGGTAGCTGCGGACTACGGTAACGATGTCGTCGGGGAGGTGCCATCGTTCGAGGGCGAGTGCTCCAAGCTGCGCATGGTCGGTCCCGAAAATAAGCTGCTCGGCAGCCGGTGTCGGGGCGAACCCGTCCTCATTGGTCCACCATAGCGCTTCGTAGTCATTGGGCTTGTTGTACAGAAGAACGAGCCTGCCGACTGCATGTAAAAGACCAACCGTGAACGCAGATGCCTTTCCGGGCAACTGCAAGCGCATGGCGATTTCCTGTCCGAAGAAAGCGGCTCCCAGACTGAGCCGCATGATCTGTTCAAAAATTTTCTCCTGTTCTGCCGAATGGACGACCTCTTTGAGTTTCATCATGCCGGCCGTCAGGACAATGTTGCAGACTTCGAGAAACCCCAGGAGAAATATGGCTTTCCTGATGTCCCCGATGCGCCTGCGCATTCCATAATACGCCGAATTAATCCTCCGGAGAACGGAGGCTGAAACCAGGGGATCGGTGTTGACGATTTCTACAAGGCGATGGGTGTCGGGTACATCCAACTGCTCGGCAATGAGATTCGACACTTCAGCAACGGTTCTCGGCAGCGGAGGGAACCGCATCTCCAGATTGGGCGCGTGCTCAAAGCGCGTGGCTGGTATAAATCCGGCAGTAGGTTCTGACATGTGAACCGGCTAATGTCTTGAAGAAGGAAAGAAACAAAGTTCGAGCAAGTTCGACACCAATGTCTAACGCGGCTTACTGATCGCTCTCTCCTAGTATCGACCCGGTCGCTGCAAAGTTAAGTAGAAATCATCACTTTATAAACGTTCGCAGCCTTCTGCAAAATAGTGTTGTTACGGAGAAGAGTCCAGCTTCAGGACTTTAACAAAGGCAGGTTTTGTGAATGAGCATGAAGAAGACAAGCGCAAGGAGAAGGTTATGGTTCTACGTCTGCCTGTCCAGCAAAAACGTTCCTATCGGACAGGTCAGGCAGCGTGTCTGCTCGCATCGGGTTCGGTAAAGGTGGTGCTGGCCTTGCGCGATGAATGCATTGGAGGGGCTGCTATTCAATGCGGCAAAGCGAGAGGTGATTTCGTCCTTATCGGCGGGAAGTTTTCGCAGCACATCGGTCACGCGCGTTTCCAGGTTTTTGTCGCCTTCATTGGCGGCATAGAGAAGCATAACAGGCGCTGCTGCATTCACAAGCAATGCATCGATTCGCTGCCGTCCAAGTTTGGGGGAGCGTCGCCGGGCGAGCCGATCCAGCCTGACATGCCGGTTCCAGAAAGAATCTGGCGTTACCGTCAGGAGGTTACGCAAGGCGCGAATGGCATTCCGGGACGAGAAGGCTGCTGCAAGTTCCTGAATGGGATCTGTGCGCAACAGACCTCCGGGTTTTAGAAACATAACGCCCTGCGCTATCCGGAGCGTAGGGAAGTTTGCAGGACGCAGACGGAAGAATTGCCAGCAGGCCGGGTCCATAACCGGTATGGCAAAACGATGTTGTAATTGCGCAAAGCGGTCCTGAAGCGCCATCACGTAATCGCAGGTAGCCCTGTCTGTACGCAAGAGTTGGCCGGCAGGGGGAATCAACCCTGCAACGCCAAGATGTAAGGCTTCAAGGTCAAGCGTGTCTGCGAGCAACCGCGTTACCGACAACGGAATCCGATAGGCAAGGCCGGCCATGGCCTCACTGTTTTTCGCATACCCCAGCCCTGTAAAAAGAAGCTGGTGGAGGACCTCGTCGAGTGCAAGCCGGCTGGAAAGGCTTGCCAGTCGTTCCCGTTTCTCGTAGAGGCGTTCAGTCGCCATCGCCTCGATCCATCCCTCCCGGAGCGGTACAGGCAGACGAGTCCACTCCGGGGCGCACAGAATGTCTTGCCGGGGACGTGTGCAGAACTCGTAAATGAGCCTGCGGAGGCTATCCTGAAGAAAGGGAGTCAGAACGAGTTCGTAAATGGCGCTTCCATCGGAACGGACGAGGGCGCCTGTCCAGGGATCCTCGCGCAGCGAAACATGCAGGACAACACGATTGTAGCGAGGGTCCAGGTGGTGCCGGTGGTTGAACCAATCGCTCGGGGCCACGTGGATTTCCACGTCGCCGCACCAGGTTACTTCTCCAATGCGAAGTCGTGCTCCCAGGAAGTCGGGACCTGTGTCTGTATTTCGCACCCCCGGATGGTATACGGTAATGCTTTCACCCAGGGTTGTACGGAGGGAGGAAGCATCAAATTGCCGGCGTTCCCATATGTCATGAACGAGCGCTTCAGGGACATACCCGGAACCCGAAGCAGGTTCGTGCAGAGCTACCTCTACAATCGTATCGTTTAGCCCGTAGAAGCGGGCAACAGCAGGAATTCGTTCGTGTGACGGCATTGCGGGCAGACGAGAAAAGAGGAAATCTTCTCTCAAGACACCCTGACAGAGCAAACATAACCTCTTTCAAAGGATCGGGAGGCGCTTTTCGATTGCCTTCTAGTTACCTGCGACCGCCTCATTCAACGTGTTCCGAAGTTGCATTGCTGCATCGCCGGCGGCCTCTGCAAAGTTACTGTCCGGGGATGCAAAAATAATTTGTCGGCTGCTGTTGACGATGACCTGCCCGGTATGGGTTCTGGCGCACTGCATTACCATACGAGCATCTCCTCCCTGCGCTCCCACGCCCGGAATAAGGAAGGGCATATCAGGGCATGATTGTCTGAGGCGGATCAGCGCTTCCCGGCTGGCGGCTCCCACGACAAGTCCGGCTGTGCCGGGAGCCTCGGACGCCCATTCTTTCGTGCTTGCGGCAACCCGTTCGTACAGGCTAACGCCGTCGCAAACCTTTTCCTGAAAATCTTCGGCGCCGGGATTGGAAGTGCGGGCCAGGATAAAGGCAGCCTTGCCTTCGTATTGCAGGAACGGTTCAACAGCGTCACGCCCCATGTACGGAGCGACGGTGCAAGCATCACAGCGGAGGTGGGTGAACACGGCCTCTGCATAAAAACGCGCCGAATTTCCAATATCGCCACGCTTTGCATCGGCGATCACGACCAGGTGGCCCGGAATCTGAACAATGGTTTCCTCCAGCACGCGCCAGCCTTCCCGCCCAAGCGCTTCATAGAAGGCAAAATTCAGTTTGTAGGCGCAGGCCAGAGGGGATGTGGCCTCTATGACAGCGGTGTTGAACGCAATTATAGCGTCGGGAAGCAAACAGGTATTCAGAAGATGCCGGGGGAGATGGCGAGGATCCGGGTCGAGGCCGATGCATAGCATCGAACTGCTGGAAGACTGTGCATATTGGAGTTTCTCGTTAAAGTCCTGCATGATGCCTGGTAAGGTCTATGGTTGACTGAACACAGTTTGTGAGGCTCGTTTTTTCCTGGTTGCTGCCTGAAGATAAACAACATTAGCGGGCGCCCGGCAATGGGCCGGCCGGTTGTGACAATGTTCTGGAAAAAAGATCAGTTTGATCCGGTAAAGGGGTTCTTGCTGTGCTGTCACCGGGAACGTCTGGAGGTTCACAGGTGTGTACAGGGCGTAACGCAAACGCAATGAAATAGAGGCCGGCAACATGCAAGAGAAAGTGTCGAAGACCGAGGAGGAATGGAAAGGGGAACTCAGTTCCGAGCAGTACAGAATCCTGCGACAGAAAGGCACCGAGCCTGCCTTTACCGGCAAGTACTGGAACAATAAAACAGACGGAATATACCGCTGCGCTGCCTGCGGGGCGCCGCTTTTCAGTTCTGAAACGAAATATGAGTCAGGAAGCGGGTGGCCGAGCTTCTATGAACCAATAGATGAGGAAAATGTCGAAACGGAAGAGGACAAAAGCTTTGGCATGAGACGAACAGAGGTTCTTTGCTCCGTTTGCGAGTCGCACCTGGGGCATGTATTTGAGGACGGGCCTCAGCCGACCGGTTTGCGCTACTGTATCAATTCAGCCTCTCTGGACTTTGAAGAAAAGGACCCGTCCTCTCAGTCCTAGAAGCAGGCGGAGAGGTTCAGAAACTATCCGGCAAGCCGGAAAAGCGGCGCGGCCATACGAGGAAACCCTTTGGTGTCTGCCATTTGGTTGCATAGACGCTTCGTTCAGCATGACGCTTCGGGGTGGGTCAGGGCAGCCCTTTTACCTCTGTGTCATGCCGGCGTAGTGAAGCATCTATGCTGCAAGACAGGCAGAAGCCTGTGTCCAGGATGCCCCTGGTTTCTACTTGCCGGAGCGTCTCGCAGGATGACTTCTTGCGTGTATAAAGGCGGAGTATGCTACGGCTTTTGTGGGGAAGCCTGTTCAGGATAGCCATTAGAGAGCCGGCCTGAATGTGCTTCCGGCTTCCATGAAAAGGCGTAGTCAGGGTCTTCGATCTCCAGCGCTGTTTCTGTGAGGTTCAACGGGTGGAAGGTGTCCACCATGACGGCCAGTTCCTCTGTGCCCTCTTTGCCGATGGAGGCTTCCGCCGTGCCGGGATGCGGGCCATGCGGAATGCCTCCCGGATGCAGCGTAAAGGAGCCCCGGCTTATTCCTTTGCGGCTCATAAAGTCTCCTTCGGCGTAAAAAAGCACCTCGTCCGAGTCGATGTTCGAGTGGCTATAGGGGGCAGGAATCGCAAGGGGATGGTAGTCGAATTTCCTGGGCACGAAGGAGCACACTACAAAATTGCGAGCCTCGAACATCTGATGGACCGGGGGCGGTTGATGAATCCGGCCTGTGATGGGTTCGAAGTCATGAATGGAAATGGCGTAGGGGTACATGTATCCATCCCATCCCACGACATCGAAAGGATGATGCCGGTAAATATAGCGGTGCAGGTAGCCGTTTTTCTGAATCCGCACTTCAAACTCGCCCTGCTCATCTATCGTGACCAGGTCAGCAGGGGGCCGGATGTCTCGCTCACAGTAAGGGCTGTGTTCGAGAAGCTGCCCGGAAGTATTCCGGTACCTTCTGGGAAACCGAACTTCCGAAAAGGATTCAACAACCAGAAGACGCGGAGCCGGATGTTCTTCAAACAACCAGCGATGGGTGATGGTGCGCGGCACAAGCACGTAATCACCCTGTGAAAACGTCAGCACGCCGAACGGGCTTTCGAGGCGGCCCTCGCCCTCATGCACGAAAATCAATTCGTCGGCTCGTGCATTGCGGTAGAAGTAAGACATATCCTGAGTGGGTATGCACAGGGCAATCCGCACATCGCTGTTTCCCATCAGGTATTGCCGGCCTGTCAGCCAGTCGCCCCCCTCGTTCAGGGCGAAGCCTTTCAAGTGACGGTGGCGCAGCAGGTCGGATTCCCGAAACGATACTTCATAAGGAAGGGGAGCCTCGATTCGGTCGACCAGCGTCGGCGGGTGCAGGTGGTAAGCAATGGAAGAAATCCCGCTGAAACCTTCTGCGCCAATGACCTCCTCTTTGTAAAGCTCGCCGTCAGGCCCGCGAAACTGGGTATGGCGTTTATGCGGGATGGCGCCGAGTTGGAAGTAGTACGGCATAACGAATCCGGATTAAGCGTGGCGCCATGGAGCAGAGGGAAGCTTGTTTCAGGCGCCTGCATTTACAAAGGAGAGCGCCCTGCTACAGATTGCCTCGGAGCGCCTGCTCTCGTTCTATTGCCTCAAAAAGCGCGCGGAAGTTGCCTTTCCCGAAGGAGCGTGCTCCTTTCCGTTGTATGATCTCATAGAATATGGTAGGACGGTCCTGGACCGGCTTCGTAAATATCTGCAAGAGGTATCCTTCATCGTCTCGGTCAACCAGGACGCCCAGTTGTTTGAGCGCGTCCAGGTTCTCATCAATCCGACCGACGCGGCTCCGGAGGTCGTCGTAGTAGGCAGCAGGCACCGTCAGAAACTGAACGCCCCGGCTGCGCATGGCCGATACGGTCTGCACAATGTCATCCGTTGCGAGGGCAATATGCTGCACACCTGCGCCACGGTAGAATTCCAGATATTCGTCAATCTGGCTTTTTTTCTTTCCCTGGGCCGGCTCGTTGATCGGAAATTTGATGCGCTCGTTGCCATTCGACATCACCTTCGACATGAGGGCGCTATACTCTGTGGATATATCCTTGTCGTCAAAGGACACCAACTGCTTGAACCCGAGCACATCAGCATAGAAGGAGACGAAACGGTTCATTTCGCCGAGGTTGACGTTGCCGACGACGTGATCCACATACTTCAGCCCAACGGGTTCATGGGGCCAGTCGGGGTTGTTCCACGGCTCATATCCGGGAAGGAAAAGCCCGTCGTAATCGCGGCGTTCCACGAAGGAGTGGATGGTGTCTCCGTACGTGGCTATGGCGGAGAGGACTACGCGGCCGTGTTCGTCTTCGAGCACCTCGGGATTGCGAACCGGCGTTGCGCCGCGCCGCACCGTTTCGTGAAAGCTGTACGTTGCGTCGTCAACCCAGAGCGCTATATCGCGCACGCCGTCTCCATGCAGGTTGACGTGTTCGGCTATCGGAGAGGCAGGAGACAGCGCTGTGGTCAGGACAAAACGAACCTTGTTCTGCTGAAGCAAATAGCTGGCTGCGTCGCGGCATCCTGTTTCGGGACCCCGATAACCTTTGATCTGAAACCCGAACGCACTCTTGTAGAAGCAGGCAGCCTGTTTGGCATTTCCTACCCAGAATTCTACATAGTCCGTGCCGTTGATCGGGAAAGAATCAGCAGGTGAATCTGCCTTTCGGGATGTGAGGGTCGGCATTTCTGACATACGCTATACCTCCGGATCAGATGTTCAGGAAGCGTTTCCGGCGTGGGTCGTCCAAACCCGTTCCGGCCTATGGATTAGACCGGAGAAGAGGCAGGTCGTTCCGGCATTTCAGGAAATCCACAACCTCACTATGCCAATATGCTCTATCTTCGTGCTTCACTACTTGAAGCAACCTGAAGCAAACGGCTCCTGATGAAACCCTGGAAAGTGCTGCATACCCGGTACCTGCTGAAGCGCTGGTGGATGAACCTGAGAGAGGACCACGTGCAGCTTCCGGGAGGGGTGGAGTTGCCGGAGTTTCATGTGATTGAATACCCGGACTGGGTCTGTGTGATTGCCCTGACCGAGACCGGGGAGATGCTCATGGTCGAACAGTATCGTCATGGCATCCGGAGTGGAAGCCTGGAGTTTCCGGCGGGAGCCATTGATCCCGGCGAAGCGCCGCTTGCTGCGGCGCAGCGAGAACTGCTGGAGGAAACAGGCTATCAGGCAAGCGAATGGACCTACCTCGGACGTTGTGCTCCCGAGCCGAGCAAGCACACCAACCATGCCTTTTTCTACGTGGCGCAGGGGGCGCGCGCCGTGCAGGAACCAGAGCCGGAGCAGAGCGAGCATCTGGTTCTGCGTTTGCTGGCTCCGCAGGAAGTCCTGAAGCGGGCCGACGAAGGAGGCATCGTTCATGGCACGCATCTAACTGCGCTCTTCTGGGCGCATTTCCGGGGCGTCGTATAACACGGCGATACGCAGGCACCGGAGGCATATTCTCGAGGTGAACTATCAAGCGGGTGAGGCTTTACAACAATAGTCGGGCGCGTCTTTCGTTTGTTCAGAAACAGGCCGCGCCAATCATCCGCATCGATAGAAGCATTTGCCATGCGAACCGTGCTTGTCCTGGCTTATCTGTCTATCCTGGCGACCGCCTTGCTCTTGCCATCCCGATTTGGAGCAAGGAAGGAATATTCGCTGGCTCCGGCGACGCTCTCCCGCGACAGTTGGGACAGGCTGCACATACCTGTTGCGTTCACGCAACAGGCTACTTTCGGCGGCGCAAGCCTCGTTGCGCCTGAAGACGCAACCATCAGCCTGTACAGCGCCGGACACGAAGTTCTCTATACGGGCGCCGGGCCTACGGTCGTGATCGATGACGGGCGGCTCGGCGACAGGGAGCAGATGGTGGTGGAGGTCTGCGCAAAGTTGTACGAACAGACCGCCTGTGAGCAGTATCCGCTGGAGGCATCGCCCAAACGGGTGCGTGTGGAAGAAAAGATCGTATACCCTGAGCGAGCGCAGTTGAACAGAGGAAGTTATGATCTTCGCTTCGGAATCGAGCGGCAGGTGTTTCAGGGGCAGGACTGGGAACGCCTGGAGGCCGGTCTGCCGGTGACGGGGCACCTGCTCGTCTACGTCGAGGGTCATGCCGATGGGGCGGTAACCGTGCCTTTTACCCGGAGCCGGGGTCGCTTTGATCTGTCTCGCCATGCCCGGTACGATGATTTCCTTTTTTATCTCAAGTCAAAGTTGTATGACGATGACGAGGCTCGTGTGCGCTTTGATGTGTATGCAGGTTTGAACAAAGACCCTGTCCGGCTTTCGTCAATGGTTAAAAGGGTGCGCAACAAGACAGAGGAAGATCGCCGCCGTGAGGTGGAGTACTTTGTGGAGCAGGCTGCCGGGCAGGTGCTTGAACGGGAGCCGGGCGGGGCTGACGGGGCCTTTGTCTATGTGAACACGTGGGATTACGATGCAATAAACGCGCTGTATGAGATAGCATTAGAGATCCACTGGCGCGGATCTTCCTTCCGGCGCAGAAGGCTGGCAGGAACGTTAGCAGTGAAGGAAGATGGGTCAAGTCCTGTATTTTACCGGGAAGCCCCGGTTCGCGACGGAAAGAGACATCTGGAGACCAGGGAGGCATGGACGTTGGCTCCGCTGGGGCTGCCCGAGGAGGCGGGGGAGGACGCCGATCCGGAAAAACAGGCAGCCCCGCTGGAGCGTGTCTGGTAGGTTATGAAAGCTGCTTTGTTATGGCGCCCCTCGCGCTCCATCGCGCCCCATCGCGCCACGCTTCCCTGTCCTGACGAATTATTTTGCGGGTTACTGCGGGTTTTTAGCGGTTTATTGCGGTTTTTCAGTCAGGCAAAAGGCCCTTTTTGACCCTGCCAGGGCCGTTTTGCGGTTTTTGCGGCCCAAAACGCGGTTTCGCGCCCCTCGCCGCTTTTTCTTTTCTTTTTTTCTTGTCAGACCCTGGCCTTGCTGTTGCGCCGGGCCGCCTGCAAGCCTTGAAACACAGACGCTCTGCCTTCGCTCAGAATGACACTTCAGGTAGGGAGGCGGCAACCATAACCGTCATGTCATGCTGAACATAGGGAAGCATCCATGTTCAAAGAACGGCAGGCGCTCCCGGCTTGCTTGTTTCTGCCTTTAACGCACCATACTGTTTCCGAAGATAGGAACTGGCGCTCAGGCAGAACAGGTTATTCCGGCAACCTGCCCGGTTTGCGGGGGGCCAATGTGCGCGGCTGTTAATCTATCTCCACTTTGATGCCGATGGAGGGCACGAAGGGGAGTTGGTCCTTGCGCCGGAGGGTGAAAATGTCTACGTAGAAAATGTTACGCCGGTCGTAGACATTGATGGCGCTCGCCTGGAGCGTGATGCGCACAGGGTTCACGTTCCAGGTTCGATCCACCGATAGATCCAGCCGATGATAGGCGGGAAGGAGCGAATCAAACGGGCGCTCGTAGATCACCCGCCGGGAGTGCTCCAGGTCGAATCCGGAGCGGATGTCATCGACGAGGGCGAAGCCATCGAAGGCCAGCGGACGTGTGTAGGGCAGCCCGGAGCCGAGCGCCCACCTGAGGCTGAAGTCGAAACCGCGCCAGGTATGGCTCAGGAGCGCGTTCAGGGTATGCCGCCGGTCGTGGCCCGGCCGGTAGCGCAGGCGCTCCGTACCATACCAGACTTCTACCTCGGCTCCCTCGGCTGCATAAGCCGGTCAGGCTCATCAGAGCCGCGAGTAAGACAAGGCTGACGAAGGCGAACGGGATGCGCGGGCAAAAGGTCGTACTGCCGGGAGGCGCCTGCGGGCCTGCCGTCTGAACAGCCGCTTCATACGAAAAG
>CBDUBU010000061.1:0-16267 GCA_965365465.1 uncultured Rhodothermaceae bacterium
AGAACGCGATTTCCGACCAGGAGCGCTGCCAGCAGCGGGCGGCGGCGGCGAAGCGACTCGGCGTCCTCGCGCAGGGACCTGAACTTGCGAAAGTCTTCTTCAGTCTGCCATTCCCATTGATAGGCGCGCTCCGAAACGTAATCGATCTCGCTCCATGCGCGGTCACGCAACTGGATTTCAAGGTAGTCATCCGAAGATCGGAAGGTAGCCAGGTTCAAAAAAAACTCCCGGTCCTTCCCATCGACGTAGGCAGCAGCGCGACCGGCAGCCAGAGTCTGGTAACTATCGATCATCTGGCCGTGTCGCCACTCGTTGCCCAGCACGGCAAGCCAGAGCGCGCCGTCGGCAAGCGCGAAAACGGTAGCCGCCCCGTTCCAGTTTCCGCCATGAGCGTAGCGATGCCCGAGGCCCGGCAATGCCAGGCTCAGGGCGAAAGCTTTTCCGGCCGAACGGGATGTCCGTTCCGAAACATCCTGCGCAGCAACAGGCTTCAGCGGTTGCGCAATCAGGAGCAAGAGGAAAATCAATAGTGTATGCTTCATGTATCAGAGTCAGGCGGGTCCGGACGTAACCTTGCGGGAAGAACCGGGGTTCTCCCGGATTTATTCGGACATTTCAGAGGTTCAATTCGTCCAGGCAAAAAACAACAATATACGCGACAGGAGGGCGGTGAGCATCCGTGCAATTCGACATACACCATGAACACCGATGGGACGTTTCGCCCACCGAGGCCGTTGCCATTCAGCGAAAACTCGCGGGGCTGGTCCGCGAAGAAGCTTTGATCGGACCTATCAGGACCATTGCAGGCACGGATGTCAGCATACGGGAAGACCGGGCGCAGGCGGCGATTACCGTAGTCAGCCTGCCGGAACTCGATGTTGTAGATCATGCCATCTGGCGCGGAGACGTTTCGTTTCCCTACATCCCCGGTCTTCTCAGCTTTCGAGAAGTTCCGCCGATCCTGCGGGCGCTGGAAAAGCTGTCCGTGCGCCCGGACGTGTTGATGACAGACGGCCAGGGGCTTGCCCATCCCCGGCGCTTCGGGCTGGCCTGCCATCTGGGCGTGCTGCTGGACTGGCCTGCTCTGGGCGCTGCGAAATCGCGGCTCGTCGGGAGCTACGCCGAACCCGGCGTGGAGAAAGGCTCTCGGGAGGCGCTCGTGCATCGCGGCATGGTGATCGGCTCGGTTGTGCGCACCCGACGGGCGATTAATCCGATATACGTGAGCGTCGGGCACCGGATCACGCTCGACCAGGCCGTAGAACTTACGCTGGCATGTACCTCGCGCTATAAAATCCCCGAGCCTACCCGGCAGGCGCACCGGTACAGCAGGCTGGTCGAAGAGGCATAGCAGCGCAGGAACAGCAGCGCTTACGGATTGAAAAAGGTTGATGCGCTGCATTTCTCAGAAATCGACGCGAAGCCGAACATTCAGGGTGCGCGGGGTGAGCCGTGTAGGAATCCGGTTCCAGATTCCATCGGCGCCCGGCACCCAGGTGTAGGCCACCGTATTGACCATGTCAAACACGTTCAGCAGTTCGGCGGTGAGTTGAACGGTCACAGGCCGTTCCAGAAGATTCCGGAATATGGTTATGTCCTTCGTAATACCGGCATCCAGGCGTTTGTATTCCCCGAGCCTTCCTGAGAACCGTCGGCCTGGTATCTGAATCGTCAGGTTTCCCAGCCTGGGGCCGGGTACAGGCGGCGTATACGGCAATCCGCTGCCGAAGAGCGCGCGCAAGTGGATTTTCCACGTCGCATCGCCCGGAACGTAATCCTGAATGAACGCCGAGAAGGTATGCCGCTGGTCGGTAGGGCGAGGGACGAGTCCCTGGTTGTACGGATTCTGGTAGGCTTCCAGGAATCGTTCGCGCGCTACCATGAAACTGTAATTGACCCAGCTTTCGCGGCCGGGGACGAACTCGCCGCGCAACTGCAAATCAAGCCCATACACATACCCTTTTGCGTCGTTGAAGCCGGAATAGTTCACCCTCACGTTTTCGATGTCGTAGGAAATGAGGTTGTCCATATTCTTCCAGTAGGCTTCTCCACGCAAGAAGAAGCGCTGCTTCGGCAGGAAATGCTCGACACCGGCTACGACCTGCACCGAACGTTGAGAGCGAATGTCGCGGTTCAGCAAACCTAGGATCGAAACGCCGGGCAGCGGTTTGCCGCGCAGTTCCCGGTAGGTGGGGGCCTGGTAGTAGAGGCCCGCTGAACCCATGAGGGTCGTACGCTCCGAAAGCTGGAAGCGACCCGACAAGCGTGGCGAGACCGTCCACTCATCGTTAAAAGAAAAATAGTCTGCCCTCATGCCGGCCGTCACCACCAGTTGATTGGAGCGCGGCAGCACATCCAGCGCGTTCTGCACGTAAAGCCCCATCTGGGCGGCATCCAGTTCAGCATTGCCTTCCAGGCTATCGACGACGATGCGAACAGGGTCGCCTTCTCTGGATCGCCCGGAAACGGCAGATTGCTCGCGCAACCTGTCGTTGAAATGCAAGCTGCGAACCTGCCAGCCGACTTCTCCTGCATGACGGCCCAGGTTGAGCATCCACCGGCCCTGGCCTGTCAGGGTGCTGACACGAACCCGGTTGTCGGCGCTGTCTTCCTGCCGGGCATTTCCAACGGGAAGGTGTCCTGTCCCGGATTGCGGATTTCCGGATTGGGGGTCTACCTGATACAAAATGGAGAAGCCGGAAAGGTCGAAGAACTCGGTTTCTTCCGTCTCGAAGTACGCTACATCATGTTCCATGCGTAATCGAGGGGAGAGACGGTCGGAGAGCTTAACGCCTCCGAAGCGTGTGGCATAGCCGTCACGCTCGATACTGTCGCTATCATACGCGACCCAGAGCGACCTGAGATCGGATTGGCTCGGATCGAAACTGAACGTGCCGAAATAGGTTTTCCGGCTTCTGGGGTCCAGCACAAATTCATGATCAGCCAAGATGGCCAGCACTTCGATGTCGTGTCCCGGCAACAGCCGATAGGAAAGGGTGCCCTGTACGTCTGTGAAGTCGGGTTGATACGTTCCTTTGAGTTCCTGGGTGCTGAAAAAGCGTTGCGCCTGCGCCTTTCGCAGTCCGAATGTCCAACTCAGGCGGTTATCGGCCCCGGAACCTCCTGCCGTCATGCCGGCATCGAGCAGCGACAGGTAGGCGGACCCCAACAAAGCCGTGCTTTCCGGGCGGCGGTAACGGACCTCCAGCGCTGAGGAAAGCTTGCCTCCATAACGGGCCGGAAACCCTCCCGTGTAAAAGGTAATGCGTTCCGCCAGATCCGGATTCAGCAGCCCCAGGCCCTCCTGTTCCCCCTGCCGGGGCCGGAACGGAAGATACACTTCAAAACCGTTGATGAAGATCAGGTTTTCGTTGAAGCCGCCGCCGCGCACCGAATACTGGTTGGAGAGTTCGTTGTTGGAAGCCACGCCCGGCAATACCTTGAGCGCCCGGAACCCGTCACGAAACGGGGAAGGAATGTTTTGAATTTCCTCCGGATCTAATTCATAGACGCCTGTTTCTCGCGGCGATGCGGATTCCTCTACGGTGACCCCATCGAGTTCCAGCAGGGAAGGTTTCATGGCGACGTTCAGCGAAGTAATCTGGCCGCGCAGCACGGTTACGGAGTCGATGCGGGTTTCGTATCCTACCGAGGAAAAGCGGAGCGCATAGCGACCTTCCGGCGCCCGAAAATAGTAGCGCCCTTCAACGTCGGTTGATGTGCCGAAATTGGAACCGTTGATGAGCACCGTTACGCCCGGCAAAGGCGCGTTTCCCGGAGATTCCATGACGCGCCCTGCCAGGGAACCCCAGTTCTGGGCGGCAGCCTCGTGTGAGAATGCAACGAGCAGGACGCTAAAGGCGAAAGTGAGACAAAGGCGCATCAAGCACTACGTCTGGTTCCGGAAAGACGAAAAACTCAGTAACCGTGCGCGATGCGTTCCAATCGATAGGTTGAGGGGAGGTGGTAGATGAGCTTAAGCTAGGCCACGTGAACGCCTCTTGCAAGCAAGCGTTCCGGTTTAACAGGGCTTCTCTTCGGCCCTTCACGAGCCATAAAGAAGCCCGGCATTCAGCAGCAGGTATAGTTCGACAGGGGGCGCCACGAAGCCAAAGACCGCGCCCGCCGTCACTTGCAAGGGGGTATGCGCGCCGACACGGACCCGCGCCCACATCAATGCAGGTACGAGCGGCAACAGACCGTACACTCCGGCATTCAGCAGCGAGAGTCCGGAGGGTTGCGTTATCTCGGGCCAGGAGGTGTGCGCGACGAAAAAAAGCATCGAAACAAAGCCGGCCAGCGCAGAAGTATGCACCGAGATTTTCCAGCGCAAATTGATTAACAGGATCAGTAAGGTGTTAAAAGCGATGCAGGCTGCGATTCCGGCAAGCAAGGCGGCGGCAGTCATCGCTGCGGCCTTGAGCGCGAAAAGGGCAGCGACATATGAGGTAATGCCTATAGAAAAAGGCAGCGTTCGCCGGGAGCGGCGGCGGATCTCCAGGGTCTCGATGCGCCCCTGACGCAGCATCCAGACGATAAAAGCAAATGGGATAAGAACGAAAAAGATTACGCCGACTGTCAGGACGCGGGCTGTCTCAGCGCCTGATGCGCCGAAGTGTTGCAGGATTGCGGCAAGCAGGAGCGGCGCCAGAAAAAAAGGGTTCAGCGCGTAAGAAAGACTATTGGCGAGCCGCAGGTCCCAGACGGGCAGCGCGCCTTCAGATAGGTTCGGGTGCTTTCTTTTATCCTGGATCATATTGCAGGGGAGGCTGGTTCGTGCATCATCCGCGTAATCGTTGATTTTGAAAAAAATGTCCATGCACGTCTTTCTTACCGGTGCGACCGGGTTTGTTGGCTCCTATGTTCTGCGCGAGTTGCTGGAACAGGGACATACTGTGCGCTGTCTTGCCCGTAAACCGGATGAACTGCCGGTTCCTGTCAGCGCTCGCCTGGAGCGGGTGAAAGGCGACGTTTCCGATCCAAAGCGACTGCAAGGCGTCATGCGGGGCTGTGATGCGGTGATACATCTGGTTGGCATCATCGAGGAGAACCCGGAGAAAGGAATTACCTTTGAATCCGTTCATTACCAGGGGAGCGTCAATGTAGCCGATGAAGCTCGGGCCTCCGGCATTGATCGCTTTCTTTTTATGAGCGCCAACGGCGCCCGGCAGGATGGGGTTTCAGGATATCAATCAACCAAGTGGCGTGCGGAACAGTACATCCAAAAGGCAGGGTTCCGTCATTGGACGGTGTTTCGGCCATCCATTATCTTTGGAGATCCTGGGCCTGAGAATCCGGAGTTTGCAACCCGGCTTGCAAAGACTCTGATCAAGCCGTTTCCCATATTGCCTGTTTTTGGCGACGGAAACTACAAGATGCAGCCGGTTTCCGTAGAAGAAGTTGCAAGTGCGTTTGTACAGGCGCTTTCAGGAAACCAGTTCTCAGGGAAAACTTACTGCGTCTCCGGCAATGAAACCGTTTCCTTCACGACTGTTCTCGATAGGATAACACAGGCATTGGGCCAGGAAACGAAGCCGAAAATAAACCAGCCGCTCTGGTTGGTGCGCCCCGTGGTCCATGCAGCGGGCAAGCTAGGGGTGCTTCCCATATCGCCCGACCAGTTCGAGATGCTGGTGGAAGGGAATACCTGCGACAGTTCAGACTTCTATAACGATTTTGACCTGACGCCCAAACGATTTACTCCGGAGAACCTCGCCTACGTACGGCAAAGAGTATAGCAGGCATCAATTATAGCGGTCTGCAGATTCGCCGCCGTCGAGGTGGGATACGTCGCCGCATAGCTCGGCGATCCACTGTTGTTCCCGGAAGACGAGTTTTACCAGGCTGCAAAGCCCGCACTCGAAGTCCTCTACCTCCGGAACGAGACCCCTGGCGGCTCCGAACACGGAAACACCGTGGCCTATCAGGAGGAGGGTTCCTTCGTACGTTGCGGCCAGATGGCGCGAGGTTTTTCCGGCGCGATCTACGGCTTGCTCGAACGTTTCAGGGTAGCCGGGCCTGAAGCCGGAAGGATGGTGCGACAAGTCTACGCGGGGAAACTGCGCCGCCAGCGTCTCCACCGGAATACGCTCGGGGTTCACAGGAAACCATTCAGGATTAAGCCATTCACTCAGGCCCGGTTCGAGATAAACCGGAAGCTGGAGCGCTTCAGCAGCGAGATGCGCCGTGTGAACCGTGCGCAGAAACGGAGAAGCAAAGATGTATGCAATCGGCTCTGATGCCAGCCGCTTCCCTAGCCGCCGGGCCTGTTCGATGCCATCCGGGGAAAGTCCAGGATCGTAGGGATGCTTCGCTGTCCGGGGCCAATCAGGATTTACGAAATCCTGACGATTTCCATGACGGGCAATCCAGACCGTTCGCGTCATACGGCGTATGGTTTCACTTGATAAATGCAGAAAAAGAACGCTGCTGTTTCGGAGAGAGGCAGCGTCTTGCACGGAAACAGGAAGGGCGCAGCTTTTATCAGACGGCGCCCTTCCTGTTTATACATGTTCGGCGATCAGAGCGCGGCCGGCTCGATAACGTCGCTGCTCGTTTCCTGTCCTTCCTGAGCGCCTGCCGGGGCGGATTGGGCCATGATTTTAGCAACGGCTCGAAGCTGGAGCCACCATTGCTCCTTAGGGCGCTTGAACTCGCGGTCAACCAGGCGAGGATAATCCTCCAGATTTCCGAAGCGAACACGTCCGCGCTCCAGTCCAATGAAGGCTGCATCCGATTGCGTTTTTGTGGCCTTTTCGATAAGAAATTCGACGCATCTGGCCGCCAGCCGGGTAGCCTGGATACGGTCAAACGGAGTAGGGTTGCCGCCTTGCTGTAAATGGCCGAGAATAGCCTGACGCACCCCGAAAAGATTCCCGCCCTCTTCCTCAAAGAGCGCAGACATAAAGTTGGTGGTGTAAATCGGATTTGCGTACTCGTTCCGGATGATCAGGCCTAGCCGCTTTCCTTCCTTGAAGTCATGAATCAGGTTATTAACATCGACCTGAAGGTCATTGAGACTGACGCCTTCCTCGTGCATATAAACGCGCTCGGCGCCGGTAGCCATGCCGCTCAACAGCGCCAGGTACCCACAATAGCGTCCCATGACTTCAACGACAAAGGTGCGGTGTGAGGCCACCGCTGACTGTTTGATCTTGTCGACTACCTCGACGATGCTGTTCAGCGCCGTATCAGCCCCGATGCTGAATTCCGACCCCGGCAGGTTGTTGTTGATGCTGGCCGGCAGGCAGATGATCGGGATATCGAAGGCGGGATATTTATCCCGGTTCTGGACCATCTGATAAGCAGCCTCATATCCGGCCCAGCCGCCGATGACCAGAAGACCCTCGACGCGATGCTGTTCCAGATTGCGGGCTATCGCATAGAGATCGCTTCCTCCCGGCACCTTGCGGTTGGTGCCGAGCTCCGAACCGCCAAGCCATGACCAGTCCTCGACGGTCATCCAGCCCATTTCATGTATATCTCCGTTGATAAGGCCCTGGAAGCCGTTCTCAATGCCGAGCATGACATGGCCGCGATCCAGGCCCAGGCGCACCGCTGCGCGGGTTGCTGTATTCATACCCGGTGAAGGCCCGCTGGCATTGATAATAGCGAGCCGCAGCCGGCGCTGGTCCGAGCTGGGAGGGTGGGGAAGGGCCTGGGATAGGCGTTGAAAGATGAGGAGCGCCTCTTGAAAACTTCCTCCCCGCAACGCTACGGCTTTTTCATAATCCCGAGCCGCGATAGCATCAGCAACCGCATGGGTTTTCTGGACGCAGTCAATCAGGGGTTCCGTGTTTACGCGGTTCTCGCGCATACCTACCACGACCGGTTCGCTGTCGGGCGCAGCGGCAAGAAGGTTTTCGACGGCAGCGTGCCCCAGAACCGTACTCATGTACCGATCAAACCCGCTTGGGGAGCCGCCGCGCTGGACATGGCCGAGAATGGTAACGCGGGTATCCTGTCCCAGGCGCGTTTCAAGCAGTTCCTTGATGTGCGTGCTGGTAATAGGATTGCCGTCACGATCGTGTGCGCCTTCGGCCACAATCACCATGCTGTTTCGACGACCCGCTTTGCGAGCGGCGTGCAGCAACTGGCACATCTCATCTTCCCAGTTCTCCGTCTCCGGAGGGCTTTCGGGAATGAGCACCCAGTCTGCGCCCGTAGCCAGTGCGCTCATCAGCGCCAGGTATCCACAGTTGCGCCCCATCACCTCCACGACAAAGGTGCGCTGGTGGCTGGCCGCTGTGCTGCTGATGGCGTCGATGGCATCTGTGATGCGATTGAGTGCGGTGTCTGCGCCGATGGTCATATCGGTGCCGAACATATCGTTATCAATGGACCCGACCATTCCGGCAATGTGCAGATAAGGATGCTGGTCGGCTGTTTCCTGGCTGATGGAACCGTTGCTGACGAGTTCGTCCAGCAGGTCCGGCCATTCCTGGCGAAACTGGGCAGCGCCGGTCAGGCTGCCGTCGCCGCCAATGACCACAAGGCTCGATATGCCATGCGCCAGTAGATTCTCCGCAGCCTTGAGCCTTCCTTCACGGGTGCGAAATTCCTTGCAGCGTGCGGTTCCAATGACTGTGCCTCCCCTGTGCAGAATGCCGCTGACTGAATCCCAGTTTGCCCTGCGGATGCCTTCTCCACCTCCTACCATGCCTTTGTAGCCTTCGTAGATGGTGTAGACTTCTAATCCCTGATTCAGCGCCGAGCGAATAACAGCCCGGACAGCAGCATTCATCCCTGGAGCGTCTCCGCCGCTGGTCAAAACCCCAATGCTTTTGGGACGATGTATAGACATAATGTGTTATCTCCTTTTTTCTCAGTTTTAAGCGCGAGGCTAGAGAAAGTTAACGCTGCCGCACTACAGTAGTGGCATGAAGTTTCTGTAAGCCTTCTTGCTGTGGCCGAAGGTCGCAAATTTTCACGCATAATTACGCCGAATCGCTGGAAGACCTTCTTTTTTCAATTACTGGTTAATAGACCGTGCGAGAGGGCATCAGGATGAGAACGCGCTCTTTTTTGAAAAACAGCTTCGTATATTGAGGGCCGGAGTGGAAGCCCTTTTTGTTTGTGGGCTGCTATTTTCTTGAGCATTCGCTAATCTCGTAACCGAAAGAAAAAGTAAACTGTTATGGCTACAGCACCCAAAAAAGTTGCCATCCTTGTGGGCGGAGGACCGGCTCCCGGCATCAACAGTGTGATCGGCGCAGCGACGATTTGCGCCATCCAGGAAGGCATAGAGGTAGTCGGCGTGCAGGATGGTTATAAGTGGATCATGCAAGGCGACATATCTCACGTAGACAACCTGACGATTGACAAAGTCAGCCGTATCCACTTTCGGGGAGGATCGTACATCGGAATTGCCCGCGACAACCCGACCAAGAATCCCAAGAACCTTGAGAATACGGTCACCTCGCTCCTGCGCCTGAACGTGGACAAGCTGATTTCAATCGGTGGGGATGACACCGCATACAGCGCTATGAAGGTAGATGAAATGGCAGGCGGTCGCATCCGGGTGGTGCATGTACCCAAGACGATTGATAACGACCTCGATCTGCCGCATGGCATCCCGACTTTCGGTTACAATACAGCGCGTCATATCGGGGTGGAACTCGTCAAAAGCCTCATGGTAGATGCGCAGACCACGTCGCGGTGGTACTACGTCATCTCGATGGGTCGCAATGCAGGCCACCTTGCGCTTGGCATCGGAAAGACCTCCGGCGCTACGCTCACGCTGATCCCGGAGGAGTTTCCGGAGAAGGTTATCAACCTCTCGCACATCGTCGATATTCTTGTCGGCGCTATCATCAAACGTCTCAGCTATGGGCACACGGATGGGGTTGCCGTGCTAGCCGAAGGTTTGCTGGAGCGCCTCAACCAGAAGGATCTGGAGATTCTGGAAAGCGTTGAGCGCGACGCACACGGTCACATTCGGCTTGCCGAAGTGAGTTTTGGCGAGATCGTCAAGTATCGGGTGCAGGAAAGGCTGAAAGAATACGGCCTTAAAGCCACCATCGTCGCCAAGAACATTGGCTACGAATTGCGGTGCGCAGACCCGATTCCTTTCGACATGGAATACACCCGTGATCTGGGATACTGTGCGGCGCGTTTTGTTATCGACGGTGGCAGCGGCGCTATGGTGTCGATGCAGAACGGACATTTCGTGCCGATGTATTTCGACGAAATCTTCGATCCGGTTACGAAGAAGACAAGGGTGCGCATGGTTGATACGTCCTCGGCTTACTACCGTATCGCACGCAATTACATGCTTCGTTTGAATCCTGCCGACTTTGAAGATCCGCATGAACTGGCGAAGTATGCCGCAACTGCTGGAATTTCGCTGGAAGAATTCCGCAAGCAATTCCACTATCTGATCGAGCAGGATTTGCTTTATCAGGGCGGCAGCGAGGATGAAGCAACCGTAGCGGCGCACAACGTAGCAACGCGCGCCGCCCAGAAACCTTTTCAGCTTGACGCAAAGCTTGAGAAGAACGAAGACAAAAAAGACGCAAAAAAGGCTTCAACCGATAAGAACGAGAAGGCTGTTGCCGCAGAAAGCAAGTAGATAAGCTCTGGGTAAAAGAGAAGCAAAGCCGGCTCTGATAGAAACAGAGCCGGCTTCGCTGTTTCAAGTCATCGCCTTTGACGCCTTCGTGCCGGAAAACCTGTAGGCAAAGTCCTCAACGCCAAAAGAGGTGCCGACTGCCAGGGCAGCCGCGATCATGGGTGAATCTGGAGGCACTTTCCGGACCTTGTTTGCCACTTCACTCAGCGCCACACTTGTGAGCCGGTTTTCCTGAAGGCACACCATCCGACCGTAATTTTTATTTGCCGCCATTGCAGCGGCATAGGAGCCGAAAACCGTAGCCAGATTGCGGTCAAACGGGGTAGGGGTGCCTCCCCGTTGAATGTGGCCCAGGACGGCGGTTCTTACTTCGCTGTTCAGGCGCTCTCTGAGTTGTTGCTCCAGCACCGTTCCGATGCCGCCCAGTCGGATAGGGTCCGGGCTGTCCAGAATGCGCTGCCGTACGGAAAGCGCGCCGCCGCTCGGTTTTGCTCCCTCGGAAATCACAATGATCGTGAAGCGCTGTCCGCCTTTCTCTCGATCGCTGCAGATGCGAGCCACTTCTTCGATCTCATAATCGAATTCCGGCAGCAGGATAACGTCTGCTCCACCGGCCACCCCTGCGTAGAGCGCTATCCAGCCGGCATACCGCCCCATCGTTTCGAGGATCATAACCCGGTTGTGACTCTGCGCCGTAGTGTGCAGCCGGTCTATCGCGTCTGTTGCAATGGTTACTGCTGTTTCAAAGCCGAAGGTCCGATCCGTATGCATCAGATCGTTATCGATCGTCTTCGGCACCCCCACGATATTCAGGCCTTTTTCCTGAAGACCGTGCGAGATAGACATGGTGCCGTCTCCTCCAATCGCTACGATCACGTTGATTCCTGACTCCTCACAGAATTGGACTACCTCGTCCGAAACATCAGCCTGGTCTTGCTTGAAATAGCTGAAAGGATTGGCCTTATTGCTTGTTCCGAGTATGGTCCCGCCACTCGTCAGGATACCGCTGACATCCCGATAAGCGAGGGGCCTCATACGGCGTTCGATCAGGCCGAGGAACCCATCCTCGAAACCGATGACATCTGCATCACATTGTAGAATCAGGCTTTTCGTGACTGCCCGAATGACTGCATTTAAACCGGGGCAATCGCCGCCTCCGGTCAGTACACCCACGCGAAATCGCTTTTTCATAGCATTTTTTCGGAGAGATCAGCCAGGATTTGCGAGTAGTAAAAATATCTCCCAGAAAAGGCTGCAAGATGGAAAACCTCGTAACCGTTTGAGAAAACGGAATCTGCAGGCGCTCACTACTTCTGAAGCAGAGTACTGAGAAAGCACCTGTCCAGACAGGGCCGGTCAAGGCGCGCTCGCTATTCTTTCCGAAGCGCCTCGCGGCGTGTTTCGGCGTAGGAAGCAGCAGCAGATTCATCATCAAAAAAATTGACTTGATCGAATCGGCCGTCTCCCGTCCAGTCTCCAGAGATATTCTTTTCCCGATCAAAGAACACTTCTCCGGATTCCGTATTCTCGAACACCACAAACTGGATCTGGTCTTCTACGTCTGAAAGCGCCTTGTTTAATTCCTCGTGCGTGGTATAGCGGCCCAGTTCTGCATAGCCTGGTTCAGGACTGGAAGAGGCTGCTTTGGTCTGCGCTCGAAGTTTGTAGTAGCCGCTTTCCGTATGGCGGATCAATTGATAAGTTTGCTCTACCGGCGCGTTCTCAGCGCTGCTTTCATCCGGAGGTTCGGGCGCACGCACGTTAGAGCCAGACTCATGTTCAGCGGCGCCTCCGCGATGCTCTCCCTGGGTTGTGAGGTCTTTGTACTTTTCAGACATGGCTTTTTCCTTTTGGCGGCATATTCGTCTGCTATCCGGCGCTGCCTCGCCTGGAGATAGCAGTAAAGGAAGGGTTTGGCGGCGTCATCCTCTAACGAAAGGTAACACGCATAGATACAGCAGGAACACAACGAATATGTAAAGCCTGGAGTGCTCCACGGCATCTTGCGGATCAACCACCGGCTCACTTCCTTTTCAACAGACTATCCTGTCTGGCAAGCATAACCTAGACGCAGAAACCATGAAACTGACTTACTTCGGGCATTCGGCATTCCAGATTGAAACAAACGACGGCGTCACGCTGCTTTTTGATCCCTTTATCACAGGCAACAAGCACGCAGAGAATGTTGTGAAACCGGAGAGTTTGAATCCGGACTTCATTCTTCTGACACACGCACATGGCGACCATTGGGGAGACACCCCGGCCATTGCTGCACGCTCCGGGGCTACAGTAGTCGGGAATTTTGAGATTGCGCAGTATATGGAGCAGAAGCATGGGCACAAGAGGGTTCATCCGATGAATACGGGCGGAGCATGGCAATTCGAGTGGGGACGGGTGATACAGACGTATGCCCGGCATTCATCTTCCTTTCCGGACGGAACCTATGGAGGCAATTGCAATGGTTATATCCTGCATCTGGAAAACAAGTGCCTCTATAACACCGGGGATACGTGCCCATTTGCTGAAATGGCATGGGTTGGAGAGGATCATAAGGTAGATGTAGCGTTGATGCCGATTGGGGACAACTATACCATGGGGCCTGACGATGCGGTGATGGCAGCGAAGATGATAAAGCCCGGATTGACGATTCCCCTTCACTTCGACACATTTCCGCTCATTGAAGTAGATACAGGTCGGTGGGAACGTCTGATGCGTGACGCAGGCATGGAAGGAAAGGTGTTGAAACCGGGGGAAACGTTAGGAATCTAATAGCGTATTAGTAAATAATTGATTATGATAGAGACTTCTAGCGTCATGGGGCAGCAACTCAGCTTTTCGTGAGACGAACCCCTCTCCGAAATCGCTTCCAGCCTCAGCCGGTTGAATGGAGGTTTTTACTGACTACGTCCATGCGACATACGGCCCCTTCTGCCCGACGAGCAGGCAGCGCCTTCCTCCTGGGGATGCTGGTCCTTTGCGGAATGATGGCAGAAAGGGCTTATGCCCAGCGTCCGTTCCGCGTCTATGATCCATTCTACCGTAGCGAGACGGCCCGGCGTTCCTTTTTCGACGGGTATGCATTCACTACGGAACTTTCCTACCGACCTACCGGCTCGCTCCAGAACGGCCGCCAGATCGGCGGTCCTGACTACTTGGGCCTGAGTTTTCGCCTCGATTACGAATTTGCTACAAACCTTGATCTGGGAGCCATTATTGATGCCGCTGGGGGCGCTTCAGGGCGTTCTCTCGCTTTAAGCTGGGTCGCGCTCAAGTATTATCGCACGGTAGAAAACACGGACTATGCTGTACGGCTTGCCGTAGATCCTTCTCTCGATGGGCGCGTCGGGTTTTCCCAGATGGATCTTGCCTTTATCTCGACTTCACTCCTGTCTCCGATCCTCTCGTCTGACTATGCGATAGGGGTTCGTCGTGTTCGGAGGGGGTACGAACAGTTCTTACCAGCCGGAGCGGAGACGCCCGCTGTGCCCGCAGCGCCATCCAGCGGGGACTTTATCTATACACGGGCGCTTGGATGGGAAGTGCATTTTATGATGCAGTACTCTCTTATACTCAACCCTGCGCGGAGCAATGTTTTTGTTTCCCTGCTTGTGCATAGGGGGCAGTACGACCTGCTGGAAACCTCGCTGAAGGGCGCGACGCCCGCCATGAGAAGGCTTGCGCTGGAGAATGCCGGTTCTATAAGTCATGAGAATGACGGAGCGCTGGAGGCAGGAACGCCTTTCACCAAGGAGTATCGCGGAGGCGTGGTGTGGTGGCGTGCCGGCGTTGAGTACAACCGACCCGGCTATCAAATCATGCCTTTCTTCAGTGTGCCGCTCAAGCAGTGGATGCCTGAAGAATCGGGGTCGAAATCCAGGGTCAGTGCAGGGGTCCGCTTTATGTTGCGTTAGCCCGGTTGAAGCATATCTTTCGAGTCGCGCTATTATTGCATTTCATCTGGAGACTTATGCTCATCGGGATCATTTCTGATACACATGGTTATCTCTCTGCCGAGATCCCGGATATTCTTGAGGGCGTTGATCTCATCCTACATGCAGGCGACATCGGCGATCCTGGTATACTTACGTCGTTGGAATCCATTGCCCCTACACGCGCCGTCTGGGGCAACATTGACGGCATGGAAATTCGGCGTCGGACGCCTGAGCACCAGCGTTTCCAGGTGGAGGGCGTGTCATTCTGGATGACGCATATCGGAGGCAGGCCGGGGAGATGGGAGCCGGGCATTCGCAGGGAGTTAGAAGCTTCAAGGCCCGACGTGTTCATTTGCGGCCATAGCCACATCCTGCGCATTGAGCGGGTGTCTGCCCTGAATGGTATGCTCTACCTCAACCCCGGAGCAGCAGGCCGACAGGGGTTCCATCGCGTCAAGACCTGTGTCCGGCTGGTAGTCGAGGATGGAGCAGCCAGAGAAGCCGAAGTTGTTCATCTGGAAGAATAACGCTGACAGAAAAGGATTAAGAGGCCCCTGTGATCTGGTTTGCTTGGGCAGTTTAGGTTACTTTAGGAAAAACATCCGGTCAACCACGGCGTATCCTGGCAAAGAATACCCTCTTTCTTCGCCGGCGGGTCGGGAGACTGCGTCTAACTTTGAAACCTAAACTTTCTGAAAGATGAAGTACGACATCTGGTTCAACGGGGAACTCGTACCACACGAAGAGGCAAAAATCCACGTCCTTTCCCACGTTATTCACTATGGTTCCTCCGTTTTTGAAGGCATCCGCTGTTATCAGACAGAACGCGGTTCCGCTGTTTTTCGCCTTCGCGAGCATATCAGAAGGCTGGTCGATTCGGCGAAGATATACCGTATGGACATCCCCTACGGGATCGAAGAGTTAGAGCAGGCTGTTCTGGAAACGATCGCTGCAAGCGATCTGAAGTCGTGCTACATTCGTCCTGTGGCGTTTCGGGGGCTAGGCCCCATGGGCGTCAATCCATTGAATAACCCGGTTGAGACGATCGTGGCGGTCTGGGAATGGGGGGCATACCTGGGCGCCGAAGCGCTTGAAGGAGGTGTTGACGTGCAGGTTGCATCCTGGAACCGCATGGCGCCTAACACATTTCCTTCTCTCGCGAAGGCTGGAGGAAATTATCTGAATGCCTCGCTGGTCAAGATGGATGCGATTCTGAACGGGTACACAGAAGGCATCATGCTGAACACTGCCGGATATGTGGCCGAAGGCAGCGGAGAAAACTTGTTTCTGGTTCGGGACGGCAAAATTTACACGGCTCCTGAAAGCCTTTCGATTTTGCCGGGCATAACGAGAGATGCGGTAATCATCCTGGCGCGTGAAAAAGGCTATTCCGTAGAGGAAAAACTCATTCCACGCGAAGCGCTATACCTGGCCGATGAATTGTTTTTCACCGGTACGGCGGCCGAGATCACCCCGATTCGCTCGGTCGACCACTATCAGGTTGGCAGCGGGAAACGAGGCCCTATCACCGCTGAGTTACAGAATATGTTCTTTGAGGTCATCCGTCAGGGGAATGATTCTCATGGCTGGCTGACTTTTGTGCCCGCTGGAACCAGTGTAGAAATGAGCCGATAGGTCCGACAGATCCTGTGTTCACTACAAAGCGAGGCTGCAACGTTCAAGGGTGCAGTCTCGCTTTTTTCTGGCCAAGCGCAGGATCCTAGCGTTCTCGCTGGAGCCAGAACAGCAGCAGATCGTCGCCAAA
>CBDUBU010000062.1:0-16224 GCA_965365465.1 uncultured Rhodothermaceae bacterium
ACGTTCAGGTTTCTTTGCTGCCGGATCCGTCCAAGCGCACTCATGAGAAGTGGAGCCAGATAGGGAAGCAGCAGCCTCACCTTGCTTGCATCCAGACCACTGGCGCGGCTTATGCCCTCCTCAACGGCGCCTCTTTTCGCTCCAAGTATATGCTTGAGGATGCCGATCCCATCCAGCGCCTTCTGCGCGACCGTAGCACTGCCGGTCAGACTGCCTGAATTTCCCCCCTGGCTCAGAATGGCGCTGAGATCATCCAGTAAAGATCCGTTATGATCCCGCTCCAGCGCGGAACTGAGCGCAGCAGCACGCTCCTGCGACTCATTGGCATTCCTGGCCAGCCCGCCGATGAGCAAAGGCAGAGACGCCTGCACAGCCCTCCGGGTCGTTTCCTCATCCGAATCGATCCGGCGAGCCAAATCCTGAATGGCATTCTCCCGAATTACTCTGCTGAGCACATCGAGTAGTGCAGACATAGGGGGTTCATTTGTTTCGTTGAAAATACTGGGGCCTAGTTCAGGCAAATGGTACGACGTACGTCAACACAGTTGCCGACTTTATCATAGAACAACAGCGAAACCTCAACAAATCCGCAACGGGATGCCTCGCAGGGCAGCGCCCTCCCTTGCCGGCGCTTAATCATATAAATCGAAGCAAGCGCCCCGGAATGCCGCCCGGCATAAGGATACGCAGGGTCATCGTTAAAATCTTCAGGCGGCGCAGCGTGCGTCGAGTGATCTGTGTCCAACCACGCTGCTTCGCCCAGGCGGCCCTCATCAATGCAGGCCCGCTCACCGGAATGCAGACGATTGTTTGGCGTCAGAAAGGAGGCCACAAGAAGAAATGGAGCCAGCGAGATGGCAGCCAGCGCCAGCATGATAATCAGGTTCACATCCATCGTTCACAAGCAGCCGATTTTCCAAGGATTCATTGCGCACATGATAAATGAAATCCCCGGCAAATGGATCTGTCTCAGAAACGTTTCCGGCAGGGAATAACGAAGACGTTGCACCCGTGATGAACGTGCAATGAGGAGTCAGGACCCAGACATGCCATGAATCATGCTCTGCCTGACGGGCGCGGTGGAAGAGCAGGGGAAACGGGAAATCACCCCCTGTATAATAGGGGCCGGAGATCCAAACCAGAATAGGAAAAGGTCGTGGAGGCCGGACTTTGCTTTTCGGCCTCCAGAGGTGAGGGAACTTGAACTTATGCTCAGTTCAGGTAGAGCATACAATGCGCTACGCCGGCTACGCCTTTCGGATCGCTGATCAGCACGGGCACGTCCAGCAACGCTCCTTCCGGGCCTCTCCCGGCTGCACGTACAGAGCTTCCCGCATGAGCCAGCCAGCCTTCATCGGAATGCAATAGCGCTGTCACCGATTCTACCGCTCCCTCCGATACCGTCCTGCTGTGAAGCCCGACTCCCGCTCTCATGTAAGTGGTCTGGCAGGAACGCTCCAATCGCACCAGAAAGTCAGACTGCTTCCCTGGATCGAGACGGGCATACTTCAAACACCAATCCATGTAACAGGCTCGGATGTAGGCCACAAGGACGGCAAGCACAGGGGCTCCCCAAATGATTCCGAGCAGGAGGATAAATATGCTGGTGCGGGACATAGGATGGCAGGATCGCTGAAGGATACAGGGGTTGCTTCCCTGTTTGCCTCGTCAAAGATGATGCCATCATCAAAACCGCGAGATTCCTGCGATTTTTACGTTCCTAAACGGCGAAAACTACCGCATTAGTTACCTTTTTGCCCTTTCGAAAAGACCTCCTTCAGCTTACCGGAGCCGCCTTGCTCCAGCGCAAAACTCACTGTGCCTCCACGCCTTCGTTCTTCATACGATCCAGTTTTTCCAGATCGATCTCGTTGACGGCATCCTTCAGTCCTTCCATCCTGACATTGCGGCTCTCTGCCTGAACGATGAAACGGTCAGCTATAACCACCTGCATCTCTGCATTCATAAAACTGTCTCCCCGGGAAAACTTTTCGTAGGCCGGATGCCCCTCGAATTTCGTAGTGCGTTCGTATCCGTTATCGTCCTCCCTGTCAATCTCCGCCATCAGCCACGCATATCCGAGCATAGCGGCTCCTTTGATTGACCCCATGTCTGTGATGGTCAGTGAGATGCTGCGCTCTCCGCCATCACCGTACGTTCCCTCCGCATTCGACACCTTGATTCCGAATACTCCTCCCCGCTCCCCCGTGGCATTCGTCCTTGCCAGACCGGCTGCTTTTTCGGGAAGGAGCGCTTTGAGTTCCCGGAAATCGACAGGGTCCACACCACCTGCATTCCTGGCCGCGCTCCCCAGTGCGTTCATCGCCTCTGCGAATCCCTGTTCAGGCGACGATGCTGACTCGTTTTCGCGTTGTTCGGTGTTATCGGCGCCCTCAGAATAATGGTCGGTTGCTGGTTCGCGTTCTGATGCGCCTCCACACCCCACAGCCGATGCCAGCAGCAGCGTAAAGACGAATTGAAGAATGAAATGCCTTTTCATAAGAAACACCTCGTTGTTCGGATGATAAGCGTCCCTTCAGATGCGAAGCAACTCCCTTCTGCATACTGTGAGAGACCAGCAATGGCAAAAACAGGTATCTTTTGCGAGCGAAAGCAGCACTGTTATTCGGTGAGCCGTAACCGTGCGCTCTACCTGAGAGAGGCGTTTTTTTCGTGTTTCGCACGACAGCGCACTTTTGCTCCGGAATGAAACCAGAGCAGGCACTGCCCCTCTACATATTGCGCCGGTAGCGCCCGCCTACCTCAAACAGAGCAGTTGTGATCTGCCCCAGCGAGCAGACCTTCACCGTTTCCATCAGTTCCTCAAACAGGTTCTCGCCCTGCCTGGCCTTTTCCTGAAGGCGCTTGAGTGCAGGCGCCGACTTTTCCGCGTTCTGATGATGAAAGGATTTGAGCGCCGCAATCTGATGTTGTTTTTCCTCCTCGCTGGACCTCATCAGTGTGGCGATCTGGTGAGTGTCCTCACCGTTGCCTGCCATAAAAGTATTAACCCCGACGATTGGAAGCTCGCCGGAATGCTTTTTCCGTTCGTACAGGATTGATTCCTCCTGTATGCGTCCGCGCTGGTACATCAACTCCATAGCGCCGAGCACCCCTCCCCGGTCATTGATCCGGTCCAGTTCCTGCAATACAGCTTCCTCCACCAGATCGGTGAGCGTTCCCATCACAAACGAACCTTGCAGGGGGTTCTCGTTCCGCACAATTCCCAGCTCCCGGTTGATGATAAGCTGTATCGCCATAGCCCGGCGCACACTCTCCTCCGTCGGAGTGGTAATCGCTTCATCAAAAGCATTGGTATGTAGCGAATTGCAGTTGTCGTAAATGCCCATCAATGCCTGAAGGGTCGTACGGATATCGTTGAACTGAATTTCCTTTGCGTGCAGGCTGCGACCGGAGGTCTGTATGTGATACTTCAGTTTCTGGCTCCGCGGGTTGGCGCCATATCGGTCCCGCATGGCAACCGCCCAGATTCTCCGGGCAACCCGGCCCAGCACGCTGTACTCCGCATCCATTCCATTTGAAAAGAAAAAGGAAAGATTAGGAGCAAAGCTGTCGATCTTCATGCCCCGTGAGAGGTAATACTCGACGTACGTGAACCCATTGGCAAGCGTGAAGGCAAGCTGGGTGATGGGATTAGCCCCCGCTTCGGCAATATGGTAGCCGGATACCGAAACGGAATAGTAGTTTCGCAAATGATGATCGATGAAATACTGTTGTATGTCACCCATCATCCTGAGTGCAAACTCTGTCGAGAAGATACAGGTGTTCTGCGCCTGATCCTCTTTCAGGATGTCGGCCTGCACCGTACCACGAACGGAGCGGAACGTCTCTTCCTTGATTCGCTCGCAGGTATCGCGCTCGATGATGCCCCATGCCGCCAGTTCTTCTCCCTGCGTTCCAAGCAGTCCAAGCCCCGTTCCATCATGACCCTCCGGCAACCCCTGCATACTCCCGGACGGGCCGAAAGGCACATAGGAAACCCTGCCTTCCAGGTTACGGTTGATGGCAGCACAGGCATCCTCCCATCGCCCTTCCTGCCGGAGATACAGCTCTACCTGCTGATCAATAGCCGTGTTTAGAAACATGGCAAGAATCATGGGGGCCGGCCCGTTTATCGTCATCGATACGCTGGTTGACGGATCGCAAAGGTTGAAGCCCGAATACAGCTTCTTCATGTCATCCAGCGTACAGATCGACACGCCTGCGTTGCCTACCTTGCCATAGATGTCCGGACGCATCTCCGGGTCGTGACCGTAAAGTGTGACGGAGTCGAAGGCAGTGGAAAGACGCTTCGCAGGCATTCCGGCTGACACCAGATGAAACCGCCTGTTGGTGCGCTCCGGGCTGCCCTCTCCGGCAAACATACGGGTTGGTTCTTCTTCGGCACGCTTGAAAGGGTAGACGCCTGCGGTGAAAGGAAAATGGCCGGGCAGGTTCTCCAGCAAAGCAAACTTTAAGCGATCGCCCGGATCTTCCGTGTCGGGCAGCGCAACGCGAGGAATGTCAATCCCGGAAAGGGTCCTTGAAAAGAGCGGAACAGAGATCTCACGGTTGCGAACCGTATAGGTATAGATCTCGCCGCGATATGCCTCTGCCAGTTGCTCCCAATCACTCAGAATACGCTTTGAATGCGTGTCGAGTTGATCCCACCAGTGCTGCGCCATCTCACGCAAGCGATCGCCGAGCTGCTCATCCTCCTCTCTTTTCCAGTTTTCGAGTTGCCTGCGGGCGCCTGCCGCCTGGCCCCATTGGCGCGCACAGGCTGCCTGATCGTTTACATGCGCTCTGTACTTGCGGCATGTTTCGACGATCTCCCCCAGGTAACGCAGTCTCTTTGCGGGCACGAGTCCCGTGTGTGCAACCTCCAACACGCCCTGTTGCTTTTGTCTGTAAATATTAGAGGTGCGTCCGAATTGATAATCTGAATTGAGCAGGTCGATCAGGGCGAGGTAAAGATCGGTGACTCCCGGATCGTTAAAATGAGAGGCCATGGTTGGAAATACAGGCATCTCTTCGGGAGACGAATGCCACAATCCCCGATTCCGCTGCACTTGCTTACGGATATCGCGCAATGCATCCTGACTGCCCTGCTTCTCAAACTTGTTTAGCGCCACCAGGTCAGCCAAGTCGAGCATACCGATCTTTTCCAGTTGCGTAGGCGCTCCAAATTCCGCAGTCATGACGTAGAGAGAAATATCAGCCAGATCTATTACTTCCGTATCGCTCTGACCGATACCTGCCGTCTCCAGAAAGATGAGATCAAAGCCGGCATCCCTGCACAGGGCGATGCTGTTGCCCAACGCATGGGAAGTGCTGCGGTGCGCCTGACGTGTTGCGAAGGAGCGCATATACACCCGCTCTGCGTGCGCCCCATAGATGGCATTCATGCGGATTCGATCCCCAAGAAGCGCCCCTCCTGTTCGGCGGCGGGTTGGGTCTACCGACAGGATCGCAATGCGCAGGTCGCTGAAGTCATTAAGGGAGCGACGCACCAGTTCATCGGTCAATGTCGATTTGCCTGCGCCTCCTGTTCCGGTGACGCCGACGACCGGGGCTAAAGCCACGTCCGGGGAGCGCGCCGCGAACCTATCGTTCCTTACGACCTCGTGGCTTACGCCAACGGAAACCCTGTTCTGCTGTAGTTCTACACAGGTCAATGCACGTGCAAGTTCTGCGTCGGGATCTGAAAGCTCCGTGATCCGGATACCTTCGGGGTTTTGAAGGGTTGTAAAATCGCATTTTTCGAGCATGTAATTAATCATGCCCTGCAAGCCTATACGCATCCCGTCTTCGGGCGAAAAGATCTTATCGATGCCGTATGCTTCCAGTTCTTTAATCTCTTCGAGTACGATAACACCGCCGCCGCCGCCAAAAACTCGGACATGCCCGGCACCGCGCTCGCGCAAGAGATCATGCAGGTACTTGAAATATTCCATATGGCCGCCCTGGTAGGAGGAAATCGCCACACCCTGCACGTCTTCCTCAATGGCTGTGTCAACCACCTCCTGCACCGAGCGGTTATGCCCCAGATGAATCACTTCGGCTCCTGAACTTTGCAGCATACGCCGTATGATATTAATTGCTGCGTCATGCCCGTCGAACAGGCTTGCCGCAGTAACGAAACGGATTGGATGCTGCGGTTCGTAAGACTTGATTTCCATGACGACAACCTTATTACGAATCCCGGAGAAGTGACGAAGGGTTATAGAACCTGTAGTGTGCTTGATTCAATCAACGTTTACTACGCGATGATGTTTTGAAAAAGACGCATCGCGCACCAGAGTGTACCAACAGGTGGAATAATATCATGCAGAAAAAAATCCTGGTCACGGGCGGCGACGGCTTTATCGGAATGGAAATCTGCCGCATTGCTTCGGAGCGCGGATACGAAGTTGTCAGCATTGCGCGCCAAGGTCGGCCTCTTCTTGTATCTGAACCCTGGACCGAGCGCGTAAACTGGGTTGCCGCCAACGCGCTCCAGCCGGAATCGTGGAGGGAACACTTGCAGGAGTGTGACGCCGTCATTCACTGCGTCGGGATCGCCAGCGAAAAGCCGGAACAGGGCATTACCTTTGAGCGCCTGAATGACGACGCTACAGAGGTCGTTGCGTGGGAAGCTGAACATGCAGGCGTGCCGCGTTTCGTTTTCCTCTCAGCCGCTACTGACCTGCCATTCATTTCTCATCGATTCATAGAGAGCAAGCGACGCGCAGAAAATGCGCTCCGCGGGCGCGCCATCCGCGAGTCAATCTTGCGACCTGCCTTTGTCTATGGACCACGCCGACCTTCCAGCATGGCTGTAGCACGGATTCTTCAGACTGCCGAGAAGCTGCCGCTCCTGAAGCATCGTCTCCGCCGGATTCACCCGCTTCGGGTGGAACAGGTAGCGACTGCCGCCGTGCGTGCAGCCACGGAAGATGGATATGAGGGCATCATCAACCTGGACAATATCGAGTTCCTGGCGGGAAACGTATGGACGGTCTACCTGAATGGTCGCCATACAGCAAACAGCGCCAGCAAGACGCCGGTTCTGCTAGCAGCCGCCGCCACCGGCCTCCTTCTTGGAGCCGGTTGGAAGTTCCTCAGAAGAAAGTGATCGCAAGGGTCGGCGGCGTGGTAATCCGTCGCCGACCCTGACACCCAACACGAACTAGAATCGTAGCGCAACCAACTCGGAAAAAGAAATAGCGAGGTACATTCCGTCTCTTTCCTCAAAACAGGCGCGCCATTGCGTCCCGTCCGGTTCAAGCACCACTGCCTGGTTCCGGCAAAAATCGATCTCCAGCTTCAGCTTTTTCGGAGAAAATCGAAACCCGCTATGACGCGCTTTCAGCGTGGCTTCCTTCAACGTCCAGAAAAGAACCTGTGTGCGTGTGTGATCAAGCGCTGCCGATTCCCAGAGCGGCTGTTCATCCGGATGGAGTAAAAATCGGTGCAGATCCGGCCTGCGCGGCGTGATGCGCTCCAGATCGATTCCAACAGGTCGGAGCGCCACAACCGCAACGGCGCATGGCCCTGTGTGTGCAACAGACACCGAATAAGGATGTCCGGCTACTTCCAGGCCGCCTCCCGTGAGAACTGAAAGCGGAACCTCGTCAGGCCGAAGGTCCAGCCGCTCGGCCAGCAACGTCCGCACCGCCACACGTCCCAGAATGTACTGATTACGTCGCTGCTCGCTCTTGAACTGCTGCACCTGACGGCGTTCCTCTTCGGACAGCATTGCCGAACGCGCCTCGACGAGCGCCGGATCAAACGCTGCCATCCGGTACGCTATGTCTGAAGGCAGATTCATTGAATATGACCTTGAGCGTTTACCCTCATCCTGTCCTTGCGTAGTTTCTGCTGTACCAGTGAAATACAACAAAGCACAGGGGCAGCGATATATTATCACCGCCCCTGTATCACCTTCAGTTGACTAACCACCTGGGCAGATGGTCTGCGTCACTTTTTCGCAGCCTGATAGTTCTTGTTGGCCTGTTCCCAGTTGACCACGCTCCACCAGGCATCAATGTAGTCGGGACGCTTGTTCTGGTATTTCAGATAGTAGGCGTGTTCCCACACGTCCAGCCCGAGGATTGGCGTATGCCCTTTCATGTAAGGGCTATCCTGATTGGGCGTGCTGTAAACCTGAAGGCTTCCGTCCTTGTCTGCGACCAGCCATGCCCACCCGCTTCCAAAGCGAGTACCTGCCTCGTTAGCGAACTTCTCTTTAAATGCATCGAACGAGCCAAACGCCTGATTGATTGCCTCGGCCAGTTCACCGGTCGGCTTGCCTCCGCCGCCTGACTTCATGACGGGCCAGAACAGGCTATGATTGGCATGGCCGCCGCCGTTGTTCCGAACCGCCGTTCGGATATTTTCGGGGACACTATCGATGCCTCGCAGGAGATCCTCTATCGACTTGTTTTGAAGGTCGGCATGACCTTCAAGTGCGTTGTTTAATTTAGTTACATATCCTTGATGATGCTTGCCGTGATGAACCTGCATGGTCTGCGCATCGATGTGCGGTTCAAGGGCATCAAATGCATAAGGTAAATCGGGGAGTGTATGTGCCATGTTACCTCCTGGAGCTTGGGTGATAAAATCTATTCTTTGCAGGGAGCGCTTGCGCCGCCTGTCTCATAAGTCTAGTAACGACTCAGTGGGGGGATATGTTTTCCCGGATCCAGGTCTAACAGCCGCTCGGCCTGTTGTTTCCACGTTCTCAGAAATCCTCTGATGACTGTAACAAACCGGCGAGAAACAACGTCATGGCGACGCTTCAGGGCCGAACTCACACCCCTCATGGAGCAAATTGTGAAACTCTCGGAAAACGGATGCCGAGTCCTGCTTCCAGGCAGCCGGCTGACTTCCGAAATCCAATTTGTGTGTCGTTTTTGTTGAACTTAAGGCGCGTAAGAGATTGTATGGCTTGAACCACAACTATAGATTCCGGTCTTGAGAATACTCTACTCAAACTGTTGATATACGAACCATTCCAAATACATAACCAAGATGAACACGCTAAAAAAGGTCGGCGGCCTCTTGTTCACGGCTCTTCTGGTTGTAGGATTATGCCAGACCGCCGAAGCGCAGATCTGGAAGAAAGCTGCGGAACGAGCCAAAGAAAAAATCAAGCAGAAGACAGAAGAAAAAACCAGTGAGGCCGTCGACAGCGCTGTAGACAGCGCAGCCGATAAAGCAGAAGATGCAGTAAAAGACGCTGTAAAAGACAAGGCCACTGACGCTGCCAGAGATGCGGCGGCAAATAACTCCGGCCAAAGCGGCTCGTCAGGCGATATGTCGGGCCTGACCAATGCGTTAGGGGCAATGGCTGGAGCTTCAGGGAGCGGGGGCAGCGTAGAACCCATTGACCACCGGGAGTTGAAGGTATTGCTCCCGGAAAGCTTGCCGGGACGAAGCCGCGTCAACGCTCGCGGCGAAAAAGGCGGGTTTATGGGCATCAAGACCTCGATGGCCGAAGGAGAGTACGGTTCGGAGGGGTCTGACGGCAACATCACGATTACGATTACCGACATGGGCACGATGAAGGGCCTTGCCAAGTTCGGCTATGCGTGGCTGGCCGCAGAAATCGATAATGAAAGCGACAACGGTTACGAACGCACTACCAGATTCAAGGACTTTCCCGCCTACGAGAAATACGACAGGGATGGAGATTATCAGCATGGCGAGATGCAGGTTGTAGTCGGCGAGCGTTTCATTGTTAGCGCATCCGGGGACGGCGTTTCCATGAATGATATCAAAGGCGCGCTGAACCAGGTTGATATCGCCAAACTGGATGGAATGAAAATGGTGGGTCAGGGCGAGGCTTTTGAGCCTGTGGATCAGGCCGGTCTCAAAGCCTTGCTCCCGGAAAGCCTGCCGGGAATGAGCCGATCCAATGCTTCCGCGCAAAAAGCGTCGGCGCTCGGCATCAAGACTTCGTCCGCCGAGGGCGATTACACGGACGGGGCTAACGGCAGCGTCAAGGTCGCCATCACAGACATGGGTAATCTGTCGGGGATTACCATGCTAGGGTATGCGTGGCTGGCCGCAGAAATCGACAACGAAAACGACAGGGGTTACGAACGCACGGCGAAGTACAAAGGCCATCCCGCCTATGAGAAGTTTGACAAGGATGGAGATTATCAGCATAGCGAAATACAAGTCGTCGTATCACAGCGGTTTGTCGTCTCGGTTGAAGGAAATGGCGTGTCGATGGATAAGGTTAAGGCCGCCATCGACCGCGTCGATCTGGATCAGCTTGCAGCGATGAAAGAGTAAACGCCTGCTAACGGCAAACTAATTTCTTTGCAAAAACCGGGAACGGGTTGGAGCATCATGTCTCCTGCCCGTTTTTCTTTTCTTACCTTGCGCCGTAATCTCTACAACCGTGGGCATGGGCACCGCTGACAAGTCATGTAAGGGGCCATACTCCGGCATCCGGTAAACATTTGCTTGCGGTATTGCGATGTTATCCTCTGAGTCCGACGCTCCCTATATATCCTCACCTCAATCACAAGCGCATCAAAACTCCGAGGTCCGGCGCATCTGTGTTATCGACCTAGGCACAAACTCTTTCCATGCGTTAATCGTTGATCTGCATCCTGACAAAACGTTCACGGCTGTCGGAAAGAGAAAGGAGATGGTTCGGCTCGGTGAAGGGGGGATGGGCGCGGGCTTGCTCACGGAAGAAGCGATGGCTCGCGGCATTGCCACGCTGATCCAAATCCAGCGTCTGGCGCAGCAACTTCAGGTTATGGAGTTTCATGCCTTCGCTACTTCAGCAATTCGTGAAGCACGGAACGGAGCTTTATTCATAGAGGATATATTTGCCAGGACAGGCATACAGGTACACTGCATCGACGGCAACTTTGAGGCAGCGCTTATTTATGAAGGAGTTCGGCATACCATCGCATTACACGCACCCTCTTTACTCGTCGACATAGGAGGCGGCTCTACGGAGTTCATCATTGGCACCCCTACCGAGGCTTTGTACCTCACCAGTCTCAAGGTTGGAGCCGAGCGAATGAGAGAGCAATTCAATCTTCCTGATCCCCCTTCCAGCGCTGCATTGGGACTTTTTACGGCGCATCTTGCGACAGAGATGGCGCCCGTTTTCGAGGCGGCCCACACCGAACATGTCAGCGAAATCATCGGCTCATCAGGTACACTGGAAACCCTGGCGAACGTTTATCTGCATCGATATGGCTCCCCCGGCATGACAGTCTTTCAACAAACGCTTGATTCTGAAAAATTACATAGCCTTGCAACAGAGATCATGTATTCGGCGAAACAAGCACGCGCCGAAATGGCCGGCATGGATCCACGACGGGTAGACCAGATCGTTGCCGGAGCCGCTCTTGTCAAGGTATTGCTGGAACATGTACCGGCCCGGCAGGCGCGCCTCTCCCCTGCGGCTTTGCGAGAGGGTATGGTGTATTATCTTGCAGCCCAAAAACAACCCTCCGGCGCGTAGAAACCATTGGTTGGCTTCATCTGCGCGTTGAAGCAGATAACCATCATGTTACAACCGAAAGTTTCTTCCCAACATGATTATCTGCTCTCGTACAGGACGCTTATCTTACCGGGCCTCGTCTTCATATTCGCTTTACTTCATGTTTCCTTGCCGAAGCGTTCCAATTTGGCTAACTTGGCCCGCTGTAATCATAGCACACTGTCTTGGGCGGCTGCGGCTGCCAATCATGCTTACGTAGCCTTTTCATGCTCGCGCAACTGCTGTTCTTCCTGCTTGCAATTGTAGCCGTCACGGCCGCTCTCTGCATGATTATTTCGCGTAGTCCGGTAACGAGTGCGCTCTGGCTGGTGCTAAATCTTTTCTGCGTGGCCGGTCTCTACCTTACACTCAACGCTCAGTTCATCGGCGTTATTCAGGTGCTTGTGTATGCAGGAGCCATCATGGTGCTGTTTCTGTTTGTCATTATGCTCCTGAATCTCTCAGCGCTGCCCCGGCTTCAGGCTTTTGACTGGAAGCGAGGCGTCGCCTTTGTGCTGGGCATGGCATTTCTGGCGCTGATGGTGTATATCGTCGCACGAGGGCTTGATGTGCTGCCGGTTCCGCTGACTCCGGAACAGACTGTCGTGACAGGATCGGCCCGGTTTATTGGTCTGGAGCTTTTCACCCGGTATGCTCTTCCGTTTGAAATCATTGGTGTGTTGCTTCTAGCTGCTACCATCGGCGCAGTGATGCTCGCAAAAAAACGCTTTGTGTAGATTTATTCAGCGCATATGGATGTGACTTTGTCCTGGTATCTGGCGCTCAGTGCCGTCCTCTTCGTGATCGGCGTTCTGGGTGTGCTCCTGCGAAGGAATGTAATCATCATTTTTATGTCCGTTGAGTTGATGCTCAACGCAGTCAACCTTACACTGGTGGCCTTTAGCCAGTTTTTAGGTGATGTTTCCGGGCAGATTCTGGTTTTCTTCGTCATGGCCGTCGCCGCTGCGGAGGCAGCGGTGGGCCTGGCTATCGTGATTGCCATCTTCCGCAACAAACTGACGGTGGATGTCACGCAAATCAATCTATTCAGATACTGAACAGCAGACGGCCTGCGTAAACCTCACCCTCTGTTTATCAGAACCGTTGTTTCATGGATATAGAACTTCTTGTCAGGCTGATCCTGCTTTTGCCGCTTGCCGGAGCCGTGGTAAACGGCATTGTTGGCCTTTTTATTCCTGCGCTACGCAAGGAGTCGCTCGTCGGCCTCATTGGAACGTCCGTTGTAGCCATTCCCTTCTTTATCACGCTGTATCTTTTCTTTACTTATGCCGGCGACCCCATAGTAGTCTCCTTTTATACATGGATGGCTGCGGGAGACCTGAACATTTCATTTGCCTATCGCATTGATGAGCTTTCCCTGCTCATGACCCTGATCGTCACCGGAGTCGGAGCGGTCATCCATCTTTACTCAGTCGGTTACATGCACGGCGACGGCGGGTTCTGGCGCTTTTTCGCCTTCCTGAACCTGTTCATCTTCGCGATGCTGAATCTCGTGCTGGGCGACAATCTGGTTGTCCTGTTTCTGGGATGGGAAGGGGTGGGCCTCTGCTCTTACCTGCTCATCGGTTTCTGGTACACGGAACTTAAAAACAGCGAGGCAGCGAACAAGGCATTCATTGTTAACCGCATCGGCGACTTTGCCTTCCTGCTCGCTATGTTCCTGCTGTTCCGAGAGCTTGGCGGTCTTGACTTCGACACGTTGATTGCAGGCTCACAGACCCTGTCGACGGCTACTTTGAACTGGGTGGTGCTTCTGCTTTTTATCGGCGCGACGGGTAAGAGCGCTCAAATCCCTCTTTTCGTCTGGCTGCCGGATGCCATGGCAGGCCCCACGCCGGTCTCGGCACTTATCCACGCAGCCACCATGGTGACGAGCGGCCTGTATATGCTGGCTCGCCTTTCGCCGCTGGTGCTTGGAGCGCCTGCCATCATGGCCGTGATCGCCATCGTTGCCGCGCTGACTGCTCTCATGGCGGCTACCATTGCCGTGACCCAGAACGACATCAAGAAGGTTCTGGCTTATTCAACGGTGTCGCAACTGGGTTTCATGTTCATGGCCGCCGGGGTAGGCGCTTTCTTTGTCTCCATCTTCCACGTAATGACGCACGCATTCTTCAAAGGCTGCCTGTTCCTGGGTTCCGGCAGCGTGATTCATGCCATGCATCATGTAGAGCATGAGTTGGAGCACAAAGGCGCCTTGCCGGGGCACGGGAAGGATACAGCCGTTGCCGGAGCGTCCCACGCGGACTTGCCTGCCTACGAAGGCTATCAATTGCCATTTGACCCTCAGGATATGCGTACAATGGGCGGGTTGAAAAAGTATATGCCTGCCACTAGCCTCACCTTTCTCGTCTCGACGCTCGCGATCGCCGGGATCCCTCCACTGTCAGGCTTTTTCTCAAAAGATGAGATATTATTCAGGGCCTTTGAGTACGGCTATGACGGGCATCCGTATGCCACAATTATCTGGATCATGGGTCTCATTGCCGCTTTTCTGACGGCGTTTTACATGACCAGAGCGTATGTTCTCACCTTCCTGGGCAAGGAACGCTGGCCTCTGGCCGACCAGGTGCATCCTCATGAATCACCTGCCACGATGACGATTCCGCTGTATGTGCTGGCGCTGCTTGCCGTGGCAGGCGGCTTTCTCGGCCTGCCCGCCGTGTTTGGTCATGGCGAATGGAACTGGATCCACCACTGGCTGGGCGCTCCTTACGGAGGACCTGTCGCAGAAGTGCTGACGGAAGGACACGGAGAGGGTTTCGTGGTCGTTGAGTGGGCTTTGTTGCTGCTGGGGGCTGCCATCGCAATCGGCGGTGTGTTCTTTGCATGGAACCGGTACTCCAAATTCGGCCTTGCCTATGACGAACGCCTGCGCGCGCGTTTCGGCAGCCTGTACCGCTGGGGGGCGCATAAATATTACTGGGACGAATTGTATGATCGCGCGGTGGTCAAGCCTGTCATCAACGGCTCCAGAAATGGACTGGCGCCGTTTGACCAGAAGGTTCTAGATGGTACGGTAAACGGAATAGCCAGCGTAACCCGTGGTTTCAGTAGCGTGCTGCGTCACATCCAGACGGGCGTGGTCCAGAGCTACGCAGTAGCGATTGTGTTCGGTGTGATCCTTGTCCTTGCTCTGATGCTCTTTGCCTGACCCTGTATGCCATACATAACTTCGGTCGTAATCTTTCTCCCGCTGCTCGGCGCGCTGGCGATCTTGCTGGTGCGCAGTGTTCAGGCGATTCGATGGGCGGCGCTTCTTACCACTTCTCTCACGTTTCTCCTTTCCTTGCTGCTCTATGCGGGGTTCGATCCTGGCGCTAATCCTCAGATATTGCAGCTTCAGAACCTCGTGACGTGGCTTCCTCCGGCGCTGGATATCAAGTACCTGGTCGGAGTCGATGGACTGAGCCTGCTGCTGGTTATGCTCACGACGCTGCTGGGGCCTATTGTGGTTCTCTCTTCGTGGAACTACATCGGCAAATACCATAAAGGGTATTACGCGCTCCTGCTGATCCTGCAAACAGGAGTTACCGGCGTCTTCTGTTCTTTTGATCTGCTGCTTTTCTACGTATTCTTTGAACTCACCCTGATTCCGATGTACTTCATCATTGGCATCTGGGGAGGTGAAAACCGGGTATATGCCGCCGTCAAGTTCGTTATTTATACGCTGGTCGGGTCTCTGCTGATGCTGGTGGCGATTTTGTACCTGGGTTATGCGGCAGGCGAGGCGCTCTACGGCGGCACGTTCACAACCGACTGGTACAAGTTGCTTGCCTTTAACGTGCCTCTCGGTATGCAGACGTGGCTTTTCTTTCTCTTCGCATTTTCGTTTGCAATCAAAGTGCCGCTGTTTCCGCTGCATACCTGGCTGCCTGACGCGCATGTGCAAGCGCCAACCGGCGGCTCCGTCGTGCTTGCGGGCGTTCTGCTGAAAATGGGCACGTACGGGCTAGTGCGCTTTTGCCTGCCTTTTTTCCCCAACGCCGCCCGCTCCTATGCACTGCTGTTTGCCATCCTGGCTGTTATCGGCATCATCTACGGTGCGCTCGTCTCGCGCGTGCAAACGGATGCAAAGAAGCTCGTGGCCTACTCTTCCGTGAGTCACCTCGGCTTTGTCGTGCTCGGCATTTTCGCCTTTACGACCGAAGCAATGCAGGGCGCGCTTATCCAGATGATAAACCACGGTATTTCGACCGGCGCCCTGTTCCTCCTCGTTGGGATGCTTTACGAGCGTCGCCACACACGATTGATGAGCGACTTCGGGGGCATTGCACGCTCTGTGCCGGTTCTGACGTTTTTTATGATCTTTACGGTTCTCGCTTCCGCCGGACTGCCCGGCCTGAACGGTTTTGTAGGGGAGTTTATGATTCTTATCGGCTCTTTCAAGAGCATGGTTATCGGCAGGCCGATTTTGATCGCGCTCGCCACAACAGGGGTTATTCTGGCTGCCGTCTATCTGCTCTGGATGCTCTACCGCATGTTTTTCGGGCCGATTACCCAAGAAGCGAATCGCAGCATGAAGGATCTCAATCTGCGCGAGGTCTTGCTGCTTACCCCGCTCGTTCTGTTGATGCTCGTGATGGGCTTTGCGCCACAACCATTTTTGAAAAAAAGTGAGCCTTCAGCCCGGTTTCTCCTGGAACTGATTGAGGAGAAGCGGTTAGCCGCAATCGAAAATGACAGCAGTAACCGCCAGGAGGTCG
>CBDUBU010000063.1:0-16212 GCA_965365465.1 uncultured Rhodothermaceae bacterium
ATTCACTATTGCCTACCGGCTTCCGCCCCCACGCCGTCCACCATCCCGGCCTCCGCCGCGACGGTCCCCTCCATCTCTTCCGCCTCCTCGCCGGTCACCGCCGCGTCCTTCTCCACGAGAACGACCGCCGCCCTGGCTCCCATTGTCTTCGGTGAAACCTTCCGGCTTGGGCAGGAACGGCTTGCGGCTCAACCGAAGCTTTCCATCGTCCCGGATTTCTATCAACTGAACCTTCACCTTGTCACCAACCTGAAGATAGTCCTCTACCTTGTCAACGTATCCATAGTCAATCTCTGATACATGAAGCAACCCTTCCTTTCCAGGCAGCACTTCGATGATTGCTCCGAAACTCTGAATATTCTTGACCGTCCCCTCGTACTCTTCCCCAACCTCCGGAACAGCCACAATTTGCCGAATTCGCTCTATCGCTGCTCTGGCGCTCTCACCGTTTGTTGCTGCAACACGTACGTATCCAACGCCGTCACGCTCTTCTATCTCAATGGTCGTATCTGTTTCACGCTGAATCGCTTGTACAACGCGCCCACCCGGACCTATGACTGCGCCGATGAACTCCGAATCTATCGTGATCTGGGTAAGGCGCGGCGCATACGGCGACAGGTCTGCACGAGTCTCTGCCAGCGTATCTTGCATGATGTCAAGAATGTGCTCCCGTCCGTCTCTGGCCTGTAAGAGGGCCTTCATCAACACATCGCGGGACAGACCGCTGATCTTGATATCCATCTGGCACGCCGTGATGCCGTCTCTCGTACCCGTGACTTTGAAGTCCATATCTCCGAGATGGTCTTCCGTACCCAGGATATCACTCAGAACGGCAAACCGTTGCCCGTCGGAGATCAGTCCCATTGCGATTCCAGCAACCGGCTTCTTGAGCGGCACGCCCCCATCCATCAAAGCAAGTGTGCCCGCACATACGGTAGCCATTGAAGAGGATCCATTAGACTCCAACACGTCCCCATTCAAACGAATGGTATAGGGAAAAGCGTCAAGGTCCGGCAGCATGTTTGCAAGCGCCCGTTCGGCGAGATATCCATGCCCGACTTCGCGGCGGCTTGTGCCCCGCAACATCTTCGTCTCTCCTGTCGAAAACGGGGGAAAGTCATAATGCACAAAAAAGCGTTTGTCTGTCGTGTCAAATATCTGATCGACAGCTTGCACGTCGCGCCCGGTCCCAAGCGTGATCGAGGCCAGCACCTGCGTCTCCCCGCGTGTAAAGATAGCAGACCCGTGAACGCGAGGCAGATACCCGACTTCACACCAGATCGAACGAATATCGGTTGTGCTCCGCCCGTCGATCCTGCGCCCTTCGCCCATGACCATTTCCCGCATCAAGTCGCGCTCGACACTGGCAACAGCTTCTTTGATCTGAACTTCCGTATAACCTTCCGCTGTTGTTTCTGCCCGCACTTCACCGGTTTCAGGATTATTGCTTCCAAGCAAGGCAGTTACCACCTCAGCTTTGATCTCCGAAGTTCCTCCGTAAAACTCCTGCTTTACGTAGGGTTTACGAATATGCTCTCCCAGACGAGCAGCGATAATCGAACGCACCTGGTCTATCAATTCCGGTGGGGTAGAAACAGTTTCGTACTGCATCGGCTCTGGAGACCCATATGCCTGAACAAGCGCTGTTTGCCCCTCGCAGAGTTTGCGAATGCCTTCATGGGCTGCCTCCAGCGCCTCAACCATTTCCTCCTCACTCACCTCCTTCATCTCGCCTTCTACCATCACAATAGCATCTGCCTTGCCCGCCACAATCAGGTCGAAGTCGCTCTCCTCAAGCTCTGAAATCGTCGGGTTCAGAACGAAGCTGCCGCCTACACGACCCACACGAACCTGTGCGATGGGGCCGTCAAAGGGAGCGCCTGCCAGCAGAAGCGCAGCCGATGCGCCAACGCCTGCCAGCACGTCTGCGTCGTTCTCATTATCGGCGGATATGACGTAGGCAATGATTTGAACCTCATTGCGAAATCCATCCGGAAAAAGCGGCCTGATCGAGCGGTCAATCAGACGTGAAGACAAAATCTCCTTATCAGTCGGGCGCCCTTCACGTTTAATGAATCCACCAGGGATTTTTCCGCCGGCCGCGTATTTCTCCCTGTAGTCTACCGTTAATGGGAAAAAACTCTGGCCCGCTCTGACCTCGTTCGATACTACGGCAGTGCAAAGCACCATCGTGTCTTCCATGCGAACAACGACGGCTCCGCCGGCCTGCTTCGCTAAACGTCCCGTCTCAATGGTGATCGACTTGCCGGGAGCAAAGTCTATGGTGCGCGTGGTCGGTTCTGACATAACTCTTGTGTTCTCCACAATCATGATATTTGTTTCTCTCGCCTACTCAAACAGCAGCCGTTCAGGCTGCGGAAATCGGTTAGTACGCTGCCGGGAGTGGCTTTGCCTGGCAAGGCGCCGCTCGGCAACCAGGTGCATTAGAAATGGCGCTGCGAAAACAAAGAAGCGGCTCCTCGTTGCCACGAAGCGCCGCTTCCCTTGTTGTCACTTACGTATCCCCAATTCTCGAATTACAGTTCTATAACGTTCGATCTCAATACTCTGCAAATAGTTGAGCAGCCTGCGGCGCTTGCCAACCAACTGCAAAAGACCACGCCGGGTAGAATGGTCTTTCGGATGATTCTTGAGATGCTCCGTCAGTTCATTTATCCGCTTCGTAAAAATAGCGATCTGCACTTCCGGCGCTCCAGTATCCTGAGCATTCTTGCCAAACGAAGCAATGAGTTCCTGCTTCTCTTCCTTTGTTACCATTAACAGAAATCCTCTTTAGATTAGTGCCATGCTAAAGAAGAAGGTTCCTCCCCTTCTGCCACAGACGATCTGCAGCTAATATGCATAGAGCCCGTTATTATAGCGATTCTAACACTTTTTTGCAAATCTCCTGATCTTTGACCAGTTGCTCCTGAAGCGCACTCACCGACGCAAATCTGCGCTCATCCCGCAGCCTCTCCGCAAAGGAGACTCGGAGTTTTTGCTCATACAGGTCCCCGTCATAATCAAAGAGATGCACCTCAAGCTGAACCGCCATGCCATCGAAAGTAGGCCGTCTCCCGATGTTCATCATGCCGCCAAAGTCATGTCCGGAAGCTTCCGTCGAAACGAGAACAGCATACACGCCTTCTTTCGGCGTCACTTTGCGCGGGTGTTCGATCCGGATGTTTGCCGTCGGATAGCCAATCTGCTTTCCGCGTCCATCGCCGCGGATAACTTTTCCAGCAACAGAGTAAAAACGGCCAAGCATTTGTGCAGCCATCTGCACGTCTCCTTCTTCCAGAAGAAGCCTCCTTATGGTAGAAGAAGAGACCGGATGACTTCCTATAATCTCAGGAGGTATAACGTCTACTGTAAATCCTAACCTGGCTCCCATCTGTTCGAGCAGTTGCCTGTTTCCTCCACGATCCTTGCCAAAGGCGTGATCGTAGCCAATGACCACTTCTTGCACACCCAGTTTTTCAACCAGAACCTTGCTGACAAAATCTTCAGCGCTTAAATCCGAAAACTTCTCGGTAAAGGGCGCCACTACAAAACGATCCAGACCAAGCTTCTCTAGTGCAGAGGCGCGCTCTTCAATGGTAGTAAGAAGGGGCACAATCTCGCCCTGTATAACTTCGCGAGGGTGTGGGTCAAAACTAAGAACAGTGCTTTGTCCTCCCAACTGCCTCGACCTCTGAACCAGATAACGAACGATAGCCTGGTGCCCGACATGGATCCCGTCGAACGTACCTACCGTGATATAGGATGAACCATCGCGGACTACATGTTTTAGTCCATATTCACGCTTCATATTCTCAGATTCAGGGAATGCACCAATCGAAGAGTGTACGGATAACGAGGAAGCAACAGGAATACGTCAACTTTTCCCCAGAGCCTGTTCCAGCAAATCGAGAGACCATGCCTTCCTTACATGATATGCGCCAATCGCATCCCGCCGAAGAGCTGTCAGATGCGCCCCACAACCAAGTCTCTGGCCGAAATCATGCGCGAGCGTCCTTATGTAGGTTCCTTTTGAACAGTCTACTTCAAAGGATACATCCGGCCTGTGGTACGCTGTAATGTCAAACCGATAGATGACAACCTGACGAGAAGGCCGTTCTATCGTCTCGCCGCGCCGTGCTTTCTTGTACAGCCTCTCGCCCTCTACTTTTACCGCTGAGTACATGGGGGGCTGCTGTGCCATGGAGCCTTCAAAGCTTTTCCGAACCGTTTCCAGATTCGATTCCGTGATATGATCGCAATGTCGTTTTTCCACCACCTCCGTCTCTGCGTCATACGAAGTCGTAATCTCGCCCAACCGAAGCGTGCCGGAATAAGCTTTTGTCTGCTCCATGAACGCCTCCATCCACTTCGTACCCTTGCCTACAAGACAGATCAATAAGCCTGTCGCCATCGGATCAAGCGTGCCGGCATGACCAATCTTCTTTACCAGCAAGAGACGCCTTAACCTGCGCACAACGTCAAATGAACTCCAACCCTGTGGCTTATCTACAAGAAGAGCAAACCCGTCCATCACGGACGGCAGATCCGGATATCCATAGACGTAGCCCTTATGCATAGCGTCCAATCCGGAATGAACCTTCCCGCTTGTAGCCCGGTTACGAAAATCAAGCCCGGCCCCGGGCCTGTTTGCAGGATCTAGCTCTCCCATTCAGATTTCACGACGCTGCCGTTCTTCCCGGATCCGGTCGAACAAATCCTCCATCCGTTGAGATTGCTCCAACGAATCGTCGAGAAAGAAACGCAATTCCGGAATGACACGAACTTGATGCCGTATACGCCCTGCCAGCGTAGAGCGGACTTGAGATGTCAATTCCTCAAGATGACGGAAACCTGCCTGCCTTTCCGCAAGGGTCGCTCCAAAAATGCTTACGTGAATGTATGCTATGGAGAGATCCTTGGTAACCCGAACCCCTGTTACAGTAACCATAGGTTGGATCTGCTGACTCAAATCCGTCTGCAAAATCTCGGCGATCTCTCGTTGCAACAACTTTGAAATCCGCTCTGTCCGAATACCCATACAAGCCTTGCATTAAACGTCGGAATAGCAACGACCTCTCGCCTCGCTACCTGGACTCAGGTTTCAAAACCTCCAGTTTCCTCTTTGTCTCAACGATTTCATACGATTCGATCTGATCGCCTACTTTAACGTCATTGTAGTTCGTAATGGATAGTCCACATTCATACCCACTCTGAACTTCTCGAACGTCGTCTTTGAATCGCTTGAGCGATGAAATTGAGCCGCTGTAGATCACCACACCATCTCTAACCAGACGAATTCGGTCGTTTCGATGAATTCGTCCTTCCACGACATAACATCCTGCAATGGTCCCAATCTTGGGAACGCGGAATATCTCGCGTACGGCAACCACGCCGATGACCTTTTCACTCTCCTCAGGCGTCAACAGCCCTTCAAGCGCGTCCCGAACTTCCTCAATGGCATTATAGATAATGGAATAGGTGCGTATATCGATTTCCTCGCGCTCTGCCAGTGTACGAGCGCCCGCAATAGGACGAACTTGGAAGCCGATAATGACCGCATCCGAGGCGGAAGCAAGCATGACATCACTCTCGGTGATCGCTCCTACCCCACTATGAATGATATTTACGGCGACTTCTTCAGTTGATAGCTTGAGCAGCGCATCAGCGAGCGCCTCGACAGATCCGCCCACATCTGCTTTAATTATCAGGTTCAGTTCTCTGAATTCACCCAGAGCCAACCGCCTGCCAATTTCATCAAGCGTGATGTGCTTGCGCTGGCGAAGTGTTTGCTCCCGATGGATCTGCTGCCGTTTCTGTGCAATTTCCCGTGCTTCCCGCTCTTCGTCCATAGCGATAAATGCATCCCCAACCTCCGGAGAACCATCAAGACCTACCACAAGAGCCGGCTTCGCAGGCCCTACTTCATCAATTCGGTTCTCTCGCTCGTCGAACATAGCCCGCACGCGCCCACTGTAGATCCCTACGACAAAAGGATCGCCAACACGAAGGGTTCCATTCTCAACAAGCACGGTAGCAACGTTCCCTCGGCCCTTCTCAAGTCGGCTTTCAATCACCACACCCGATGCATTGCGGTTCGGATTGCCTTTTAGCTCCATCAGGTCAGCTTCAAGTAAAACCTTATCAAGCAAATCGCTGACGCCCTCCCCGGTCTTGGCTGAGACCATAGCGCCTTGCACTTTACCTCCATATTGCTCCACCAGGACGTTATGCTCCGAAAGCTGCTGCATGACGCGCTGAGGATTCGCAGAAGGTTTGTCAACCTTGTTGATGGCAACTACAAGGGGCACCTCCGCAGCTTTGGCGTGATTGATTGCCTCAATCGTCTGCGGCATGACGGCATCGTCAGCCGCAACCACGAGAATGACGACATCCGTAACTTGCGCGCCGCGCGCGCGCATCGCGGTGAACGCCTCGTGTCCCGGCGTATCGAGAAAAGTAATTTCCCGACCGTTCGCTAACTCCACATTGTACGCGCCGATATGCTGCGTGATGCCTCCGGCCTCGCCGGCAACGACATTGGTCCGCCGGATAAAGTCCAGAAGTGAAGTCTTGCCATGATCGACATGCCCCATCACCGTCACCACCGGAGCGCGGGGACGTAGATCTTCCGGTCTGTCTTCTTCCAGTTCGATATCGTCCAGGCCGAATTCAGTAATGAACTCAACTTCGAAATCGAACTCATCTGCCACAAACGATATCGTATCTGCATCCAGGCGCTGGTTGATAGAAACCATCATACCCGAACGAAACAATACGCTGATCACCTCTGTGACAGGGACCCCCATTAAATTGGCGAGCTCGCCCGTCGAAACAAATTCCGTTATCCGAAGCACACTTTCATCTTCGGCCTCATGGTCCATTTCGCGCTTGCGCTCTGCGGCGCGCTCATCACGACGCTGGCGGCGGCGACGCTGCCTTAGCCTGCTGGCGCCCTGCTCCAACTCCCGCAACGTATCCTGAAGCGTCTGCTCCACATCCGCTTCGTCTACCGCCGGGCCGCGCTTCCGCTTTTTCTTTCGCTTCGCGGCATCATCACGCTTGGGCGCTACAGACTCCTCCTGCGTTTGCGGCGCGCCTTCTTCCGGAGACTTTGCCTTGTGCTTGCGTTTGCGCTTGCGTTTTTTCTTGGCAGACTGATCCTCTACAACTTTCAGATCGATCTTTCCTATAATCTTCGTTCCTGCCAGCTTGTATCGATCCGCAGTAATCAGGGATTCTTCGACCTCGTCCAGGGCAGCGCCTACTTCCTCTGCGGGTTCCGCTTCTTCTGCTGCCTCATCTACTATCTCGTCCTCACGCTCCCCTTCCGGTTCAGTTGCCTGCTCCTCTGGCGCCTCAGCATCAGATGCACTTTCTACGGCCTCATCCGGCTCTTCAAAGGCGGCCGGCAGGGCCGCTTCTTCTAACGTGTCCTGCCCCTGAACAACAGCGCTATCGTCGGTATCCTGTTCGCTTGCATGATCCGGAACAAGGTCGGCTTCAGCCTGCACTGGCGCTAAGGCTTCCACATCGGGCGTTGCGGCAAGCACGTCATCCCGCGCTTCTACCGGCTCGGCTTCCTCCGGCAAATCCGTATGGGATTCAACCTCCTCTACCTGGACCGCATCTGATTCCTGGTCTACAACTTCAACCGATGCTTGAGGCTCTGGCGCGACCGGCTCATGCGCTTCTTCAACTTCCTTCCCGGAAGAGAGGGTCTTCTCCGGAGCAACAAACGCAACTCCTTCCTCTTCTTCCTCATCCGACTCGGCCCGAAAGGCTGCCCTTTTTTCTTTCACGCGAGACGCGGTAGCCATGTCAGCAGCAAAGGCTGCCATCAGTTCGTCGTAGGCTTCCTCATCATTGATGGTCGTATTCGGGCCTGTGCCATTCATCGCGCTGGCATAACCCTTATCCTTAAGGTGATCTACCAGCGTGTCAATGGCCACATTGAGTTCTTTCGAAACCTTGAATAGCCTGACCTTAAACTTTTTACTTTCCTTGATCATGTACAATCATCGAACCATTAAAATCACTCTGCCCCGGCATTCGAGACGAGCTTGCTAACCAGCTTCCGCTTACGCCCGCATAAAATCACCCCTCAAGTTCTTCTTCATCCTCAAACTCCGCCCGTATAACCGACATAACTCTTTGAGCTGTCTCCGGCTCCAGACCGGAACGCCGGATCAGTTCATCCACGGAAAGCTCCAGCACCGCTTTCGCCGAGTCGCACCCGATCTCGCGAAGGCGTTGAACCGTCTCCGGCGCAAGTTCATCTACAAACTCGTCGATGTCTACATCTTCCTCGTCTGCGGCGATTTCCCTGTAAACGTCGATCTCGTATCCTGTGAGTGCAGAAGCAAGACGGATATTGATCCCACCTCGCCCGATGGCCTGGCTTACCTCATCAACACGCACCACCGCTTTAGCTCGCGGTGGATCAAGCTCCTGATTGATGAAAATAGAAACAGGTTTCGCTGGCGAAAGCGCTCGCTTGATTAGCTCGTGCGGCGTATCCGACCACTCCAGCACATCAATGTTTTCATTCCCAAGTTCGCGCACCACGGCGTGAATCCGAACGCCCTTGATCCCTACACACGCTCCGACAGGGTCAATGCGCTCATCATGGCTTACGACGGCAACTTTTGCACGGTCCCCCGGCTCCCGAACGATTTTCTTGATCTCTACGATCCCATCGTAAATCTCCGGCACTTCCAACTCAAAAAGCCGCTCCATAAACACAGGATCCGCACGGCTTATAATCACCTGCGGGTTGCTTCCCGGATCTCTGCGAACTTCTCTCACCACCGCTCGAAGCATGTCTCCCTTTCGATACCGGTCTTTGTAGATCTGCTCCTCTCTGGGCAACACGAGTTCGACTTTATTATGGATCACAAGCACTTCCCGCCTGCGTATCTGATAGATCTCGCCAACCACAATTTCCCCGACAATGTCTGTGTACGTTTTGTACACATTCTCTTTCTCGATGTCACGGATCCACTGGCTAAACGTCTGACGAGCCGTCATAACAGCCCGCCGCCCGAAGTCCGCAATGCTTACCTCACTTGCGACTTCATCTCCCACCTCAAAATCTTCATCGATCTTGCGGGCGTCTTTCCATTCTATCTGGGTCACCGGATCATCCATATCCATGTCGTTGATCACTTCCCGGATATGCAACACCTGAATATCTCCATGGTCAGGGTTGAAAATGATCTCGAATGCCTCGTCGGAGCCGTAACGCTTTCGGATCATCGCACGAAAAACGTCTTCAACGATCATCTGAAGCGTATCGCGCTCGATGTCTTTCTCTCGCGCAATTTCAGCAAATGAGGAAACTAAATTAGAGCTATGCATATTGTCTGTCTATCTCTGTCATGGCTTGCTCATCCGGCTCCTGTTAGGGCAGCAAGAGCGGCCCGCTGCCATTTGATTCACCACGGTAGCTGCACTTTTGCTTCCAGTATGTTGTCGTACTCCAGGCGCAATGTCTTATCCTTAGAAACCGAGAGTACAATAGCCTCTTCATCGGCCTCTGTTAATTTTCCCTTTATCGACGCTATGTCAGAGTCCTCCTTTGTCTTGTACTTGACGAGCAACTCGCGCCCCTTGTTCTTCCGGTACTGGCGAGGCAAAGCCAACGGACGATCTACCCCGGGGGAAGAAACATCCAACCGATATTTCCCCTGAAGCACATCTTCCGCATCAAGTATGAATCCTATCTCCCGACTGAGACCTGCCAGCGTCTCTACGTCCAGTTCCGTATCGCTATCCACGTAAATATCAACGACGCCTGTTCCTCTGGCGCCGCGCACCTCCACAGCAACCACAAAAAGCGGGCGCTCCCCGATCACTCCCTGAACGATCTCCCGCACCCGTTCTTCAGAGGTTTGTGTCTCCTTTAAATGCAAACTGCTCATATACCCTGAACCCATTCTGCAAAAAACGCCCGTTCCCAACCAGGACGGGCGCTGACGCAAAATCAGTATACCCCAAGAAAAAAAGGGCGGCTTCATAAGGCCTCCCCTTGATCCTGCGTCCAATATACACCTGGAAGAGGCGATTTCGCAAACTCAATCTTCCCGCCATCTCAACGCCTGCTGCATCACAATGTTTCCTTGACTTGTGAGCATAAAGACGCTTGCGCTTCCAGAGCAAACCTCCTTACACCAGCGTATCTCTGCGCTCGCTTTCTATCGGTTCCGGATAGTCAAGCATATAATGCAACCCCCTGCTCTCGCGCCTCATCTGAGCGCTCCGGATTATCAAATACGCTACGGCAATCAGGTTTCGCAGTTCACATAATCCCGTAGATACACGCGTCCTCCGGTAAAAATCTTCCGTCTCATCATAGATCAGGTGCGTACGACGAAAAGCCCTTTCAAGTCTCAGGTTCGAACGTACAATCCCTACGTAGTCCCACATGACGCGGCGAAGTTCTTCCCGGTTGTGCGACACCAGAACCCACTCGTTAGGGCTGATCGTGCCGCTGTCATCCCAATCACCGACTTCATCGCGCCAGCGTTGTTCGCGTGCATAAGCAACGGAAGGCTCGATGGCGCGCTCGCTGAACACCAGCGCCTCAAGCAGAGAATTGCTCGCCAGACGGTTTGCCCCGTGAAGCCCCGTGCAGGCAACCTCCCCACAGGCAAACAATCCGTGAATTGAAGTGCGCCCCCAGGCATCAGTCAACACGCCGCCGCACTGGTAGTGCGCCGCAGGCACCACTGGAATGGGCTGCTTCGTGATGTCGATCCCATATTTCAGACAGGTTTCGTAGATATTCGGGAAATGTTCGGTAATCTCTGAAGCTGGTTTGTGGGAAATGTCGAGAAGCACATACTCATCTCCCGATATCTTCAATTGACTGTCGATAGCCCGCGCTACAATGTCTCTGGGAGCAAGCTCGGCGCGCTCGTCATAGGCAGGCATAAATCGTTGACCTGCTTTGTCAAAAAGCAGCCCCCCGGCTCCTCGCACCGCCTCGGAGATCAGGAACGACTTGGCCTCAGGGTGATAAAGTGAAGTCGGATGAAACTGGATAAACTCCATATTGGCGATCCGAGCCTTTGACCGATACGCCATCGCTACCCCATCCCCCGTAGCGATGCTAGGGTTCGTCGTATGAAGGTATACCTGCCCGGATCCCCCGGTTGCCATCAGAACCGACTTTGCCAGAAACGTCCTTACCTGATCCGTCTTTTCATCCAGCGCGTAGACTCCAAAGCAATGAATATCGGTGCGCAGGCGGGTGACATGCTGCCCCAGATGATGCTCCGTTATCAGCTCGAGCGCATAATGGTATTCAAACACTTCGATGTTCGGATCAGCATGAACCTGGGCTACGAGGGCGCGCTCCACCTCATGTCCAGTCATATCTGCCGCATGAACAATCCGGTGCGCAGAATGTCCTCCTTCTCGGCCAAGGTGCAGATGTCCATTCTTGCGTGTGAACTCTGCCCCCAACTCCATGAGTTGCCGGATCCGTTCAGGCCCCTCTTTTACCACCATCGCTACAATATCGGGGTCGCAGAGGCCGGCTCCTGCTATCACCGTGTCACGGATATGGCTTTCGTACGTGTCCGCAGAATCCATGACAGCGGCGATGCCGCCCTGAGCGTAGTTTGTGTTCGATTCAACCGAATCCTTCTTCGTAATGATGGCTACCGTGCCATGCTTTGCTACTTGCAATGCATACGAAAGCCCGGCAATACCGCTGCCAATCACCAGGAAGTCGAATTTCAATCGCTCAGACATGTATACCCCTGATAAACTGATTTGCAAAGACCTCCGGGCCGGCTTACAGCCCTTGACGGTCGACTTTAGGTAGCCTGTAACAGGTTTGCCTTGATAAATACATCCAGATTGCCATCCATAACGGCCTGTACGTCCGTCACTTTGGTCTCTGAGCGATGGTCATTTACCATCGTGTACGGCTGAAACACATAGGACCGAATCTGGCTGCCCCATTCGATCTTTTTCTTCTGACCCTCTACCTCGTTCTTGGCGGACTCCTGAATATCGCGCTCCAGTTGGTACAAGCGACTTTTCAACATGGTCATGGCTCGCTCGCGGTTCTGCAACTGGCTTCGCTCTTCCGTACATTCAGCCACGATCCGTGCATCTTCTCCATTGGATAAGGCGCCGGTCCAGATAAGTCGAACACCCGTCTCTACCTTGTTAACATTCTGCCCTCCCTTGCCGCCGGATCGGAACGTCTGCAACTCTACCTGATCGTTCCGTATTTCGATGTCGATGGCATCATCAATCTCTGGATACACAAATACACTTGAAAAAGAAGTATGCCGCCTCCCGCTGGAGTCAAAAGGCGATATGCGCACCAGACGATGGACTCCGGATTCCATCCTCAAATATCCATAGGCATAGGGCCCCTCCAAACGCAAAGTCGCGCTCTTGATTCCAGCAACGTCACCCTCCTGGTATTCCAGCATGGTTACCCGATAGGTATTCTGCTCGCCCCATCGCGTGTACATACGGAGCAACATATCAGCCCAATCCTGACTCTCCGTTCCTCCTGCGCCGGGGTGTATCGTCAGAATGGCATTCCGGTGATCATCCGGGCCGCTCAACATACTGCGAAGCTCAACCGCATCTAAACGCTGTTCCAGCCTGGCTGCCTCGCTTTCTATCTCTCCTGCAAGACTTGAGTCTCCTTCCTCCTCTGCCAGCAACATGAGGGTTTCAATGTCCTCGGAATAGCGTTTTATTTCGTACCACGCATCCAGCCATTCCTTCTGGAGAGCGATTTCCTTCTCAACCTCCCTGGCTCGCTCCGGATTAGACCAGAAATCATGGTTGAGCCGTTTCTCGTTGAGTTCGGAGACAACCTCTTCCCGATAATCTACGTCAAAGATAGCCTCCGAGCGCTCCCACACGCTCTAAGAGGCTTCTGAGTTCTTCTTTATTACGCATTGCAATAACGGATTAACGTTCCTGAATCTAGTTTGTGCTGCCCTTTAGCTGCCTGCTGCTTTCGTGGGCCGCCTTATAACAACGTTTAACTGTGCGCCGATAAGCCCGCCCATGCCTCCCAGTATACAACCTGGCAATAAACTGATGGCAACTACAGCAGCGACCGGCAGGTTTCCCGATATTTCTCCCACCGCCGTGAGCATAGCTGTCGTCTGGTGAGGAGACCACGCATAATCATAAAAAATGATGAGCAGCCAGGAAAAGCCCACTCCTACCAGTCCCGTGAGCCAGCCCCGGCTACCTGACTGCCAGCCTGCATAGACCCCGCCGACCATGCTCCACTCCCATCCAATCAGAACATGGGATGTGAGCGCCACAACAAGGGTTATCGCCAGAATTCTGGCTAGTTTTGACGCTCTCTGCACCTTTCAACGAAACGTGTTATGCGCCTTACCGCTTCTTCCAGTTTTTCAAGAGATGTAGCATAGGAGCACCGTAAATAACCTGCGCCGCTTGGCCCGAAAGCATCTCCCGGCACACAGGCTACGTGCTCCTCTGCCAGAAGCCGCTGCGCAAATTCTTCAGACGTCAGACCCGTGCTCCGGATGTTGGGAAAGCAGTAAAACGCTCCCTCCGGCTCAAACGTTGGCAATCCGGCTTTCCTTAATCCATCCACGATCACCCTCCGACGCTCATCATAGGACCGCCGCATTGCTTCTACGTGTTCCTGACTCGACCTGATTGCTGCCACCGCTCCTATCTGCCCCATCGTGGGTGCGCTCATTACAATGTACTGATGAGCCTTGTACATCGCTTGATAAATATCATTTGGAGCGCAGGCATAACCGATTCGCCATCCTGTCATGGCGTAATTCTTTGAAAAACCACCCAGCAAAACGGTGCGATCCCTGAGCGCCTCTATCGAAGCCAGACATACGTGCCCCCGTTCGTACGCCTCGCCATATACAAGACGATCATATATCTCGTCCGAAATCACAAGCAGATCATGCTTGACCACAACCTCTGCTATTTCCTCCAGATTCTCACGGCGCAGCACCGCTCCGGTGGGATTGTTCGGATAACCCAGAAAAAGTACACGAGACTGCTCGGTTATCCGTGATGCTATGTCCTCTGCCGTCACCTGAAAATCATTACGCTCCGAAGTAGGAACATAGATCACATTCGCCCCGGCGAATCGGGCAGTAGGTCCATAAGACACAAAACATGGTTCCGGAATCAGGATCTCGTCGCCGGGATCCAGCAAGGACAGCATGGCGAGTTGCATCGCTTCGCTTACACCTACAGTCACCAGTATTTCTCGCGTCGGGTCATACGCAACCTGATACCTTTCCTTCAGATCCTGAGCTATGAGTTCCCTTAATTCCAACAACCCTGCGTTGGCCGTATAGCCTGTTTTACCCGCGTGCAACGATGCAACAGCCGCATCGATGACAGGCTGTGGAGAAGAAAAATCAGGCTCTCCGATTCCCAGAGATATTACCTCCTCCATGGTAGCCGCAATTTCAAAAAAACGCCGGATTCCACTGGGAGGCACTGAACGGAGACGCTGCGAAACCCTGGCCCCTGACTCAATCGTGCTGCTGTTGTTTGCCATACGGATGGTGTTTGCTAAAGGCGAGAATGCAATTGGCGCCGGCAAAATAACGCCGTTCTGGTCAGTATACCAGACTTTTTCGCGCTCGACACGTTCATGAACCCGAACTGGTCACAACTTCCCCACGCGCTGAGATCCCTTTTTTCGACGTTGTTCCGTACTATCTTTCCATTCACATTCCCCATTATATCTCACAAACAACATGGCTGAAAGATTCCAAAACTATATAGGCGGCGGGTGGGTGGATTCTTCGACAAAGAATACTTTTACAGATCGCAATCCGGCGCGCCTGCAAGATATCATCGGCCTTTTTCCGGATTCGTCGGCAGAAGATGTCAACATGGCTGTAGATGCAGCGCAACAAGCGCTTGTGCGCTGGCGCACACTGCCGGCTCCGCAGCGTGGTGACATTCTAAAAAAGATCGGCGATTTGCTTACGCTTCGCAAAGATGCCCTTGCCTTTGAAATGACGCGCGAGATGGGAAAACCTTTCACGGAAACGCTGGGAGATGTGCAAGAAGCCATCGACACGGCCTACTATGCAGCCTCCGAAACACGGCGTTTGTTCGGCCATACCGTTCCAAGCGAACTCCCCAGCAAATTCAACATGACGATCCGCCGACCTGTCGGTGTATGCGGTGTCATAACGGCATGGAACTTCCCTGTGGCGGTGCCCACCTGGAAGATGTTTCCTGCGCTTGCGTGCGGCAATACCATCGTATTCAAGCCGAGCGAGGATGCGCCCCATCTGGCCCACCTGCTCGTTCAGGTCTTCATCGATGCAGGATTGCCCGATGGAGTTGTAAATCTGCTCCACGGCGGAAGCGGCGCGGGATCAGCCCTCGTTGCTCATCCGGGCGTGAGCGCCATTTCCTTCACAGGTTCCACAGAAACCGGATCTGCCATTGGGGAAACTTGCGGCCGCCTCCATAAACGCTTCTCAATGGAGATGGGCGGAAAAAACCCGATGATCGTTATGGCGGACGCAGACCTGAACCTGGCTCTGGAGGGCGTTCTATGGGGAGCCTTTGGAACAACGGGCCAGCGTTGCACCGCCACAAGCCGACTTATCCTGCACGAACAGATCCATGATGAACTGCTGGAAAGACTCGTCTCTGCCGCCGCCGCCTTGCGACTGGGCTACGGCAACAGTCCCGACATCGATGTCGGGCCGCTAATCAATCAAAAGGCGCTGGAGAAGGTCTCCCGTTACGTAGAGATTGGAAAACATGAAGGCGCCAGGCTCATGCTTGGAGGCGCCAGGGCCAGCGGAGCAGATCTCGACGATGGTTTCTTTTTCGAACCAACTGTTTTTTCCGACGTGACGCCTGAAATGCGCATCGCCCAGGAAGAAATCTTTGGCCCTGTCCTTTCCGTATTTAAAGTAAAATCTTACGATGAGGCCATAGCAGTAGCGAACAGCACGCGCTACGGACTCTCCTCAAGCATCTATACCCGCGATGTAGCGCTTGCATTCCGTGCAATGCATGAACTGGAGGCGGGCATCACGTACATAAATGGCCCGACCATCGGTGCCGAAGCCCACATGCCCTTCGGCGGCGTGAAAGAAACAGGCAACGGACACCGCGAAGGCGGTTGGGAAGTGTTCGACTTCTACACCGAAACCAAAACCATCTACGTCGATTACTCCGGTAAACTCC
>CBDUBU010000064.1:0-16066 GCA_965365465.1 uncultured Rhodothermaceae bacterium
GTCGCTTGCGTTACTCTGGGTCAGGAGAGGAAACGCCTGTTCCGCCGTATATTTCCATACGAAGCCACGCCCTTGCTTTTGCCCAGTCCCTTTGTACGGTGCGTGTAGTGACGCCCAGCGCTTCTGCTGTTTCATCTTCGGTGAGGCCCCCGAAATAGCGAAGCTCTACTACTTTGCAGAGGCGCTCATTCAACGCAGCCAGTTTTTCGAGCGCAGCGTCGAGGGTAAGCAAGTCTTCTATGCTCTCGTCAACCGGAATGGAGACCTTATCGAGAGAGAGATTTTTGATGCCGCCGCCTCTTTTCTGCGCACGATGCTTGCGGGCATAGTCTACCAGGATGCGGCGCATAGCCTGAGCCGACACGCCAAAGAAGTGCGCCCGGTCCTGCCACTCAACACGTGTCTGGTCGATCAGGCGAAGGTATGCCTCATGGACGAGGGCTGTGGTCGAAAGCGTATGGTCGCTGCGTTCACGAAGCAGTTGGCGGTGAGCAATGGCGCGCAGTTCCTCGTATACCACATCCCATATGCGAGCAACAGCCTCCTCGTTGCCCTGGCTCGCATCTACCAGAATTTGCGTGACATCTCCCTGAACTGTCATATCCAGCCGCCTCTACGTGACATGCGCTTAAACAAACATAAATACTGACAAACTAACATCAAAGCATCTTTCTCTCCGGTTTCAAAAGGAAAGAAAAGGGGAAAGCTTGCGTTAATTAATTCGTGAGTGTCTCGCACGCTGTCGTGCCCGGCAAAGTTATGCCGCGTTTATTTGTGTTGGTATGACGCTTGATCGCTGTGCAGAGGAGTATATGGAAAAAGCTTTTGAAAAAACGATAAGGGTGGTTGTGATCGACGACCATCCTGCCGTGCGCGAGGCGATCGGAATCGGTTTCCGCTGCCGGCCAGGCATTGTAATGAGCGGTCAGACAGCCGAAGTTGCAGAGTTGTTTCGTCTGCTGGCTAGCGCCCCCATTGATGTCGTTATTGTCGATCTGTCGCTCGGAGAAATCGATGGCCTTGATCTTGTCGCCCGGATACGCGAAGGTTATCCCAATGTAAGAGTTGTCGTTTATTCGCTGCATGATGAGCATGTGTTTGCCGAACGTGCTTTGCAGGCAGGAGCAAACGGTTATGTTATGAAGAGCCAACCGACGCAGGTGCTTGTAGATGCGGTGCGTACTGTAGCAGCAGGCCGGGTGGCGTTGAGCCGCGTCATGCAATCAAACATCATAGGAAGAGTGCAGGCCAGAGGAGGGCTGGGAAGCTTCGCCATCGGCGCCTTAACAGAACGCGAGCGAGCAGTATTCCATCTCTCCGGGGAGGGCATGAGCGCCATTGAAATTGCGGCCCGCCTCAACCTCAACCGGAAGACCGTCGAATCCTACAGACGCAGTGTGAAAGAAAAGCTGGGGTACAACAGCATCTCCAGGTTGATACATCACGCCATACAGTGGCAACAGCATATTGACAAGAGACATCATCTTGCGCCTCTCTGTAGCGTTTGAGTGCGGCGCTTCGCAGAAGTTGCTTTCGAAGCCTCGAAAGAGAACGTCCATCATCCTGCAAGAAATGCTGCTGTGATCTAGCCTCGGCTATCCACGCTTCTAATAGCGGCAATCTGGCGCTCGATAGAGGCTTCAAGCGAATCAATGTCGATCCCTGCTTCGAAGCCCATAGCTTCCAGGGCTTGTAGAGAATGCAAGTTCTTCAGGGCAGTCTGCGCCGCCTTATGTTTGACGGCTTCTTCCTGTAGTATAGCACTCTGATCTCTATTGCGCTTTTTCCGGTCCCTGGCTAACTCATCTGCAAGATTTTTCTTCCAGGTTACCACATGCATCCGCTCCAGGTCTTTCATCCCTCTGGCAAGGGAAGTCGTCTTTTCACGGGCAATTAACGCTTTGAGAGCAGGGTCAAGCGTTACCTGAACACCCTTTCCGAAATGATAACGCACATGGTGCTTAACGGACAGATTCTTTTGCCCCTGATCGCGAATAGCCTCTTGGATCTCGGCATTAAAGGCAATTATCGCCTGGAGGTTTTCTCCCAGCCGGGATAGTTGCTCCGGATCAACAGGCTCCGGAGGCGGAGGTATATCAGGCAGCGGCATCCACGGCACGGAAAAAGCTTCCCCGGTTTCGTTTATGGAAGGGGGCAGCGCTGAAAACTCAAGCACCATCCTTGCCTGGTCGGGTGTAAGTGGAAGGCCGCTATTACGCAGGTTAAGGACGTTGGCTGCGATGCACTCAACACGTTCCGGCTCCACCTCACGCGCGAGCACCCGCTTCTTGAATCGTGCAAAATAATCAGCAACAGCCTCCTGGCCCCCTTCATCGATTAGCGAAACGAGTTGATCGCCAATCGCGTCGAGAGAGTAAGACAAGATATCGTCTCTATGCCGGTCATAGAACAGATAACCGGCCATACAGAAAACAATCAGTACGGTAATGGGTCCGTACTCGCGTAATAGGTTTTTCATAGCGCTGCTCCGCCAGAGGGGCGTGTTTGGGAAGATCGGAATGCTCTTACAGGCAAGTCTGCTGTTCCTTCTCGATGCTTCATACGAACCTCAGCAAATCGCATATGGGGTGATAGGAAATGCTTTGCGGCAGCAAGTTCAGCCTCGTTTTATCCTGCTGCAACAGCTATATAACGGATGAAACCTCTGAACTGTTACGTGGAAACGCATAATTTCCTGACGGACACAGTGTGAGAGCCGGCCCTGCTCACAATACCAGATCCAGAACCTCGTGGAGGTGCTCTGCGCCCAGCACTTCAAGCGAAGATGCTGTAGCCATTCCTTTCAGGTTGTTTTTGGGAATGATTGCCTGCCTGAAGCCCAGCTTGGCAGCCTCCTTGAGCCTGGATTCAACCTGGCTCACGGTGCGAATCTCTCCTCCTAATCCCACTTCGCCAATCAGCACTGTGCCGGTGTCCGTGGGAATATCACGGAAGGAGGAGGCAACGGATACGATGACTCCCAGATCCACGGCAGGCTCATCCAGACGAACGCCGCCGGCTACGTTTACGAAAACATCATGAGTAGATAAGCGCAGGCCCTCGCGCTTTTCCAGAACAGCCAGCAGCATCTGGAGACGACGGTAATCAAAGCCGGTGGCCGTGCGCTGGGGCGTGCCATAGGAGGTTGGCGTTACAAGGCCCTGGATCTCAACAAGCACCGGGCGGGTGCCTTCCATGGAACATACCACAGTAGATCCACTGATGCCATAACTCCGTTCGGACAGAAATATCTCGCTCGGATTGAGAACCTGCCTCAAGCCTGCATCCGACATCTCAAAAACACCTATTTCATTGGTCGAGCCAAACCGGTTCTTGACGGCTCGCAGGATGCGATACGTGTGGTGCCGGTCGCCCTCAAAGTACAGGACAGTGTCAACCATGTGCTCCAGAACCCGCGGACCTGCAATCGAGCCTTCCTTCGTTACGTGGCCGATAAGGAAGGTCGACATGTCCATGCCTTTCGTGAGTTGAAGCAGCGACGCTGTGCTTTCGCGCACCTGACTGACTGAACCGGGAGCGCTCTGGATGTCCGGACGGAAGATGGTCTGGATAGAGTCCACGATCATCACATCCGGGTTGATCTCCTGGGTTGCCGCAATGATCTCTTCGACATTGGTTTCCGAAAACAGCATCATGCCTTCCGCATCGACACCCAGTCGTTGCGCACGGAGTTTTACCTGACGAACCGACTCTTCGCCTGTTACATACAGAATCCTTCGATCTGGTAAATACTTTGCGAGTTCGGTCATCAAGGTGCTTTTTCCTATACCGGGGTCGCCCGCAATGAGATTGAGCGAGCCGAGCATGATGCCCCCGCCCATGACGCGGTCGAACTCGGCAATTCCAGTTTGTAGCCGGGCTTCATCACCAATCTGGACTTGCGCCAGCGTTACCGGTTTTCTCGTGGCGCCGCTTTCCCGCGTGAGCGCGCCGACTCTCGCTTTTACCGGAACCCTGACGTTTTCTTCGACAAAGGAACTCCATGCCTCACAGTTCGGGCATCTACCCATCCATTGCGGAGATTCATGACCACAGACCTGGCAGACATATTTGCTTCGACTTTTCGCCATGGAAATCCCTTCTGGAATTAAATGGTGTATAAATTTTTTATAAGGCAAATTACCTGAATGGCATGACATTCCTGTGTCATGCGCGAGGGGTAAACTGGTTTTATGCAGGAATACCTGCGATCTTTTCTCTGCGGACGCGCATCAAAAGCATAACCATTTGCGTTTAGGATACCTTCTGTGAGAGAATAACCTGCCCTCTGGTAGAACTTGTATGCTTGCGCTGCAGCGACAATTGCTTCGCCCTTTTCGTTCTATGGGTCGCTATAGCATTCTGATGTACAATGCCCTGACATCGTTGAGCGAGTTCGGGGTGTACCGCAAGAACCTTTTCGAGCAAATGGTGCGGATCGGGAACGAATCGATTCCTATTGTCGCCCTGGCTGCAGCCTTTTCGGGGGCAGTTACTACGGTGCAAACAGCGTATCAACTTGTCTCACCCCTTATTCCCAAGACCATTATTGGTTCGATTGTAGCCCCATCGATGATACTCGAATTGGGCGCCGTGGTGACGGGTTTTATTCTTGCGGGGCGTGTGGGAGCCAGGATTGCTGCTGAACTTGGTACGATGCGTGTTACCGAGCAGATCGACGCGCTTGAGGCAATGGGACTCAACTCCATTGGTTTTCTCATCATGCCTCGGGTTCTGGCAGGCTTGGTCATGTTTCCCGTCCTGTATGTTCTGGCTTGCCTTGTGGGAATATCGGGCGGCATCATCGTGGCGGATCTCGGAGGCTATCTTACTGCCGGGCAGTTCGTCCAGGGCGCTCGCGAGTTCTTCCAACCTTTTGACGCATGGTTCGGACTTATCAAGGCGCTGACATTCGGGTTTATTATTACCTCTATCTCTTGTTTTAAGGGGTATTATACCAAAGGGGGAGCCGAGGGTGTCGGGAGGAGTACAACACAGGCTGCCGTTACAAGCTGCGTTTATCTGCTTCTGGCGGACCTTGCTCTTGCCGTATTGCTATTGTAAACCATGATAAAAGTCGAACATCTCTACAAAAGCTTTGAAGACAAACCGGTTCTCAAGGATGTATCGCTGGAGATCAGAGACGGGGAGACATTGGCTATCATCGGGCGCTCCGGTTCAGGAAAAAGCGTGTTGATGAAGCACCTGATCGGATTGTTAAAACCTGATGGGGGGCGAATCCTTGTAGATGAAACGAATATCAACAAGGTCCCGTATCGGCAACTTCGTAAGATTCGCACACAGTTCGGTGTGTTGTTTCAGGGCGGCGCTCTTTTCGATTCCATGAACGCTTTTGATAATGTGGCTTTTCCGTTGCGGACATTTACCGACAAGACATCGCAGGAAATAACGGAGGTAGTTCAGGAATGCCTGGATATGGTCAGGTTGTCTGATGTAGGAGAGAAAAAACCCTCTGAGTTGTCGGGTGGAATGCAGAAACGAGTGGCGCTTGCCCGCGCCATTGCGCTGCGCCCACGGTATATTATCTATGATGAGCCTACGAGCGGGCTTGACCCGGAAACGTCCAACACTATTGATGAACTTATCAGCGGGCTTGCTGAACAACTGAATGTCACGAGTATCGTAGTGACCCATGATATGCATTCGGTTCTGTCCATTGCTGATCGCGCCGCTTTCATTCATGAAGGGCAGATGCGTTGGGTAGGCGCCATTGAAGAACTTCATAGAACTGATGATGAAACCCTCCTTTCCTTCGTGAGGGCCAATGAGTATCAGATCGGTAACGCACCAGCAACCACAGAAGCTTCCCTGCTACACTAAATGAGACTATCCAACGAACTGAGAGTCGGGATCGCCGTTGTCGCCGCTGCTGTTGTTTTCGTGCTGGGCATCCGCTATTTCGCAAATCTTCCATTGTTCAGGGGCACCTACGACCTGGTCACTTCTTTTTCAGATGCCGGAGGGCTTGTCGAAGGAAGTCCTGTGCGAATTCAAGGCATCAACGTCGGCAGCATAACCGAGATTAGCCTGGACCCACAGACCCGGAACGTAGTGGCCCGGTTTCAGGTAGACCGTCGCATCACGGTGCCTGAAGGATCAACCGCTCTGGCGGGCGGCATTGCTGCGCTCGGCAGCGTTTATCTCGTCGTGGAGCTAGGCCCGCCTGGCAACGCACCTGTTGATGACGGCGGATTCATTCCAGGCAGGGAGGACGCGATGACGCTGGGCAGTCTGACTGACCGCGCTCCGCAACTGGTGAACCGTGTGGACAGCACGCTCGTAGCAGCATCCTACGCCTTCGGTGAAGCAGGGAACTTGCTGAACGATCCGGACAGCGACTTGCGTTTGACCCTGGCCGGCCTTCGCAATGTCACCCGGTCGCTTGATCGCGTCCTGCAAGCCGAACAGGGCCGCCTGTCCAGTGTACTGTCGAATGTTGATAGCATAAGCGGAGATCTCAAAAGATTTACAGGCGAGAATGCTGACTCGCTCGAAGCGACTGTGCAAAACCTCAATCAGGTTCTCCGGAGACTTAACCAGAACCTTGATGCCCTTGACGGGACGACATTGGGATTGGACAGTTTGATCGAAAAAGTGAATCGCGGTGAGGGAACGCTCGGATTACTTGTGAATGATCCAACAATGTATTACAGGCTCGATTCCTTGACGACGAGCCTTAACCGGATCCTGATGGACTTTGAACGCGATCCGCGCAGGTACCTCAAAGAGCTAAAGCTGATCGATCTTTTCTAGCGTTGGGACATAGAACCGGGATCTTTGTATGGCAAAACGTTCAGTATCGACCTCCCATTCGCATCCCTGTTGCCAGGCAAGTCCGATCCGCTGCTACAGTATTGCCTGAACCAGTATCTTTTGTAGGCCCATGCCGAGATATAATGATGCGCTGATGCTGTTCCACGAGTGGACCCAAACGCCGAGCCTGCGCCGCCATGCATACGCCGTAGAAGCGGCTATGCAGCACTACGCGCAGGTGTTCGGAGAGGATGTGGAACTGTGGCGGATGACCGGGCTGCTCCATGACCTGGATTATGAGCGGCATCCCTCACCAGAGGAACATCCTTACGTCGGCGTTCGGACGTTGCAGGAGCAGGGATATCCTCCTGAAATGACGGAAGCCATCCTGGGTCATGCTGATTACACAGGTACGCCTCGAACGACACGCCTCGCCAATGCGCTCTTTGCAGTCGATGAACTGGCTGGTTTTATCACAGCCGTAGCCCACGTGCGCCCACACGGGCTTGAAGGAATCACTGTCAAATCAGTAAAGAAGAAACTCAAAGACCGTGCTTTCGCGGCTGCCGTGAGCCGCGAAGACATTCAGCAGGGATCGAGCGAACTGGGCCTGGACATTGATGCTCATATCGGGCATGTTATCTCCGGGATGCAAGCTCAATCCCGGCGCTTGGGCTTTGGCAGCGCGAGCGAAGAGAGGGGAGATGCCCATGCAGGATAATGACGCCCTCCGCCTCGAACACACAGAGATTCCTGATGAGGACAGCCTGAAACCTCCCCCGGAAGCGAATAAAGGAGACCGGCGCGCCTCGACGCTTCCTGAAGCAAAAGCGATCACGAAAGCGCGTGCGCGTGACCTGAGATCCCTGCTTCAGAAATACATAAAGCGGCATCTTCCGCCCCGAACCCCCGCTCCCCAACCTGTTGTTGAGCCGCCTCGTTTTGCCGGGTCGTATGCCCGCTTGCTGCCGCTGCTCAGTTTGATTCCGTGGTTCCTGGGACTGATTTTTGTGTTTTCATTTGTCTGGGACTTCCCCGGAAAGACGCTGAATCTGTTTGGCTATCGCCTTCCGTTACAGGGGTTGCTTCTCATGCTGTCGGTAAGCGGCCTCATCGGGTTTTACACCAACTGGCTCGCCATCACGATGCTGTTTCACCCGCGCAGGCGCCGCCCCATTTTTGGACAAGGGCTTATCCCTGCGCAACGGGAGCGGGTTATCTACAGGTTGGCAAGGGCTGTGTCCGAAGAGTTAATCAACGAAGAGATCATCAAGCAGAAAATAGAAGAAAGCGGTGTTATCCCTCGGTACCGTGAAATGGCGCTTTCGGTGACAAGAGGCGTCCTGGAAGATCCGGATTTCAGGTCCGAGCTTAAGATGTTGACATCGGACTACGTTGAGGAAGTGCTTGCTTCTAAGACCGTAAGGAGAAAGATAGCAGATTTCCTGGTCGGGAAAGTTGAGCAGCACGCGGGGCAGGGCATCAGTGGCATCGCCTTGAAAGCCTATCGTTTTCTGAACGAAGAGGACTTCCAACGCCGAATCGATAAGGCGATACACGAACTGCCGTCCTCTCTGGATACTGCGCTGGACGGCATGGACCATTTGCTGGACCGCGTTCCGGAGAAGATAGAAGCCCGGTCTGAAGAGGTTGAGCAGTGGGCTACGCGCGTGATCCTCGGTTTTGTAGAGAACCTCGACATCTATGAAATGATTGCTGCAAACATGAGACGGTATGACGAGCAGCAACTCGAAAGGTTGTTGCGCAATACCGCAAACGAGCAGCTCAACTATATCAAGTATCTCGGCGGGGTGCTGGGATTCTTTGGCGGCCTCATCATCTGGCGCCCTATTCTCGCACTTCTTGTCTTCGGTGTACTGGGTCTGCTGCTCTATGGACTCGACCAGGTGTTATATCGATCGGGAGCAGCAGGCGGTGGATCAGTAGAAGGAATGTAATTCAGGCTCAGTACAGGATATGATAATCGCAGCCATTGACGTAGGAACTAACACGGCGCTGCTGCTGGTGGCAGAAGTGTCTCCCGATGGAATGCGCCCCCTCTACGAGGAACAACGTTTTGTTCGGTTAGGGGAAGGAGTAGACGCAACATCCCGAATCAAGGATTCCGCGATGTTACGGCTGAAGGAAGCGCTGCTTGCTTACAAGGAAAAGGCGCAGAAATGGAATGCCGAAGAGATCATTGTGGGCGCTACAAGCGCCTCGCGGGATGCACTGAACCGAACGGAACTGATAGATTTTGTGCGCCGGGAAACCGGTCTGGATTATGAGGTTCTTCCGGGCGAGGACGAAGCTTTGTGGAGCTTTCTGGGGGCGACATCGGTTTCCGGTGAACCTGGGGAAAAGTGTTTGGTCCTCGATATCGGAGGGGGATCGACGGAAATCGTCATAGGGCAAAGGGCGGTCGCCGGGATGAAAGCAATTCATTTCCGGAAAAGCTTGAATATTGGCACGGTTCGTCTGACGGAAAGGCTGTTTTCAAGTCAGCCTCCTTCAAAAGAGGAGATAGAGACAGCCGTTTCCGTACTGGAAAGAGCCTTCCTGGAGGCGGAGATACCTGTCCGGGACGACCTTGCGTTTATCGGGGCTGCCGGTACGGCCTCGTCGCTTGCGCTGGTACATGCCGGCGTTGCATCCTGGGCGGCATTGCACGGACATCCCCAGGTGATAAACTATGCCGAGGTGCATCAGTGGAGACAGCGCCTGCTCGCCGCTGATTTCGATGAGGTGCTGACGTTGAACCCTGCGGTGCTCGCAGGACGCGCCGACGTTTTCCCCACGGGCGTCCTGATCCTCGATGTCTTTATGAGAACGTTCAGGTTAACGCGGTGTACGGTAAGCCCACGCGGACTTCGCCACGGACTTGCTATCCGCTATGCGATGCATATGCCGCAGGACCTCCGGTAGGAACAATCAATGGGCGCTTCCGTCCCATTGCGGCTTGCATCAACGGCAGCGTATCTAACATTTGTACTACTTCCGGGATGGTTATGAAAATAACGCGCGAACAGGTGCTAACCGCGCTCTCACAAATCGTAGAGCCGGATCGAGGCAGAGACATTGTCCGGCTCGACATGGTCAAGAATCTGAAAGTTGAGGGCGCCGTGGTGTCTTTCACCATTGTTCTTAAGGCGCCAAATGCTGCTTTTGCAAAAGAGGTGGTTGCGGCCTGCCGGCAGGCTGTACACGAGCATATACATTCTGATGTCGAGGTGCGAATCGATACAGATTCGGAAATGATTTCGTTGGGAAAAGACATCCAGGTAAGCGGAGGCGGACGTGCAACGCCCTCGAAACCGGAAGGTATACTGAATTACGTAGCCGTCGCATCAGGAAAAGGCGGGGTCGGCAAGAGCACGGTGGCCGTAAACCTTGCGATCAGGCTGGCGCAGCAGGGATATGAGGTCGGCCTCGTTGACACTGATATCTACGGCCCTTCGATTCCCACTATGTTTGGCATTACAAACGAGAAGCCTCGTGTAGACGACAACCGCAAAATTGTCCCACTGGAGAAATATGGGGTACGCCTGCTTTCAATGGGTTTTCTGGTGGACCCGTCTCAGGCGACGATCTGGCGCGGGCCTATGGTATCCAGCGCCGTTCGGCAGTTCCTCGGAGACACAAATTGGGGCGACCTTGATTACCTGATAATGGATCTGCCTCCTGGAACCGGGGATATCCAGCTTACCATTGTGCAAACAGTTCCGCTGACCGGAGCCGTTATTGTTTCGACGCCCCAGGACGTTGCGCTGGCCGATGCGCGCAAAGGAGTGGCGATGTTTAGGAATGTAAACGTTCCTGTCCTCGGCATCATCGAGAACATGTCTTATTTTTCTCCACCGGACTTGCCGGATCGCAAATATTACCTCTTCGGACATGGCGGCGCGCAGCGCCTTGCAGAGGAACTATCCGTACCTTTTCTGGGAGAGATTCCCATAGAGCAAGCCGTCAGGGAGGGAGGAGACGACGGGCAACCTGTCGTAGTAGCCAGGCAAGAGAGTGTAGCCGCAACCGCCTTCGCTCGCGTAGCGGAAATGGTCGTAAAACAGGTAACGGTTCGAAACGCTGAGCTTCCCCCGACGCAGCAAATAGAGATCCTGCACCGGTGAAGCTGTCCTCGTCGTTTCTTCCCGATGTTCCCCTCTCAAAGTAGAGAGTCTCGATCTTTTTGCTTAGATTGTTGTTATAAAGAAATCTGGGAACGTTTTCCTGTTTGTAAGCGAGCTGCATCATGCCTGACAAAAATCAATCTCCGGTGTCATCGACGCCTGTTTCACCCTCTAATGAGGAATATAACCCTGGATCTGATCCGGAACTGCGTCTCCAGATCGAGAAGGCGCTCGATACGATTCGCCCTTACCTGATGGCGGATGGAGGATCAGTGCGGTTGCTCGACATTACGCCGGACCTGGTGGTTGAACTCGAACTTCTCGGCGCATGCGGCTCCTGTCCGATGAGTACGATGACGCTCCGCGCCGGCATCGAACAGGCGCTCAAGCGTAGTGTGCCGCAGATCTCACGCGTCGAAGCAACCACGGCGCAGACTGCTTATTGAGCAGCCTTCCTGTAGAATCTGAATTCTCTAGTTGGAAACAGAAAACCCCGGCAGAAATCGTCGGGGTTTTCTTGTTTACAGGTGTTGTGGAAAGCAGGGGAATGGCGACTATAACGCCACGGTCGCGCCGTTCTGCAAGAGGGAAGTCTGTGCAGCTTCCAGAATCCGGACTACGGCCAGCCCGTTGCGCCCGTCGGATCTGGGCGTTTCCCCTGTGCGTATGCAATCGACGAAGTGCTGGCATTCGAGACGCAGTGGCTCCTGCATATCAATACGGGGGATGTGGATGTCGCCGGAGCGGATCGTCATGGCTTCGGCGTAATCAGCATAGCGTTTCTCTCCCGGCTGAATCTGCACCCCTTTATCGTAAAGTCGCACCTTCTCAGTGGCCTCTGCATCGTCGATGACAGCCATTTTTTTACTCCCCACTACCGTCACTTTGCGCGTTTTGTGAGGGTCTAGCCAACTGGTATGAACGTGGGCCAGTTGGCCGTTCTCGAAATAAATCGTTGCGAACGCTACGTCTTCTACACCCGGTTGCAAGTAAGCCTGTCCCTGAGCCGAGACGGCGACCGGCTTCTGATTCAAGAAGCGGAGCGCAACAGAAACGTCATGAGGAGCGAGGCTTTCCAGTGCGTTTTCTTTCTGTCGAATGATGCCGAGGTTGACGCGCACGCTGTAGAGATAATACACGTCTCCTAAACCGCCTTCTGCAATCAAGTCCTCTACGTACCGAAAGGCAGGATGGTAGAGCAGGAGGTGGCCCACCATGAGACGAACGTCATTCTCCTCCGCAAGCGCAACCAGACGTTCTGCTTCCACTGCCGATTGCGCCATTGGTTTTTCCACAAAAACGTGCTTTCCTGCCTTCAGGGCAGCCTCGGCGAGGGGAAAATGCTGCGGCGTCTCAGTAGCAACGACGATACCCTGAATGTCTGAGTCTTCGAGCACGTCATCGTAGCGTGTCGTCGTAGCCAGAGACGGATACTGCCGGGCAATGGAACGCAAGACATCCTCTCTATGGTCGCAGGCGAGCAGGACGTTTGCGTCAGGCAGCGCTGAAAAATTGCGCAGCAGGTTCTTTCCCCAGTAACCGATGCCTACCTGCGCAATACGTATGGGTTTTGACATGATTGATGTATAAAAATGATAAAGCCGTCAGGGTTAGCGAGCCAGGCTTTATACTGTAGTCGAAGCCGTGTTAGTGACAAAATCCAGCACGGCATCAGCGATAAACTGTTGCTGCTGTGCTGTCAATTCCGTATGCATGGGAAGCGATACAACCTCCGAAGCAGCTCGCTCCGTTTCCGTCATGTCGCCATACCTCACATTGGAATGCTCGGCGAACACGGGAAGTTGATGCAGCGCGACAGGATAGTACACAGCATGTGGAATGCTTTTGGATTTGAGATGCTGCGTCAGTGCGTCGCGCCCTCTGGGACCCTGGCTCGATACCCGGATAGTGTACTGGTGAAATACGTGATGGCTTTTTGGATCGCGGTGCGGCGTGGTGATAAAAGCATTGCCTGCGAAAAGCGCATCATAACGGTCTGCCGCATCACGGCGCGCCTGGATATATGCGTTGAGGTGGCGCAGCTTTACGCGCAGAATGGCAGCCTGGAGGGTGTCGAGCCGGCTATTTATCCCGACGACTTCATTGTAGTACTTCCGCCTTGAACCATGATTGGCGATCATCTTCGCCTTTTCATACAGCGCATCATCATCGGTCGTGATGGCGCCCCCGTCGCCGTAGGCGCCGAGGTTTTTGGACGGAAAGAAGGAAAGGCAGCCGAGGTGCCCGATGAAGCCTGTCTTTTTCCCTTTGTACGTGGAGCCTATACCCTGCGCGTTGTCTTCGATCACGAAAAGATCATGCTTCCTGGCGATTTCCATAATCGGGTCCATGTCTGCTGACTGCCCGAACAGATGCACCGGCACGATGGCTTTCGTGCGTGGGGTGATTAAGGCTTCGATTTGCTCAGGATCGATGTTATACGTCAACGGATCGATGTCGGCAAAGACAGGTGTCGCACCGAGGAGCGCCGCTGCTTCCGCCGTAGCGATAAAGGTAAAGGCAGACGTGATTACCTCGTCTCCCGGCCCAATTCCCAGCGCCATGAAAGCAATCTGCAAGGCATCCGTACCGTTGGCTACGCCAAGCACGTACTTGCCTTCCATGTATCCGGCCAGATCGCATTCAAACTTTCCGACCAGCGGCCCTTTGATAAAGCTTGTTGAATCAAGTACCTGCTGAATTGCCGCATCCACCTCGCCTTTGATAGCGAGATACTGGCTTCGCAGGTCTACCATCTGAATATCATTCATAAGATCACAGGTTGTAAACATGGGGCAATCAGGTGTACAAGTTAGACCGAACACACCCCGGCATCAAGTTAGGGACGTGAAACGTGTACTAATCCTTCCAGCCCTGGTTGTCGAGCTTCTGTTCATCAGGCACGCCACGGAAAGGGTGGGCGGGAACGCCTGCATAAATGGTGTTCGCGGCAGCATCGCTGGTTAGCAGAGCGCCGGCCGCTACCACAGCATCGGGCGCCACCTCTTTTCCCGGAAGAACCACAGCTCCTACACCAAGTCTTCCGCCTCGCCGAATGGTGACGCCCTTGAAATGCTTGAAGCGCTCTTCCGTACGACCCATGAAATTGTCATTGCTGGTAAGAACGCCCGGCGCTATAAATACGCGGTCCTCAATGGTAGAGTAGGCTGTCAGATAGACGTTGGTCTCCAGCTTGCAGTATCTGCCAATGCGGCATTTGTTCTCAATGGCAACGCCGCGCCCGACGATGGTGTAGTCGCCTACCTGCACGTCTTCCCGAATGGTGGATAGATCGGCGACAAGAACTTTTTCTCCGAGTGTGCAGCCTGCATAAAGAACGACTCCTGCTCCGATGAGGCAGCGGTCGCCTACGATTGTTGGTGGTTGCGTTTGATCCTGAGTAACAGCGCTGTTCGGAGCGCGCATCGGCTGCTTGCCGATGGTAGTGTGATCGTCGATGCGAACGTTGTTGCCTATCGTGGCGCCATCGTGTATCACGACGTGATGGCCGATCCGGCAGCCTTCTTCAATGGTGACGTTTTCTCCGATCACACAGAAATGCCCTAGTGTGGTCCCTGATCCGATTTTCGCTGAATTGGAAATGATGGAATGTTGCATAACTAAAGATATCAGTGGCGAATTGAATCTCTTGTAGCACAGTCGGAGCCGCGTACGATAGCCGTTAATTTCTTATCTTACCGAGTCGGGAAACTACGACGCACCCATTCACAAGACCAGAGAAGAGTTAACGGATATGCTGCCTTTCGCCGCCATCATTGCTGTGCTTCAAGTTCTGCCCGATCACGTTCATGATTCTTCCACCGGGCTTGAGTGGATGGTTGTAATGAGCCTGCTCCTGCCGGCCCTGCTTATTTTCATCCTGGTCTATTGGGGTAGCAAACGCACCGTGTAGGCGCTTCCTGAAAGCATGGAGGCCTGCTGTCCGGCAATCGGGTAGTATATAGGGCGCCCCAGGCAAGGAAAACGCTGGTATACGGATTGAATGCGGATGCGTGGTCAGGTTGGCAACGGCCGGATCCCTACAGGCTCTCTTATGCCATGTCGGGTTTTCTGATATGCTGCTGGTCTGTTATACGCCGGAGCATAGATAAGCCAAATCCGAGGGACATAAGAATGATTCCAAACCAGAGCACGTTGATAAACGGCTTCTCATAAGCCTGCACGACTAGCCAGTCCTCCGGCGTCATCTCAATCCCATCAATCAGCAGGTTGATGTTTCCTGTATCCACGTTCATACCGGTAAACGTGAAGCCCAGATTCCAGTCGTTGGCGCGGCTGGAAAAGTATTGCTGGCTGCGGTCTCGCATAATCATATAGACCGGCCTCAGGGTGCGCGTCTCCTTCGTTTCCAGATTGGTCACGTTCAGGATAGCCGCCACAGCTATTTCGGTGGAATCGGCGCTTACACCCAGCAACGTGGGATCAACGCTTGTATCAAAATTGATGAAGCGAACGGCGAATTCCTGATCGCCAATGACCGTTGAATCATTGCGAGCAAGGGTCAGCGTGTTTCCTTCTGCTGCCTCAGGCTCGGAATCAAACATGGCATTCGGAGTTACGGAAGCATAGATGTCCTTTTCGAGAAACATCTGCACATCCGGATGCTGGATCCACTGCCCATTCTTGCTCTGATAAACCACCGGCTTCAGGGTAAAGGATCGTCCGTTGGGCGCCACAACATCCAGCACGTACACCGGACGGTCTTCTCTGGTTCGCTCCTGCCCGCTATAGGTCACATGGTATCCGTTTACATGGCCGGTTTCCCCACGTGCAACGACGAAGTTATCCCGGCTTTCTCCGATCTGGACGCCTGTGTTGCGGGCAAGCGGGTTGCTGAAACCGCTCGAACTGATGATGCCAAATACTGCTAGCACCATTCCAACGTGGGCCGTAGCGCCACCGGCCAGCTTGGGGTTGCCGCGCCCAATACGCCAGAGGACCATGCCGTTCCCGAAAAAGGCGAAAAAAGCTGCAAATAATAGCAGCAGCATGAGAATGCCGGAGCCATAGATGCTTAGAAAGGAGTCCGGACCCCCGAACAAACCAGACTGCACGATGGGAGGGCCTGCTTGCGAGGGCGCAGGAAAATCAACGGTGCGTTCCACAAAGGGGGTGAAGACAAGCACCGCAATGGTGCTGACGAC
>CBDUBU010000065.1:0-15974 GCA_965365465.1 uncultured Rhodothermaceae bacterium
TCGGCTCAGCTTGCATGGCAGTGATGGATTGTCCTGGTAGATAATTGTGGCGTAGTCCTGTCAAAAAAAAGCCCGGCCTCCCCACCACAGGAACCGGGCTTTTCATTCCCACCCCAACCGGTCTCAGCGCCGATCAAGGAGTAAATACGTTATCGGCTATCCGGCAGGACGACTTAAATGTTTTGCGGAAAAAACTTCAGAACTGATAGAAACAGCTTCTGTGCGTTCCGGCGCAGCTGCATGGCCTGTTCCTAGATGGTTCCCATCAACTCGCGACGAACAATATCTGCTCCCTTGACCATCGCAACCAGTTTTGCACGCGCCGCCCACCGGGCCGTCTGGCTGAAACCGCAATCCGGAGTCACCACCAGCCGATCCGGAGGCGCATAATTCAGAGCAGTTCGGATACGTTCGGCAACGAGATCCGGGGTTTCGATGAAATAATTTTTTACATCCACCAGTCCCGCTGCAAGGGTCTTGCCTGCATCCGAAATTTCCCTGGCGATCTCTATCTCACTCATCTCACGGTTGGCAAACTCAAGGGCCAGTTCGTCGGCCTCGGCTTCCAGAATGTAAGGAAAAAGAGGATGGTACGTGCGGTGCGCAACAGGTCTGCCCACGAAATTGCCAAAACACAAGTGAAGCCCTATACGCGCCTTTACCCCCTCAACGGTTGTATTGAACAACTTGACAAAGTCGACCGGCGCGTCGGGGTGAACGGCATAGGAAGGTTCGTCCAACTGGATGAAATCCACGCCGGCGGCTACAAGCGCCTTGAGCTCCGTGTTGATGATTTCCGCAAAGGCATAAGCGGCTTCCGTACGGTTCGCGTAGAGCTTTCCCGGTAGGATCCGGCCTGCCAGCGTGAAAGGACCGGGGCAGGGCATCTTTACAGGCTTCCGGGTGCGCTTGCGTACGTATTTATATTCGGAAACCAGTCCGAGGCCATTTGGCGCCCCGATGCGCTCTACGGCATTATATTTCTCGCGCTGGTCGTGTCCGGCAGGGCCGATCTGTCGCTGCGGCGGAACTTCTTCGAGTCCCGTGAGCCTCCCGTAAAAATCGGCAGTGAAGAAACCCAGTCGTCGCATTTCGCCGTCTGTGACGATATCTACGTTTGCGTCTTCCTGATCCCGGAGCGCCAGATCCACGGCATCATCGAGCGTTTCCTCGACATCACGAGGGCCGTATTTCCCGGATTGCATTGCTTCAACGGCTGTGAAAAGCCAGGATGGCCAGGCGTAACTGCCTATAACAGAGGTGGTAATCATCGTATATGGTTTTATTGTTCTGATGCTTCGGGAAGGACGGACGTGTCAAGAGGGTATCGCCCCTCTTTTCGGGCCGATTCAAAGAGAGCGAAAAAATTCTGGGGAGGTATGTCCCATTGCAAGTGATTAGACGGAGCCAGAATATATCCTCCTCCGGGTCCCAGCAGATGCACGCGCCGCTGGACTTCGTTCTCAACCTCTATCGGTTCGCCCTGCAAAGCTTGCCGGATGTCGATGCCGCCCAGGAACGTCAGTCGATTTCCAAACTGAGCCTTCACCTCGGCCATATCCGTGGCCGGGAGCGGCTCAAGGGGATGCACGATGTCGATGCCTATCTCAGCCAGTCGAGGCAGGAAGGGGCGGATGGCTCCGTCAGAATGAAAAACGACCTTCACCTGAGGGCTGTGGTTCTTAATGAGCGCAACCAGGCGCTCGTACGGTTGCTTGAAGAACTGATCGAAAAAGGCCGGTGATATGATGGGGTGTTTGTTGCCGGCAAAGTCATCCCCCGGCAGTTCAAGGATATCCAGGTGTTTGCCTGCCACATCCAGGAAACGTTCCGTCATAGCCGAATAAGCGTCGAAAAGACGGGAAACAAGGGCATGGACAATCTCAGGCGCGAGGATAAAGTCCATCAGAAGTTGATCGTGCTTGCGCAACGCCTGCGCCATTTCGAAAAAACCATAGGAAGCAATGGCGCGCCCGGCGACTGCGTACTCCTTATCCATTGATTGGATCGCGGCCAAACGCGAGTGGATGGCATCCTCCCGAATCACGCCAACAGGATCAGGGATCTGGTATGTTTCAATGTCTTCCACGGAAGCTTCCTGAAGCGGATGATAGCTGGCCGTGCGATAAAGGCCGGAATGATCGTACTTCAATCCCCACAAGTCGGCGCCTTGCTCGTCAAGGAGGGACGTGGCGGCAGTAGAACCGGGATCAACGTGCCGGATGTCGGCTCCGATCATCTCTAGAAGCCGGTCGTCGTAGTAATTAACCGAGTGAACCCGATCCGGACGGAACGGAGGGACAGGTTCCCATCCCAGATGATGCAGCAGATTGAAGTAGAGCTTATCGGTTATGCCGTACCAACTGCCTCCCAGGGCAATCGGGATTCGGTCTGGTTCCTCATGGTTGACCGATAGCATCACACGTTCTCGCGGCGTCATAAGCTTCACTAAGCCTCAATGAGAAAATCAGTTGGCAGGCAACGCGCCGGGCAAGGCTTCGAGGTGAAAAGAGCCTGCCGCATTCGCATTTCGTCTTGTGGCGGCTCCGGAAAGCCTGGTTGACTGTGCGCCCGCAGCGATGTATTATCAGGCACGAACGCGCCGATAATAAAGATTAACGGCGCCCATGTCAATGTGCTGTTGCCTGGTGTAGAAACTATGATCCAACCTGTTTTGCGTGACGACGCCTGGCTGGATGATGTGGCGAAAGCGCGCGAGCAGGATGCCTTACATCTCTGGTGGTTGGGCCAGAGCGGGTTTCTGGTTCAGTGGCGTGATCGTCATCTGCTCCTGGACCCTTATCTCTCCGATTCCCTGACGCGCAAGTATGCCGCGACTGACAAGCCGCATGTCCGCATCAGCGAGCGTGTCGTTTCCCCTGAACGCCTGACATTCATTGACGTGGTTACGTCCACCCATAGCCACACCGATCATCTGGATGCGGAAACGTTAGGCCCGCTCGCAGCGAAAAATCCTGGACTGAAACTGATAGCTCCTGAAGCGGAACGCTCCCTTGTTGCTGAACGGTCAGGTATCGGGCCGGAGCGACTGCTTGGTATGGATGATGGCGTCACCGTAGAAGTGGAAGAGATCAGGATTACCGGCATCCCTGCCGCGCATGAAAAACTGGAGAGAGATCACCAGGATCATCATCGGTTTCTCGGATATGTAATTCAGTTTGGCCCTTGCACGCTCTATCACGCCGGAGATACGATGATGTACGATGGAATCGTCGAACGGCTGCGTCCCTGGCATATTGATATCGCTATGTTGCCGATAAACGGTCGCGCTCCCGAACGCCGCGTAGCCGGAAATCTGGATGGACGGGAGGCGGCGGCTCTGGCGCATGAGATCGGCGCAGGAGTGGCGATTCCATGTCATTACGACATGTTTGCATTTAATACGGCCTCGCCGGCCGTCTTTGTCGAGGCGTGTGCTCAACTCGGGCAGCCCTGCCGCGTGCTTCAACTCGGAGAAAGATTCACCTGGGCGGAGAAGTAGCAAAACAAGCGTGTGGTGTTTCGTTGTAGGCGCGGAATAGAGGTGAAAACGCTTTCCCGGCTGCGTAACATTATCGCGCCTGCTTTGTTTACAGCGGCAAGGGCTGGAGATGGACGCTAAACACAGGGGCTATTCAGTCGAACGGACTTGAATGTGGCTGCTTTCGTAGAAACTTCTTTTGGTCAACTGATAGAACAGGCGGTTGCCATAGAACTGGTCGATTATTGCTATGTCGCCAGAAGCGTAGTTACGCTCTCGATTGGCGGAAAGCCGTTGTCGTTTTCGACGGAGGAAGCCAGATCGTTTCTGAGCACACTGCTGGCAGGATGGTCGCGTCATCAGGCATCTCAAAGCATCGAAAGAGAAAGTAAAAGAGCGGACGCGCCATCAATCACGTCTTTCTCGCACCTCTTTGGTTCAAGGCCGGACGCGCCGCGTTCGAGCAGGGAGGCCACACCTTTCCCGGAGGTTGCATCGGAGAGGCACTCCGAGGTTTCCATCGAAGTGTTCCTCGATCATGCAGTAGCCTATGCAAAGCAATTGAAGCTTATCAAGTCCTGTTTCAAGAACCGAAGTATGAAGATGGTTCAGCTTCACACCTGGGCTACAACCATCGAAATGTCGTACGAGGAAACGCTTGAGTATTTGCTCCAGAGCATTCTGGACGAACTCCGTGGAGCGCCTGGCGGTTGAACCGCCCGCTCGGTATGCCGAATGTTGCGCTTGGCTGATCTTTTTGGTCTGCTGCGTTGTCAGGGAGATGCAAGCCACAGAGAAGGATCGATAGGCTGGCCGCTCTTGAAAATCGCAAAGAAAATACCGCTGCCCTTTGGTTCCTTGTCGGTTCCGGCACGTCCGATGACCTGACCGGCGCGAACGGCCTCTCCTCTCGATACGTAGAGGGAGGAGAAGTTGCCATAGACGCTTTTGTAGTCGCCATGAGAGAGGGTAACTAGTGTGCCATAGCCCGGCATGGCATCGACGGCCATGATCTCACCGTCAAAGACGGCGCGAACTTCAGCGCCCGGACGTGTGGCGATCAGCAGACCGGGATTAGGGGTGATAGTGCCATAGACGGGGTGTTTGTTATTGCCGAACGGTTCGGTTACGGCGCCGCTGGAAGGCCAGGGAAGCCTGCCTTTGTTCTGCAAAAACGAGCCGGAAAGCTTGATATACGCAGCCGTTGCCGCAGGGTCAGATGCTTCCCGGCTGCGACGCCTGGATGATTCTGCCGCAATCAGTTCGCTGATGCGCGCTTCCAGCTTGCGAACTTCCTCCTGTCTCTTTTCGAGGCTTTTGGCGAGGGTCGTGCGTTGCGCACGGAGATCGCCAACCACGGCTCGTTTTTCGCGTTGCAAGATTTCCAGGTTGCGCTCCTCCTGCCGCGCCTCAGCAAGCATTTGCTCATTCCTTGACCGGGAGACGCTAAGCTCCTGCCGCTGATCCTTGAGCGTTGCGCCGGCGGACTTTATAAGGTCCAGGCGCTCGCGCCTCTGCGCCGTAAAACGGCGCAGATAGCTTACCCGAATAAGCATCTGATTGATCGATTGGGCCGAAAGAATCAAGGCCAGGTCGTGCAGCCGCCCATATTTGTAGGCGTGCAAGGCTCGCCTGCGATATTCTGACTTGAGATCGTCGATTTGTACTTCCAGGTCGGACATGGAAGCGCGAATTGAGTCGTTCCTGTGAGTGAGTTGGCGCAGACGCCGCTGGTAGTTGCGTGTCAGTTCCTCCCGAAGGGCGATCTCTCGCTCCAGATTGCGCAGCGTTGCTAGTGAGGTTTGTTCCTCCTTGCTTGCCTGAGAAAGGCGGCGGCGGTCCAGTTCGATTTGTTCGCGCAGATCCCGCAGACGCTGTTCTGTCGCAGCATGATCCTCCTGTTGCTGCGCTTCGGCTGTGCGGGAGATCGCGCAGAGAAGGCCGCATAGAATCAGTCCACGCAGGATGAAGGTGCGCAACGACATCTTCAGTTCCTTTCGTTTACTTGCGTTAGTCGCTTCGCTCGTTTACTGGAATTCGATTCGCAGAATCATTGACGCGAAAGTCGAAAGAGAGTGATCCCGGATTCACGTCCAGGCTTCTGTAGTACAGCAGGGCAACAGAATCATTGCCAGGCCGCCGGAATGAAAGACGGCGGGGAAGGTAAACATCATCGATAAGGGCGAACTCTGAGAAAACACGTTCTTCAACCAGTTCGCCGGAGGGCGTGCGCTCTGAGTACTGAACGACTCTCCAGATCGACGGATCGATGACGTAGGTTTTCGTATCGGATGGATCGGTTAAGAAATAACGTGTGCTGTCTGCCGTTACTTTCCATAGCACGTCAGGCTTCGGGACGATAACGCCCAGGAGATTCCTGAACAGATCGTCGGCTGTAACCGGAATAGACAGCATTCCTGCGCCTTCCTCCAGCGTTCCATAGAAAAGGTCGTTATGGATGCGGTCATAGAAAAAGATGCTGTCTCTGGTTACGAGCACACGAGCCGCTTCGATGCCAAGTCCTGGGCTGATCGTCATGTACAACGAGTCGCCTTGCCGGTTCTTGATGTCCGCGCTGAAACGGCCGCTGCGTTCGGGAGATCGCACGGAAAAACTGGCCTTTGCGCGAAAGGAATGCAGTGCATTGGAGGAACCAGCGATGTGCTGTGCGATTTGCGCGGCAGTGTGTTCTGGAAATGCTGCCGGGAGTTCTGCATCAATAGGCTGAATTGGGCGTGTACCGGCGCAGCCTGCTGCAATCAATGAGAGGGAAAGAAAAAAAAACGCTTGGTTGCGACGCAGCATACGAGCGTAATACCTTGAAAGACAGAAGATAGGCTAGGGTTGTTGTGTCTCTAGCTTTAGCTGGAGGTCACGATTATCCGGATTCAGAAGCAAAGCTTGTTCCCAATACTTCCGGGCTTCATCGAATTCGCCCATACGGGCGAGCACGTCCCCGTAGTGCTCATATACGGCAGCCGACGAGGATCCTGTTGCAATGGATTTTTGAATCCATTCTTTCGCCTGCTGGTAGTTTTCGAGCTTGAAATAGATCCATCCGAGGGTGTCGAGGAAAGAGGGGTTCTGAGGTTCAAGTGCGACGGCGCGTTGCGCATAGCCGAGCGCTTCGTCCAGCCGCTTGTTGCGCTCTGCCAGGCTGTAGGCCCAGTTATTGAGACTCAGGGCATGTTTGGGATCCGCATCGATCGACAGTGAAAAAAGGCTGTCGGACGAGGTATAGTCGCGTTTGCGTTCGTACAAGAGGGCAAGCGAAGAGAACAGATCCGCTTTCTCTGCGGCGCTTCCGGCGTGCTCCTCCTCCAGGATGGCAAGTGCTTCGTCGAAACGGGCAATGGCTTCCTCGTTCCGGTAAGCCCCAAGAAGACCGTAGGCGGCCACGCGCAGCAACTCGATGCGTCCGGGGAATAACAGCAGTCCTTCATCTGCTACCTCAGCGGCGCGTTGCGGCTGGTCCGACTGCAGGTAGGCGGCAGATGCACGGAACCAGCGTTGCGGATCGCGGGCCGTTTGCTGGAGAGACTGGTACAAGAGATCAGCCGCCTCGGGATAGTCGCCCTTATCGAAGCGCAGATTTCCAAGCATAATCAGGGCGTTGGCGTTCGAAGGCTCAAGTTCAAGGGCGCGGCGCAGCAGGCGCGAAGCCAGTTCATCAAGCTCCGGGCGGGTCTCCTGCCGGCCATACAGCGCGGCGGCCTGTGTGATGAGTTGCGAGGCCGTAGCGTGCTCGGACGCAAAAGATGCCGCTATCAGGGAATCGGCCCTGCTTTCCTCCCCCAGTGTCTGGTATACTTCAGATAGCGCGACAACAGATCCGAAATCGAACGGATTGGATTTTATTGCTTCCTGTAGCAGGGTAACGGCTTCGTCCGTTCTGCCCTGCCGGATATAGAGTTTGCTCAGCGAATTCTGTAATTCGCTGTTTTCAGGCTCCAGGGCGATCATTGTCTCCAGAACGCGTTCCATACCCTCCTGGTCATCATCGTCTATGTAGATCTGTAACATCTGGTTATAAACGTCCAGATATTCGCCAGTGTAATCCAGGAGGTTTTCATACCTGGAGATCGCGTCCTGGGAACGACCTGTCATGACATAAAGACGGGCGACATCCAGCAGAGCCTCAATGTGCCCTGGGAAACGCGCCAGCAGGTTCTCGTAAGCTTCAATAGCCCGCTCGGCGCTGCCGGACTGCAACTGTAGTTCAGCGATCTGCTCGTAGTAATGGACATTTTCCGGATCGCCGGTTCTCGCCTGATCTGCATAGAAAAGCGCAGAAGGGAGATCGTCCTGCGCCTGGTAGGAAGCTGCTAGCGCAGAAAGGATGGCAGGTTGATCCTGCGAGAGCTTCAGCGCCTCGTTGAAAAGCTTGATGGCTGCATCGTGGTCGTTGAATTGCGCCTGGGTCAGGCCCCGGATGAAAAGCTGTCTGGCTCGGACATCCATCGCTTGTGCATTGTCGCGGCCGGGGGAAAGTTCGATGAGGTTAGCCGAAACGGAACTGCGCTCTCCGGAGTCTACTGTCGTAGCGCATCCGGCATGAAGCAAAAACGCAGCAGTCGCCGCAAGCGTCAGGAAAATTGGTGGCCGCACCTGGATCCGCATACTTTATTCAGGGCTGAAATCTTTTGGGACAAACGTGAACGAGATAGGGAGGTTTCCGGAATCGCTCTTGCCCTTTCACGAGGCTGAGATGGTCTTCCCGCAGAAAGCATTCCGCCTGAAACAGCGAAAGGCATACCTGAACGATATATAATCGTTGCAGCCCTTTTTTCATAAATAATTGACAAAATGCAGTGTAGATAGTACTCTCTGACTGGATGAACTGTGAGGTTTTTAATGGGGAATCAGGTTGTTGGTCAGAAGCGTGATGCTGGCGCCCTACGCCGTTTTGCACGGCATTTGATTCAGGATGTGCGCGCGCTGGAATATATGCTCCAGCATGATATGCTTGAATCCGGCGTAAGCCGCATCGGGGCAGAGCAGGAACTCTTTCTGGTCAATGACCGCTGGCAGCCTGCTCCAGTTGCGGAAGCCATGCTTGCAGCGTGTAACGATGGCAGAATCGTCAATGAACTGGCGCGGTTTAACCTGGAGTTTAATCTGGAGCCGCTTCCTTTTGGTGGAGATTGTCTCCTGCGTATGGAGCAGGCGTTGAATGAGGTGCTCTCCCTGGTGCGGGAGCTGGCTACGGAGGCGCAGGCAGAGGTCGTGCTCTCAGGCATTCTTCCAACCATCCACCTTTCTGATTTAACCCTTGAGAACCTGACACCCCGGCCTCGATACTATGCGCTGAATGAAGCCATATCGCTTCTGCGCGGCGGCCCCGGCGCCTTACAGATAAGAGGCGTCGATGAGTTGTTCGTGAAGCATGACGGAATCATCCTCGAAGGCTGCAACACGAGCTTTCAGACGCATTTCCAGGTTAGCCCCAATGAGTTTGCTAGATACTACAATATCGCGCAGGTGATTGCGGCGCCTGTGCTGGCCTGCGCCGTGAATTCGCCTGTGCTTTTCGGCAAGCGATTGTGGCGGGAGACCCGAATCGCTTTGTTTCAGCAAGCTGTAGATACGCGCAGCAGCAACCTCTACCTGCGGGAAATGAGCCCACGGGTGCATTTCGGAACGGAATGGTTGAAGGAATCGGTTGTCGAGATTTTTAAGGAAGACATCGCTCGCTTTCAAGTGCTGCTCGCCGGGGACGACTTTGAAGATCCTTTCGAAGTGCTGGACCAGGGGGGGGTTCCACGCCTGCAAGCCCTCCAGCTTCACAATGGCACCGTGTACCGCTGGAATCGGGCATGTTACGGGGTGTATCAGGGGAAGCCGCATCTGCGCATCGAGAACCGGATACTGCCTTCCGGGCCTACCGTTGCCGATGAAGTCGCCAACGCCGCTTTCTGGTTTGGACTGGTGAGCGGCTTTTCAAAGAGATATGATGATGTTACTACTGAAATCGAGTTCGATGATGCGAAAAGCAATTTCATCGCGGCGGCTCGGCTTGGACTGGCCTCCCAGCTAGCCTGGTTCCGCCGTCGCCGCTTTCCGGCGCACGAGCTTATCACACACGAACTGCTGCCCATGGCGCGGGAGGGACTCACGGCAGCCGGCACGGATGCAGAGGATATCGACCGCTATCTGGGGATTATAGAAGAGCGTGTGGCAACCCGGCAGACGGGAGCGCAGTGGCAGCTTGATTCCCTGGCCGGAATGAAAGGCAAGGGCGCCCGCGCCGAACGCCTCGCCTCCCTGACGGCGGCCATGTCTTTTCACCAGAAGGAGGGCAGCCCTGTGCATACATGGCCGCTGGCCCAGCTGGAAGGCGTTGCCGTATCTGACCGGCTGCACAACACGCGGGTGGAGCACTTTATGACGACAGACCTCTTCACGGTGCATGAAGAGGAGCTTGTTGAGCTGGTCGCTGCCCTGATGGACTGGCGCCGAATCCGGCACATTCTGGTTGAGGACGATCAGCATCAACTGGTCGGACTGGTAACCCATCGCAGTCTCTTGCGCTTCCTGGCTGAACAATGGCAGGCTGAAGGCCCCGTCCGCGATATTCCCGTCAAGGAAATTATGGTGCATAAGCCTATTTCCGTCGCGCCCGAAACCTCTACCATGGAGGCCATCCGGATCATGCGGGCGCACGGGATCGGATCTCTGCCGGTGGTGCGCGACGGTCAGCTTCTCGGCATCATCACCGAGCGGGATTTCATTCATATCGCGGGACAGTTGCTCGACGAAAGCATCCTTGCTTCGCGCCGGACAGCCTCACCGCAATGAACCATAGCCATTCTTTCAAAGGGCTAACAGAGGTTGCGGGCATTGTGGGCCTTATGAACCCTCCTGCAGCAGGTGCTCATAAAAGGCCAGCGTTTTTCTTGCGACGCTGCTCCAACTGAAGTGTTCTTCAACCCGCTCCCGGGAAAGTCGTCCCATTCTGGTTCGCTCCTCCTCTGATTCCATCAAGCGGTTGATAGCGGCAGCAAGTTTGCGCGAAAAGCCGTCCGGGTCCGCAGGTTCAAAGTCGTTGTGGCCTCTGGTGGCAAAGGGAATCAGCAACCCTGTTTCACCTGGAACGACGATCTCTGGGATGCCTCCCACAGCGGACCCGATAACCGGAGTTTCGCACGCCATGGCTTCCAGATTGATGATCCCGAACGGTTCGTACACGGAGGGGCATACAAAAACGGCTGCGTGCGTATAGAACGTGATAATGTCCTTGCGCGGCAGCATTTTGTCCACCCACACAATCCGATTCTCGGAGGCGCGGCGGGCAGCTTCCACCTGTGCGGTCATCTCTGCGGCGATTTCTGCGGTGTCCGGGGCGCCTGCGCACAGGACGACCTGCATTCCCGGATGCAAATACCGGATGGCGTTCACCAGATGAATGATTCCCTTCTGCCGTGTGATTCGCCCGACGAACAGCACGAACGGTTCGTCCGGGTCTACGCCATATTGTTTCAGAACCTCCGGATCCGGCGTAGGGCGATATTCCTCCAGATCAATCCCGTTCGGGATAACGCGAATTTTCTCAAACGGGACGCCATACAGATCATGCACGTCCTGTTTCATGGAGTTGGAAACGGCGATGACCCCGTCTGCATTCTGATAGGCAGTCCGCTCAATCCATGTGCTGGCGGCGTAAGCGCTGCCGAGTTGTTCCACTTTCCAGGGGCGGTGCGGCTCCAGAGAATGCGTGGTGAGCACAAGTCTTGCGCCGACTAGTTGCTTTACCAGACACCCGGCAAAGTGCGCGTACCATGTATGGCAGTGGACGATATCCGCAGCCTCTACCTTGCCGGCCATCACGATGTCGTTTATGAGCGTCTCCATAAACTTTCGATGGCGAGGATCCTGAACGGGCGGCTCGAACGGAGGCGCAACGCCCTCAACAGCAAGGTTGTCGTGGCTTATGTGCTGGTCTCCGAAGCAAAGCACCTGAACCTGGTGTTTGCCCTGCTCCAGTCGCGCCAACTGTTCAGTAAGGTATTCGACGTGAACTCCGGCGCCGCCGTAGACATAAGGCGGATATTCGTTTGATACAATCGAGATGCGCATAAATCTTGGGACTGGCTGGTTTCTGTTAGGACGGGGTTGCTGAAAGGCCGGAACAGCATGAGCCGGTCTGGCAAGTTTCATTGCTGCGCTGCGTGCGTCAACTTTTGGTCACGCTGTTGCAAGAGCTTCTCAAGCTGGTCTGCGGTTTCGTCAGGGAGTTCCCATTGACCGGCTTTGGCAGTTTCTTTGATCTGCGAAGGACGCCTCGCCCCAACAATGGCAGACGTAACTTCGGGCCGGCGAAGCACCCATGCAATAGCCAGTTGCGCCGGGGTGATCCCGGCTTCTGTTGCAATAGGACGCAGTTCATCGACAAAGGACAAGTTAGCGCTCAGTTCCGGCTCCTGAAAATGCCTGTCCTTTCTCCGCCAATCGTCCTCCGGCAGGCCATCGACGCGATCTCTGGAGAACTTGCCCGTAAGCAGCCCGGCTTGCATGGGGCTGTAAACGACCACGCCAATGCCGTTGGCCTCACAGTACGGCAGGAGTTCATTTTCTACTTTTCGATTAAGCATACTGTAGGGAGGTTGCAGAGAGGCGACGGGGTGAATCGCCTGCATTCTTTGCAACTGCGCGACGCTGAAGTTGGAGACGCCGCCGTAACGTACTTTGCCTTCGCCGATCAGTTCTGCGATGGTCGTCCAGGCTTCTTCAATATCCTCCTCCGGCTGGGGCCAGTGAATCTGATAAAGATCAATCACGTCAATGTTGAGCCTGCGAAGGCTGTCTTCTGCTTCACGACGAATACTCTCCGCTTTCAGTCTTCCGTAGGGCATCGTACTGCCTTCATCCCATACGCGCCCGCACTTTGTCGCCACGATCACCTCATCGCGGCGCTCCCTGATGGCGCGCCCGACGACCTCTTCCGAGTGCCCGAGGCCATAAACGGCTGCCGTATCAATCCAGTTGATGCCGAGGTCAAGAGCTTGATGGATGGCGGCAACGGATTCGTCGTCATCTTGCGGACCCCAGGCAAAGGCCCAGTCTCCGCCCCCCATTGCCCAGGTGCCAAGCCCCACGGTAGTTAAGCGCAGGTCTGTGTAGCCGAGTTTTCGTGTTTGCATGGCTTCTTGTCGTTCTGTCTCAGATGCGAAGTGTCAGGAAAGTACGCTTCTGGAAGATAGGAAGGCATAGGCAGGTACATCGAAACAATCCTGCACCTGTTTTTCGGCAGCCTTGCTATGCGCGAAACCCCACCGGCTTGTTTGCCCGGCTAAAGAAACGGAATACCTTACCCGTCAGAAGAAAGCGCTCTTGATCTGAAGTGGAGCCCGTTCGAGGGCTGAAGGAAGGGTCACTTTGCCCGGCAGGCTGGTTGATGCCGTTTCGGAGAAAGAAGAGAGAATGCCAGTGCGCTCCGACGCGCAGCGAAGGTTGACCTGTAAAGAAGCGGCATTCCGGCAGGTTCTCAGCAATGGCAGAGACCTGACGCGCCTGCGATCCCCCCAAAAGAAAAACCCTTCACTGTTTAAGGTTACAGCGAAGGGTTTCATGCGGCAGCATTTCTTACGACTGCGGCGTCAGGGGTTCGCCCGGCGCAGAGGAAGGCGGCGCCTCAGTCGTTGCAGCTACAGGAGAAGCCGTTTCCTGCATCCTGGGCTGTGTGTTGGCCGCATAAGACGGGACGGTGTTCTGGCGCGGCGGGACGCGGTAGTAATTGTTGTCGTCGATATTCAACTCGCGCTTGATGTCCTGCGTGGCATCTTTGAACTCGCGAATTCCTTTGCCCAGGCCGCGTGCAATTTCCGGAATTCGCTTGGCGCCGAAGATGAGCAGGACCGCCATGAAAATCAGGAGCAGCTCTCCCATTCCGATATTACCCATTCCGATCACCTTCTCGTGAGCCGGCGCACCCTGTATCAAGGCACGTTGGAGTGGTCGCTCACTTTTTAATATGTGGTATAGTCAGGGCAGATAGTGCTATCTGCCGTTGCGAGACGATAAACTCTCGCATTGTTTTTTCGTGCCTTAGTATCTCGAAATTTTTTTTAAAGTTGAAAGGCTGTGCCGCGTTCAATTAAGATTCAACGTGAGGCAGCAGCCGGGGCGCAGCACTTCAACTGACCCTCCCTGCTCCAAACAGCAGCAGGGAGGGCCATACCATCCCAGGTTTGCCCGGCTCATGGTTCGGAAGTGGCCGGATCATCCGTCAGCATTCGGTAACGAATGTTTCGATAAGCAACGGGGCCATGATCGCCTTGCAGCATCAACGGGCCGGTTGCCTGTTCGTCTTCAAAAGCGGCCGCGCGTGTAGGACCTGTGACTTCTACTTGTTCATGGATCACGACTCCGTTGTGCTCAACAAGCACAAAGCGGGCGTTGGAAAGCTTCACTCCGTTCTCGTCGAAGCGCGGCGCCTGGAAAAGGATGCGGAAGTGCTGCCAGTCACCCGGCGGACGGCTGGCGTTGCTGCGGGGGGCGTGGCCTTCATAGCCACGCTGCCCCTCCGGACGGCTTTCGTCCCAGCGCTGGTAGATCCCTCCCGCATCTGTATAACCGGGGTCGGCAACGTTCCAACTGTCAAAGACTTGCACCTCGTACCGTCCTTGTAGATACACCCCGGAATTGGAGCCTTTGGGGACCAGAAAATCGAGTTCCAATTCAAGGTCGCCGTGCTCCCAGGTTGTGAATATGTTATCCCTGGCCTCCTCTGAAGGCATATTGACCAGCACTCCGGCGCCGGGTTCTATGCGCAGATCGTTTTGTATGCTGGAGTCCGAGGCAACAGCGCCGGCAATCTTCCAGTTCGATGCGACCGGCCGAAAGCTGCTCAAATCATCAAGGGGAAGCAAAGTCATTTCCGGTGGGTCCTGCTGCTGCGGCGACGAGGACGCGCCACATCCTGCAAAAAGTCCTGCTGCGAGCGCAAGCAGCAGCGGCCTGATAAGGGGGTGTTTCATTTGTGTTTTAAGCTGGACGTTGAGGGTTGTTGAATGAAAAGCACATGGAGCAGATCTCCAAGCCTACAGCTTCTCTCGATAGGGTTCAAGCCGGCAGGCGCATAATTATTAAGATCCTGTTGCTTTCGGTTGCTGTCCGGGTGCGGCGTTCTTAAACTGCGTATACTCTGTGCAGCGGTATTCGGAAATCAGTTTCAGAGGGAAAATTCGGCTGATGGCGACCATACATCCCTTTCGCGCGATACGTCCTGTGCCTGAAAAGGCAGAACAGATCGCTTCTGTGCCCTACGACGTGATCAGCAGCAGCGAAGCCCGCAAGCTGGCGGAAGGCAATCCGCTGAGTTTTCTGCACGTCATCCGCCCGGAAATAGACCTCCCGCCGGGCACGGATGAGCATGACGAGGCCGTCTATGAGAAGGGCGCGGAGAACCTCCGGGCGTTTATCGGAAGCGTGTTTACCGTGCAGGAAGACATCCCCGCTCTTTATGTTTACCGTCTGGTTATGGGAGAGCGGGAGCAGACCGGCGTTTTTGCCGGAGTGTCGGTCGAGGAATATGACAATGACACGATCCTCAAGCACGAGAAAACCCGCCAGGCAAAAGAGGATGACAGAACCCGCCATATACTGGCGCAAGGGGCGCATACAGAGCCTGTCATGCTGACGTACCGGGATCGGGATGCCATTCAGCAAATCATATCGAAAACGCAGGAAAGCAGCCCGCTCTATGATTTTGCGGCCCCGGATGGCGTGCGACACACGATCTGGAAGGTGCAGGATGCCGGAAGTCTGGTTGCGGCGTTCCATGATGTGCAAAAGCTGTATGTCGCCGACGGGCATCACCGCTGCAAGGCGGCGAGCAGGGCGGCGGCTGAACTGAGGGCGCAGGGAGTGGAAGGAGATGAGTTCGCGTTCTTCCCCGCTGTGCTCTTTCCAATGACCGAGATGCATATCCTTCCTTACAACCGGATCGTGCGCAAGCTGCCGGAGGGACCCTCCCGGTTCCTGGAGAAGCTGAACGCACATTTCCCGGCGATGACTGCGGTGGAGGACCCAACGCCCCGGCGCAAAGGAGAGATAGGTCTCTACCTGGGCGGTGTCTGGAGGCGGATCGTGTTGCCTCCTTCCGGACGCGGCGACGCGGCGGATCAATTGGATGTCGCCCGGCTCAACGAGCACCTCCTGGAGCCGCTGCTGGGCATTACGGACCCTCGTACTGATTCAAACATCGATTTTGTCGGAGGGATTCGCGGCATCGCGGCATTGGAAAGACTGGTAGATGAAGGGGAAGCGGAGTTGGCTATTTCCATGTATCCGACTTCTATCGAGGAACTCATTGCTGTTTCGGATGCGGGACTGCTGATGCCTCCCAAGTCCACCTGGTTCGAACCCAAACTGCGCAGCGGGTTGCTGGTGCATGTGTTTGCACAGGCTGCCCTTTGATCTGCCTGCGACGTGCTGCGCCTCACCCTCATCTTGAACTACTCCTATGAAAGTCTTACTGGCTGATAAGCTATCC
>CBDUBU010000066.1:0-15554 GCA_965365465.1 uncultured Rhodothermaceae bacterium
CCTGCACGCCGCTATCCGAAAGATTCAGCGCGTGCGCGTGCCCCTGGCTGCCGTAGCCGATCACGGCCACCTTTTTTCCGCGAATCAGATCGCTATCTGCTTGGTAGTGTACTTTCATAAAAACGTTGTTTTTTCAATGAGCTTGTGGTTTCGTCGGGAGACGCATTATAACACGCTGCGTTCTCAATCACCGTAATACAGCGCCCGCCGTACGGCCACACGCCCGCTGCGCGCTACCTCGACGATCCCGTGGGGACGCATCAGTCCGATGAGCGCATTGATCTTTCTGGCAGGGCCAGTAACCTCGAAGGTCATCGTATCCGGTGTGATATCTACTGTTTTTCCTTTGAAGATGCCCAGCGTTTCCAGTACTTCGGCGCGTGTCGCCGTGGTGTACCGAACTTTGAGCAGGCACAACTCACGTTCTACGTGCTCCTCGCTCGTTACGTCTTCCACCATGAGCACGTCGATCAGGTTGTTGAGTTGGCGAAGCACCTGCGCGATAATCCTGTCGTTCCCGGTGGTAACAAGCGTCATATAGGAGATCGTCGGGTCGTCCGTTTCGCCTACCGCCACGCTCTCCAGGTTAAAGCCACGGGAATAGAACAGGTTGGCGACGCGATTAAGGGCGCCTATCGTGTTCTCCAGACGAAGGGTTATGATGTGCCGGTGTATCAGGGCAGGGTCGCCTGCAGTGAGCGGCTCACCCGCTGCTTTTTTGCGGATGATCTGTTGAGGCGTTAATGCTTTGGTTGCCATAGGGGTATGCACAAGGGATGATGCGGTCAAATATCAAGGGATTCAGACAAAAGCATTCGGCGTCAGGCGGCGCGTAATCATCTCGTCGGTGGAAGCTCCGGCAGGGACCATGGGGAAAACCATTTCCTCCTTCTCTACCAGAAACTCCATGAGCACGGGCCTGTCGTTGATGGTCCATGCCTTTTCGATGACGGCATCCACCTCTTCAGGCTTCGTGGCTCTCAGACCGACGCAATGGTAGGCTTCCGCCAGCTTCACGAAATCCGGATTCGTGCTTTGCAGGTCGGTATGGCTAAAACGGCTTTCGTGAAAAAGCCCTTGCCACTGCCGCACCATGCCGAGGAAGTTGTTGTTGATGACGGCAATTTTCAGCGGAAGGCCATGCGCCGCCGCCACGCCCAGTTCCTGCGAATTCATGAGGAAGCCGCCGTCGCCGCTGATGACGACAACATCCTTCCCGGTTCCGCGCAGCCCGAACGCGGCGCCCATCCCGGCCGGCAGCGCAAAGCCCATGGTGCCAAGCCCGCCGGAAGTGATGTGCGACCTCGGATTGAGGTACTGGAAGTATTGCGCCGTCCACATCTGGTGCTGCCCGACATCGCTTACGACCACAGCTTCCCCTTTCGTTTTCTCGCGGAGACGCTGGATCACGAACTGCGGGCGCAGTTTCCCGTCCGTCGCATATTCGAGCGGGCATTCCTCGCGCCAGCGCCCGATTTCCTGCATCCAGACGCGGGTATCCTTCGGCTCCACGAGGAGCAACAGTTGATCCAGCACCTGCTTCACATCGCCTACGATGGCGCAGTCGACGTACACATTCTTGGAGATGCAGGCCGGGTCGATGTCGATGTGGATGACCTTCGCGTGGGGCGCCCAGGAATCCAGCTTGCCGGTTACACGGTCGTCGAAACGTGCGCCAACGGCGATGATGAGGTCGCAGTTCTGCACCGCCTGGTTGGCGTACCAGGTGCCGTGCATCCCCAGCATACCGAGTGAAAGCGGGTCGTTCTCCGGGAAAGATCCAAGACCATGCAGGGTCGTCGTGACGGGGATGCGCGCCTTACGGGCAAGCGCCGTAAGGCCCTCCGCCCCGTTCGAGTTGATCGTTCCTCCACCCACGTAAAGCAACGGGCGCTCGGAGGAGGCAATCATCTCTGCCGCCTTCCTGACCTTGTCCGGATCTCCTTCACCGGCAAACGAGTAGCCCCGGATCGATACCTCGTCTGGATACTCGAACGGCGTCTCGGCAAGCAGCACGTCCTTGGGCAAGTCCACCACGACGGGACCCGGACGCCCAGTAGCTGCAATATAGTAAGCCTGCCGGATGGTCGTTGCCAGTTGGCGAACGTCCCGCACCAGGAAGCTGTATTTGGTGATGCTGCGCGTGACGCCGATGATGTCGCACTCCTGAAAAGCGTCGTTTCCGATAAGCTGCGTCGGAACCTGCCCCGTAAAGACTACCATCGGGATCGAATCCATGTAGGCGTCAGCGATCCCGGTTACTGTGTTCGTTGCGCCCGGCCCGCTCGTGACGAGGACGGTGCCCACCTTGCCGGTCGCTTTGGCATAGCCCTCTGCGGCGTGTGTCCCGCCCTGTTCATGGCGGACGAGCACGTGCAGAAAGTTCGGCTTAATGCGCGCCATTTCATCGTACACCTTGATGACGGCCCCGCCCGGATGCCCGAAAACGACCTCAACGCCCTGGGCATCCAGACAGCGCAGGAAGATCTCGGCGCCGCTCATCTTCTTTGCGGCCGTCGGCGCACTCGGCTCTTCAGCGGACATGCCGTCGCCGGTTTTGTCCAGCGTGTACTCGGCTGACATTTTGTTTTCAGTAGTCATATTGGTTCTGGTGGTAAATGGGATAAATGCCTTACAGCTTACCTGCACATGGGGTTTACCGGAGAGGTCACTCACGAACCGGCTCCGGATTTCGATGATTCAAGTTTTTGTCGTCTCGGCGCTTTCCTCAAGAAGTTCTGCCGCCGAATGGCGACCGTTGTTGGTTGCGGCGCCCTCGTCTCCCGACCCGAAGGAAGGAGTGCGAAGAACAGCCCCCTGAGAGGCGCTCGTAACGAAGTAGGTGTATCGCTCCAGATAGCCGCCTGTAATCTTGGGTCGGAAGCCGGGCACTGCCTTAAGCCGAGCTTCCAGTTCTTCGTCGGAAATCAGCAGCGACACCTGGTTGTTCGGAATGTCGATCCGGATGCGGTCGCCGGGCCTAACGGCAGCGATGGGCCCACGAGCGGCGGCCTCCGGCGAACAATGCCCGATCGACAGCCCGCGTGTGCCGCCCGAAAAACGCCCGTCGGTAATCATGGCAACCGACGTATCCAGTTCCATTCCGGCAAGCGCCGAAGTCGGTTGCAGCATTTCCGGCATACCCGGTCCGCCTCTCGGCCCTTCATACCGAATCACGATCACCTCGCCCGGTTGCACTTCGCCGCCGAGGATGCCGTCTACGGCAGCATCCTGGCTTTCGTAAATCCTTGCTGTGCCTTCAAACGTCAGCATATGCTCGGCAACGGCGCCCGTCTTTACGACGGCTCCCTCCGGGGACAGATTCCCAAAAAGCACAGACAAGCCGCCCGTGCTCCGGAACGCGCGATCTGCCGAATGGATGACTTTCGGATTCCGGTTCTCAGCACGCTCCAGGTTTTCGCGCAAGGTATGGCCGGTAACAGTCGGGCGGTCCAGGTTCAGCGCGTCGATGGCCGCCAGCTCCTTGAGAATAGCGTGTACGCCACCGGCCATGTCTACATCCTCCATGTGAACAAACGGCGTCGCAGGCGACACCTTGCAGAGGTACGGCGTCCGCTTCGACAGGGCGTTGATCCGGCTGAGGTCGTATCTGACCCCGGCTTCGTGCGCCGCAGCGAGCAGGTGCAAAACCGTATTTGTGGAACCGCCCATCGCCATGTCGAGCGCAAAAGCGTCGTCAAAGGCCGCCTCGGTCATGATGTCGCGGGGCTTCAGGTCGTGCTCGATCAGATGCAGGATCTGGCGGGCGGTTTGCCGGGCCAGTTCTTCCCGGCGCGGGTCAACAGCCAGGATGGAGCCATTTCCCGGCAGCGCCATTCCAAGCGCCTCCATCAGGCAGTTCATCGAGTTGGCCGTAAACATGCCCGAACAGGATCCGCATGTCGGGCAGCCGTGGTCCTCCAGGAGTTTGAGTTCCTTGTCGTCAATCGTCCCTTTTTGATACTTGCCAACGCCTTCAAAAACAGAGATGAGGTCTACTTTTTCACCCGTAGGCAGTTGTCCGGCTTTCATAGGGCCGCCGGAGATGAAGACTGTCGGGATGTTCAGCCGCAAAGCACCCATCAACATGCCGGGCACGATCTTGTCGCAGTTGGGAATGCAGATCAGCCCGTCCAGCCAATGGGCCGCTGCAACGGTTTCGACAGAGTCGGCAATCAGTTCACGAGACGGGAGCGAATAGCGCATTCCAATGTGACCCATCGCAATGCCGTCGTCTACACCGATGGTGTTGAACTCGAAGGGCAGCCCTCCGGCCTCCCGTACGGCATCTTTTACGACCTTGCCGAACTGTTGCAGGTGAACGTGCCCCGGAATCAGATCGATGTAGGAATTACAGATCCCGATGAATGGTCTGTCGAAGTCGCTGTCGTCCCGGACCACACCGGTGGCCTTCAGAAGGCTGCGGTGGGGAGCGCGCTCAAAACCTCGTTTTACGGTGTCGCTTCGCATCTTGTGTGGTAGGTCGTATCCGGTTGGACTGTTTCGGGGTTCCGTCAACCCCTCAGCCCTGGATACCCTGTTTCCATGCGCCGCGTGATGTGCTAAGGGGTTGACCGTATTCGTTAGCCTGCGAGGAGGAGGCTGACAAGGACGAGGACCGGAATCGTAATTCCGGCAGTGGTAATTCGCCCTGTAAGGGTCGTCCCTCGAATGGACAGAATGGATGACACAAATGCCGCCGCTATCCTCCGGCTATCCAGAGGGCGCTTTACGAAAGAAAGGTTATTTGAGCGGTCGGGCGACATATTTTAAGGTCGTGTGCCGTTTTTATTTCTTACTAATAAAGTGATTTGCCGGGTAGTGGTCAATAGCGATGCCTCTTTATTCTTATTGGCGCTCCTGACAGGCTGACAAAACCGGTAGCGCTTTCAGTAAATTTTTATGCGCCATCCATTTAAATTGCCTCACTTAATTACGCAACAACCTGCCGATTCCAATTTATTTAGGAGTACCAAATCTTCCATTTCAGTTTTTTAAATACTGTATTTCACATTTTCTTAACACAAAACAACCGGAGATTGGTTTCAGAAATGGGCCGGGAACGCCAGGAAAGAGGCGCGACAAGCTTGAAAAGTCGTGTGGGCGCCGGAGTTCGGGACATACAGCACGTCGGAGACTTTCTTCAGGCAATACCGGCAGCAGAAGAAACAGCAAATAGGACCGGGCGCAACAAAACGCCCGGTCCTATTTACGTTACGATGTTCAATGCTGTCAGGCTCGCATTGCCTCCGGATTCACGATCTGTTTTGCAATCTGGTTCAACTTCTGGTCGGCCTGCTTTTCTTCATCCTCTGTGGTAGAGAGGAGCCTGGCATCCTGATCGCGTCCGAGCATTTCTGCATAAGTGCGCACCGTGCCGTATACCGAAATCTCATAGTGCTCCACTCGCTGCGCGGAAGCGATCATCCCTGCATCCCGAACGTCTTCGTCGGCTTTTTTCTTGAGCAGGCTCTCCGCTTCCTTAATCAAGCCCTCCATCGCCTTGCACTTCTCGCCCGAAGCTTTTTCCCCCAGGCTATCGAAAATCTGCTCCAAGCGCTGCTTCTGCTGCCGCGTCTCTTCCAGATGATCCTGAAGGGCATTTTTCAGTTCCGGCGAGGATGCTTCCTTAATCATTTTCGGCAGGGCATCAATAATCTGATCCTCGGCGCTATACAAGTCCCTGAGCTGCTCGACGTACAAATCCTTGAGCGTTTCCAGTTTCATAAGTCCCTCAAATATTCTGTTAGGTTGAACAAATACCTTCAGATGAGCTTACGCTCCAGGAGAGAAATTTGACTCCCGACATAGTGAAAATGCAAGGCGCTTATGTCTAGTTTAGCCGGTATGTTACACATGCTACAAAGTGTGTTACACACGTTAGAAATCCGGTGCAGCCCGGACGCGACCAAGCCCTAAGAAACGATCTGGCACGTAGAAGTCGGAAGCAGTCTGGACACGGACGCTTGCTAGCCGTGCAGCATGACACGGCCTCTGGAGATGCTGCAAGCCGAGCCGAAGCGTCATTCCGAGCGAAGCGAAGGGTCTATGTCCCAAATCATGCCGGCGCCCGGGCAAGAGGCGATGGCAGCAAGGAGATTTCTCTGGGGAAAGCGCTGCTCTTCTGATCGATGCAGGCGTTCTCACGCGCTCAGCGCATCCTCCGGCACGTCTTCGGGGAGATCAGGATGCTGCTCGCGCACCTTGAGATCCAGTATTTCTTTCGGATTGTTGTGCTCGTCCACGAGCACGACGCGGGGCTGGTGCCGGTACGCCTCCTGCTGCGTCATCTGGGCATAGGTAATGACGATGACCTCATCCCCTTTCGCGGCAAGGCGAGCCGCCGGACCGTTCATGCAGACGATGCGGCTGCCTGCATCTCCTGGAATCGTATACGTCTCCAGCCGGGCGCCGTTGTTCACATTAACGACCTGCACCTTCTCGTAAGGAAGAATACCCGACGCTTCCAGCAACTCCGTATCAATGGTAATCGACCCTTCATAATAAAGGTCAGCCTCGGTCACCCGAAGCCGGTGAAGCTTACCCTTGAACATCGTAATCGTCATCGTTCGCTGCGCTAACTACAGAGTTTCCAATCCGCCCCTGCGGCACGGTGACAAAGGCATTGTCGATCAAGCGTGTGTTTCCAAAGTGGACCGCTACGGCGGCCAGCACTTCCCGGCCCGGCGCGAGCCGCTCGACGGGCTGAAGCGTTTCCGCGTCCACGACTTCAGCGTACTGAACCTTTCCGTCCAGAGCTTCCGACAGCGTATCTCGCATGGTTTCAACAACAGCCTCAGAGCGCTGTTCCCCCTGTTCGATGAACCGTTTTGCGCGAGCTACAGCTTTCGAGAGCGCTACGGCCTGCCGCCTTTCCCGCTCCGAGAGATAGACGTTTCTGGACGAGAGCGCCAGCCCGTCCGGCTCACGCACCGTGGGCACGCCCGCCATCCTGATGTCCATACACAGATCGCGCACCATGTGTCGGAGAATCTGGAATTGCTGCGCATCTTTCGTCCCGAAGACGGCAACGTCGGGCTTGCAGATGTGGAATAACTTGGCAACCACCGTCGTAACGCCGCGAAAGTGGCCGGGCCGGAAGGCGCCGCACAGTCGTTGATCCATCGCCTCAACCGTAACCCACGTCAGGTTAGCGGCCTCGCCTTCCGGATACATCTGCCCTATGTCCGGCGCAAACACCACCTCAACCCCGCCTCCGGCTTCGAGGGATTCCAGATCCGCGTCGATCTGTCTCGGATAGCGTGCAAAATCCTCGCCCGGCGCGAACTGGGTCGGGTTTACAAAGATAGAGACGGTGACATGATCGGCCTGCCGGCGCGCCTCCTCCACGAGCGCGAGATGCCCTCGGTGCAGCGCTCCCATCGTCGGAACCAGCGCGAGCGTCTTTCCACGCTGCCGGGCCGCATCGGCTTCCATCTGCATCTCTCGGATGGTGGTTATCAGTTTCATTCCAGCCAGATAGCTTGCAATGCTGTGTTTTCGTCTTCATAAAGAGTCGTAAGCTACGAAAAGGAATCCGGAAAACGAGCCTTCCCCGACGCAGCGCACCCGTTTTTAAGATCTCTGGAATACGGCGATCCTGGCGTATCGTGAAAAGATATGCCGCCCCGGTGCGTTATATTGGCCTGGCTTCCTGAAACGCCGCGCGAGCGAATCGGCGGCAGACGGGCGCCATGCTCAATCCTGTACGTCAGAACCTAACTATAAACGTCGATCCTATGGCAGACTATCGTATCGAAAAGGACTCAATGGGCGAGATGCGCGTGCCCGCCGGCGCCCTTTATGGCGCCCAGACCCAGCGCGCCGTCGAAAATTTCCCCATCAGCAACCTGCGCTTCCCGCGCGTCTTCATTGAAGCAATGGGAATTATCAAGCAGGCAACAGCCAGAGCGAATCAGGACCTCGGCTTGCTGGACGACGAAAAGACAGAAGCGATTGTCGCAAGCGCCCAACGGGTGATCGACGGCGAGCTTGACGATCAGTTCGTGCTCGACATCTTCCAGACCGGCAGCGGCACCTCGACGAACATGAACGCCAACGAGGTTATTGCCAATCTCTGCACGGAACACCTGGGCGGCGACCGGGGCAGCAAGCTGGTTCATCCGAACGACCACGTGAACATGTCGCAGTCGTCGAACGACATCATCCCCACGGCGATGCACGTCGCGGCGCGGGTAGCCATCGAGCGCGACCTGATCCCGGCACTGAGCCGCCTGCACGAGGCGCTTCAGGCCAAAGCCGAGGAGTTTGACGACGTGCTCAAGAGCGGGCGCACCCACCTCATGGACGCCACGCCGGTGCGGCTCGGGCAGGAGTTCGGCGGTTATGCCGCACAGGTGCGCAACAATATCCGCCGGCTGCGCGCCGCCTCGCACGAACTCGCCGAACTGGCGCTGGGAGGCACGGCCACCGGCACGGGCATCAACTGCCCTCCCGGATTTACGGACAAGACGATCGAGATCATCAGCGAGATCACGAAACTTGCCTTCCGCGAGGCAGACAACCACTTCGAGGCGCAGGCCGCCAAAGATGCATACGTGATGACCTCCGGCGTGCTCAACACCCTTGCTGTATCGCTGGTCAAGATTGCCAACGACATCCGTCATCTCTCCAGCGGCCCGACGAGCGGGCTGGCGGAGATCCAGCTTCCCGCCATCCAGCCCGGCTCTTCCATCATGCCGGGCAAGGTGAATCCCGTCATGAGCGAAGCGGTAATGATGGTGAGCGCTCGCGTCATGGGCAACCACACGACCATCACCATCGGGGGGCAGCACGGCAACTTCGAACTGAACGTCATGATGCCGGTGATGGCTCACGCCATGCTGGAGAGCATCAGCATCCTTACCGGCGTCTGCGATGCCTTCCGCACCAACTGCGTCGAAGGCATCGAGGCCAACCGGGAACGGTGCCGTGAATTGCTCGAACTGAACCCGTCCATCGCCACCGCCCTGAACAGCGCCATCGGGTACGATCAGGCCGCGAAGGTAGCCAAAAAATCGGCGGCGGAACGCAAGTCGGTTCGTGAAGTGGCCAAAGAGATGGGCCTGCTTTCCGATGAGCAATTGGATCAGTACCTCAACGTCCGGGAAATGACCGAACCAGGAATCCCTGGAAAGTAACTATCCGGGAATCCTGGAAACGCATCGAAAGCGCCGCGATTCAAAAACATGAGTGTGCGCTGACGAGTTTCCCCCATTTGGCAGGCCAGAAACGCGCATGGATACAAGATCTGTGCGCGTTTCGGCTTTTTAGAGGGTCGTTTTGTCACCGGCAGCCGGAAATTTCACTCCAGCGTTTCTGTTTCTCGCTGCTTCCGCCGGTGAATCAGGGATGCAACAGGCGCTCAGGTTACACGTTATATACTTACCTATTTCATTCTTTGGGATTCAGAAAAAACCATGAGCAGCAAAGGTAGAGTTTCCGTTGCCGTTTTCTTCGTAGCGGCCTTCCTGGCAGGCATCTTGTTCACTACCGTAGGCGCTAACGTTTTCAACCTTGGCGATAAGATTGGCGCAACAAGCAGCGCACGTGACACCGCTATCGACCCGGCAACCATCGGCGCCGCCCTAGAACTGGAGGAGGCATTTACGGCGGTTGCGGAATCGGTAAACCCCGCCGTCGTTCAGATTCTTGCCGAGAAAACCGTCCAGCCCGGAGAGGGGAACTCCCGCAACCCCTTCGAGGGAACGCCTTTTGAAGACTTCTTTGGTCCCAACGGCCCCAGCCGGCCCAGCCCCTACCCCTCCCAGGGTCTGGGGTCTGGCGCCATCATCCGGGAGGACGGCTATATTGCCACCAACAACCATGTGGTGGAGGAGGCGGATGAGTTGCAGGTCATGATGCTGGACGGAACCAAGTATGATGCCGAATTGATCGGCACAGACCCCTACACGGACCTGGCTGTCATCAAGGTTGACGCCGAAAATTTGCCTTTCGTCTCGGTAGGCAATTCGGATGAGTTGAAGGTAGGCCAGTGGGTCATGGCGTTCGGATCTCCGCTCTCCCCGACCTTGAGCAATACGGTCACGGCCGGCATCATCAGTGCGTTGGGCCGTCTGACGCCGGGCAATGAGGGGGGCGTGCAGAACTACATTCAGACGGATGCGGCCATCAACCCCGGAAATTCGGGAGGCCCGCTCGTAGACCTTCGCGGGCAACTCGTAGGAATCAACACCGCCATTTATTCGCGCACGGGGGGCAACCAGGGAATCGGGTTTGCCATTCCTTCCAACACGATCAAGCGCGTGACGGACCAGCTCATCACGAGCGGGTCGGTGCGCCGGGCGCAGTTGGGCGTTCGGTACGGGCCTGCCTCGCAGTCTGTGATCCGTGCCCTGAACCTGCCCCGTGGCGCCGCCAGCGTGGCGGGAGTAGAACCCGGCTCGGCAGCAGAGAAAGCAGGCATCCGTGCGGGCGACATCATCGTTGCCGTGAACGGAAACCGGCTCGACAATTCGCTCCAGCTGTCACAGATCATCAGCAACATGGAGCCGGGCAGCGAGGTTCGGATCACCCTCAACCGGGAAGGCGATGAACGTGCGGTAACCGTTACGCTGGGAGAAGCTCCCGGCGCTGCCGCCGCCGCCAGCAGCGAAAACGGCGCATCGCCGGACAGACCGGAACGCATGATGGAAGAACTCGGCTTCGGCATCAGCAACCTGACGGCAGAAGCACGCAGCAACATGGAACTGCCGGAAGACGTGAAAGGCGTTCTAGTGACAAGTGTGGACCAGTCCAGCGTGGCGTTTCGTGAGGCCAACATCCAGCGCGGCGCCATCATCACAGAGGTAAATCGCAAGCCGATTTCCAGCGTAGCCGATTTCCAGAATGTGTACCGCGACATAAAACCGGGCGAGACGTTTCTGGTCCGGATGCGCCTGCCTGAGCAGGAAGCGGTAACCGTAACGGCGCTGACCAAACCGGAGAAGTGATTGAGGGCCATGCTGCTTGAAGCTGAACCCCTTGCGCTTCACCTCCGAACGCCTTTCCGGGTTTCCTACGGAGCCAGCACGCAGCGAACCAACGTTCTGCTGCGGCTGGGAGAGGGCGTGGGCGAAGGCGCCCTTCCCCCGTACTACCCGCACCGGCTGGAGGATGTGCTGTCTTACCTGAAAGTGCTCGATCCGGACAAGCTGCTCCATGCCGCGCTCGAAGATGCCTTGCGCAGCTTGCCTCCCGGTCCCGCGCCTGCGCGGTGCGCCGCCGACATCGCTCTCCACGATCACTGGGCAAAAGAACTGGGTTACCCGCTTTACCGGCTGTGGGGACTAGACCCGGCAAAGGCGCCTCCGTCCTCGCTGACCCTGAGCATCCCTGAAAATCCTGATGCCTTACGCAGGCAGGTTCAGGACGCGCGGGGGTGGCCGCTGCTGAAACTCAAACTCGGCGCGGGCAGTCCGGAGACTGATGAAGCGCTGGTGCAAGCCGTGCGCTCAGAGACAGACCAACCCCTCTGCGTGGATGCAAACGGCGCCTGGAGCCTGGAAGAAGCTGCCCGGATCATCCCCCGGCTGGCAGACTACGACCTGACGTTTATCGAACAGCCCCTCCCGGCAGGAGAGCAGGAGCGGTGGCGCGCCCTGCGCAGTCGCTTGCCTTCCGGCTTGCCGCCGCTTATTGCCGACGAAAGTGTGCAGGGCATCAAGGACCTCCAGGCCCTCGCCGGCGCTGCCGATGGCGTCAACATCAAGCTCACCAAAAGCGGCGGCCTCCGGGAGGCGCGTCGCATGATCGAGGTGGCGCGGGCGCTCGACCTGAAAGTGCTGCTCGGCTGCATGATCGAAAGCGCCGTCGGCGTCACTGCCGCCGCCCACCTTGCCCCCCTCGCCGATTATGCCGACCTGGACGGCAACCTCTTCGTTGCGGATGACCCCTTTGCCGGGGCGCTCCTGGAACAGGGCAAGCTAACCTTGCCAGGCGGCCCCGGTCTCGGCGTCGTGCTCCGCAGCGCCATTACACACTGAATCCCTGCCGGCGTCTCAGTTCGTTCCCTCGGAAAGAACCGGCGCCTGCCCGAGCACATCGGTGACCGAGAGAAGACGCACCTGCCCGAGGTCCAGGGCGCGCACTTGTTCCTCAATCACCGCCCTGTCTCCAACCACGATGAGCGCGAGATTGTCAGGATCAAGGTACCGCGCCGCCGCTTTCTGCACCTCTTCCTGCGTCACCGCGAGGATGCGCCCGGTATAGCTGTCGAAATAGTCGAGCGGCAAGCCATATCGCCCGATCTCGCCGATCTCGGCTGCCGTCTCGCTCACAGACTGGAAATTGGCCGGAAAGCTGAGCGCCAGGTAGTTCTTCGCACGCGCCAGTTCCTCTTCCGGAATCGGCTCCATGATGCTACGGAGTTCTTTCATAAACTCGGAAAGGGCCGGTCCTGTCACGGCAGTCTGAACAGAAGCCGAGGCGACAAACGGACCCGGAGACGGACGGTAAACAAAGGCAGAGCCGGCTCCGTAGGAATAGCCTTTGTCCTCCCGCAGGTTCTGGTTGAGCCGCGAGGTAAAAGATCCTCCCAGCACCGTATTCAGCACCCTGAGCGCATAGTAGTCCTCTGTGCTTCTCGCTGCGCCGATACGCCCGATGGAAATGACCGATTGCGCGGCGCCGGGCTTGTCAACCAGATAGATGATGCGGCCGCTTACCTGCGGCGCATCTGGAACCGGAACGTCAGCTGCACGCATACCCTTCCAATCGCCGAAAGCCTTCTCTACAACCGGCTTTAGCGCCGCCCAGGTTATATCTCCCACGACGACAAGCATTGCGTTGGCCGGTTCGTAGCGGGATTCATAAAAGGTGCGCACGTCTTTTTCCGAGATACTGCGCAGGGAAGACTCATTTCCACCTGACGGCCTGCCGTAGGGATGCTCCTTCCCGTAGAGCGCTTCCCTGAACATGACCTGCGCGATGGCGCCCGGTTCGTCGTGCTCCCGCATCAAGGCCGTCAGGCGCTCTTTACGGAGCCGTTCCATCTCTTCAGAAGGAAAAGTCGGGCGCAGAAGCATGTCCGAAAGCAAATTCAATCCTTCCGGGGCACGACTTACCGGCGTGCGGAGTCCGAGGATAGCGGTGTGCTCGTCAGTCGATATAAAAAACCGCGCTCCGAGATAATCGAGGGCGTCAGAGAGTTCGAGCGCTGAGTAAGGGCCGGCTCCATCGTCCAGCAAGGCCGCTGTCATGGCCGCCAGTCCGTACTTTCCCGGCGAATCATAAACGCTGCCTGCCTTGAGAGCCACGTTCACCTGCAACAAGGGAACCCCGTGCTTTTCCATGAGCAGCACTTGAAGCCCGTTCGGCAGCGAAAATTGCTGAACAGGCGGGAGGTTGAGGGCTGGAGTAGGACCCAGCGCAGGCGGCGTGCTCCGATCCGGGGTCTGCGCCTGCGCGAACGGAGCCATGCCCAGAAGCAGCGTGGCAAGGAGGTGCAGCAGAAACCGTCCCGGCAAGCGTTGGACAACAGCAGGTCTCCGGTTGCTCATGTACGCCCTCTCCTGTTGGTCAAAGCAGAAGCCTATTGCAAAAGACAGGTTCATGGCAGCGCCTCACCGGGGTTCGATGCCAGTTCGGTCTGCCCTTCCGGCACGATGCTCAGGATCACACGTCCGTCGTCCCGGAGGTAATGCCGGGCTGCCGCCCGAATATCACCCACGTTCAGCGCCTTATAGCTTGCGAGATCCTCATAAAAATAGTCAGGGTTTCCCGTGTAGTAGTAATAACTGTTTAACTGATCCGCCTTGCCGCCAAAGGACCCGATTCTTTCCAGCCCCTCCAGAAAGCCGGTTTCGAGTTGGTTCACGACACGCTCCAGTTCGCGTTTGTCCGGGGATTCGGCCTTCAGACGGTTAATCTCTGCCTGAATAGCCTTTTCGAGCTCGCCCAGAGTATGCCCGGAGCGCGCCGTGGCGACGATATAAAACGTGGAAACCTGCCGATTCCCGTCCTGGAAAGCGCTAACATCCTGCGCGATTTGCAAGTCGTATACGAGCCGCTTGTAGAGGCGGGAGTTTTTTCCCTGCGAAAAAAGCCGGGCTGCTACATCCATTTCCGCATCCCCCGGAGCAAATTGGGGCGGCGTCAGCCAGGCCATATACAAGCGGGGAAGCTGAACCTTGTCTTCCAGTACGATGCGCTGCTCGCTGTCGAGGCGCACCGCCGGAGCCTGAACGGGTGGAACCGGCGGGCCTGCCGGAATAGCGCTGAACCATTTCTCTACCAGCGCCCGCGCTTCGGTAGTGTCGATATCTCCGGCAATGGAAAGGCTGGCGTTGTTCGGCGCATAATAACGGCGGAAAAAGTCCACCACATCGTCGTATCCTGCGGCAGACAGGTCATCCATGTAACCGATCGTCGGCCAGTGGTAAGGGTGTTCGGGAGGAAAAAGATGCTCTGCGAGCGTGATATAGGCCAGCCCATAGGGACGGTTCTCGTAGGACTGGCGGCGCTCGTTTTTCACGATGTCCCGTTGTCCATCGACCTTGTCCGGAGACATCGAATCCAGAAGAAAGCCCATCCGATCCGCTTCGAGGTAGAGCGCCAGTTCGAGCGCATTGCGCGGCACATCCTCCCAGTAGTTCGTCCGGTCTTCGCTGGTGCTGCCGTTGTTGTCGCCGCCTGCTGCTTCCAGCCATTCGTCAAACTTGCCTTCCGGCACGTGCGCCGACCCTTCAAACATGATATGCTCGAACAGGTGTGCAAACCCCGTGCGCCCCGGCTTCTCGCTGCCCGATCCTACGTGGTACCATACATTTACGCTCACTGAAGGCGTCATCGCATCCTGATGCAGGATCACGTTCAGGCCATTGGCAAGCTTGAATTGCGTGTACGGCACTTCGAGTTTCGCCTCCTGCGCCGACGCAACCGGGATGCCGGCCCACAGGAACACGAGTAAACAGATATAGCTTCGCCGCATAGCGCAGTCTCCTAAAATCGCAGGGGCGAACATGAGCGGATCAGAGCGACCCGGCAGGTTGCGATGCTCTCCTGTGTCATGCTGAACGCTATGAAGCTTCTATGGTTCAGAGATGCGCAGCACGATCTTTCCGATGTTTTTGTTCTCACCCATACGCCGATGGGCTTCAGAGGCTTCGCCCCAGTCGTAGACGCTGTCGATCACCGGTTTGAGTCTTGCGTCTGCAAACAACGGCAGCGCATAAGCGGAGAATTCCTGCGTGAGCGCAATCTGGTAGTCCTTGCTGCGTGAACGGAGGGTGGTAGCAAAAACCTGCGCGCGTTTCTGGAATAGCATTCGCAGATTGAATTCCTCAAGCTTTGTACCTCCCAGGGTGGCAAGCATCACCAGCCGCCCGTCTAGCGCCAGCGCCTCCAGATTCTTTGCGAAGTAGGGCGCCCCGATGAAATCCACGATGATGTCAGCGCCGTGGCCGCCGGTCATTTCCAGAATGCGCACGGCGAAATCCTCCTGTTGATAGTCGATGGCGCCTTCCGCGCCCAGCGCCCGGCAGACCTCCAGTTTCGATGCCGAAGCCGTCACGTAGGGGTGGGCTTCCGCTGCCTTTACGAGCTGGATGGCCGCC
>CBDUBU010000067.1:0-15553 GCA_965365465.1 uncultured Rhodothermaceae bacterium
CAATGCCCGAGTTGCTGTAGAAACGTTCCATTCTACACCGGAATTGGCTTACGCTGCCATTGACATGTCAAATGCTTACCCTTACCGGGCAAAGCAGGTACGGCGAGGCTTTGCCTTGCTTGACCGTAGCCGTGTTATGATTCAGGACGAGATAACACCGCTTGGATTTACCACTTCGGTGCGATGGGGCATGGTTACGCCCGCCGATATCACATTAGCGGGGAAGCAAGCGCTCCTGGTTCAGGATGGCGATACCCTCGTAGCTGAGATCCTGGAGCCAGAGTGGGCGCAGTTTGAGACGCTTTCAACAGATCCCGGCGGCAAGGAATCCAGCAATGAGGGTACTTCTATGCTGGCTGTTCGGCTTAGAACTGAGACGGATGTGCCCCTCACGCTGACGGTGCTTCTGACGCCAGAGATGGAAGGCGCCTCCATGCTGCCATCTCCCTCGTTCCGGCCTCTGGGGCCTGCGAGCACGGACGCAGAAACTAGCGCCTTACCTGAAAGCTTCCTCTTATATGGGAATTATCCCAACCCATTCAATCCAACCACCACCATTCATTTCAGTTTGCCTGAACCTGCGCATGTATCTGTAGATGTCTACGATATTTTAGGACGCCATGTATCAGGGGCTCCCGCGCAACGCTTTGATGCTGGATCTGACATAGGCATTGTGCTTGATGCTTCCGCGTTGCCATCGGGAATCTACTTCTACCGATTGACGGCAGTGACTGCTTCCAAGACGATCTCGGCTACGCGGCGCATGGCGCTTCTGCGCTAATGGAATGTCGGCTATAACCTTTCTCGTAATTCTGAAAATACCAGGAAACGGTCTTGACGTGGTGCATGAAGATAAAATGCCCTCTCTAAAGAGATTTAGAGAGGGCAAAACCTGAAGGGCGCGCTTGGAGGGATTCGAACCCCCGGCCTTTGGAACCGGAATCCAACGCTCTATCCAACTGAGCTACAAGCGCGTAACAAACAAATATAGTAAAGAAAAGAAGGTTCGGTCAAGTATGTTTGCAGTCCGGCGCCGGTGTATGAAGTGTGCTTTGGTGTCAGAGGGAGCTATACGCACGACTTTAAGATGCCTGTAAGCAGAAATAAAACGTAGTTATATGTCCGACACTGAAGATTCACGCAGCGGCAAACGGGTGCTTTTTGATCCGTGGGATCGCCGTGGAGAGATTCCTCTGAACGGTTTTCTCGAACGGAACCAGTTTCCGCCGCTTTTTTCGGCAGTGATGGCGCTCATACTGGCTTTCATATTTTTTCAGGTGGTAATCAGCCCACTTGCCGTCCTCCTTATGCTGGCGGCGAAAGGGATTCCACTCAGGGACATGGTGCGTGCGCTGGGGGAGGTGATAGAGCAGGAGCCGGGAGTATTTCTGGGCGCGAACACGATAGGTCAGGTGTTCGGGCTTGCTGCGCCGGCCATCGTCTTTGCACGACTGCATTCAGCGCGCAACAATGCTTTTTTGAGACTACGTAAGAGTGACCCTGCACTTTTAGGAATAGCAGTGTGTGGATTGATTGCGCTGATTCCGGTGGTTCAATGGTTGGGCTTTGTCAACGAAAGCATCCCGCTGCCGGAATCGCTCCGCGCATTTGAGCAATCGCAGTTAGAGTTGATTGAGCGGTTGCTGACCCACGATGCTTCCGTATTCCTGACGCTTGCGGCCCTGGCTATTACACCCGCCATCTGCGAAGAACTGATTTTTAGGGGCTATGTGCAGCGGCAGGCAGAGCGCCGTTTCGGGGCTGTCGGAGGAATACTTTTTTCAGGAATTATATTCGGCCTTTATCATCTGCGTCTTTCGCAGGTAATTCCGCTCTGTGTGTTGGGGATTTACCTGGGATATGTCGTATGGAGAACAGGTAGTCTGTGGCCGGCTATAATCGTTCATTTTTTAAACAACGCGTTAGCAGTTGTACTGTCAAAGTACATATCTGCCAACCCCGAAATAGGCGCTGTCGATCTGGAAAACATAAGTGTACCGTGGTACCTTGTTGCAGCGGGTATGGTCTTTTTTGGAATAACTGTGTACTTCATGGAACAACGGGCGCAAATACGCTTGCTAGGGAATAAAAATTCCGGTACAGGTAACATCGAAGCATTGTAAGCCAGGTAACAAACAGATGAACAAAGAAAGCTTTGAAGAGTGGGTCGTGGTTTTCACGAGTGGGACTGACTATGAAGCCGACATTGTACGGGATCGCCTGGATGATTCAGGGATTCCTGCTGTAGTTCTGACCCACCGAGATCATGCGTTTAATCTGACGGTTGGAGATTTATCCGGAGCGCATGTGCTGGTGCCGCCGGAGCGTCTTGACGATGCAATCGAACTTCTGGAAGCTGAACTTCCGACAGATCGTGAACTTGATGCAGCAGCAATGTCTGCGGATCCGGTTGCACCGCCCGCGCACGGAGCGCGTGAAGAGGCTATGCTGGATTCAGGGATTGAAGAAATCAATCTCACGGTTCCTGATGAGGACGATGATGAGCAGCCTTGACCCGGCCGACACAGTCTTGATAGGATGGCTTCGATTTTCTTTGTAGCGGAGCTTTGTGCTACAAAGGCTTATAACAATAGATTTTCGTTTCAGGAGGGTAAAGAATCCGTTGTCAAACGCTTCGTTGCGTATTCTGACCGGCATCGTGGGGGGTGCTCTGGTGCTGGGGCTGACCTATGTGGGAGGCTGGGCTTTCGGGCTTTTCGTAGCGGTGATCTCGTTGCTGGCTCAGTATGAGTTGTATCGGCTTATGGAGGCAGGCGGGTTAAGACCGTCGCGGGCAGCCGGGCTAATCATCGGAGGCCTGCTGGCAGTCCGGTTGCTGGTTCCTCTAGCCATGCCATTTGCCTTAGTTGGAGCGCTCGGCCTGATAGCGCTAAACCCATTCGGGCGTGAATCTTCGGCTCCGCTTCAGAGCCTCTCCGCTACACTGTTTGGCGTCATCTACCCCACTTTTCTTTTGACCTTCCTGATCGATTTGCGTGAGGCCCAAGGTTTGTTCGTGGACAACCTGGGAGCGTTTTATCTTACCCTATCCGTCCTTTTACTGATCTGGTCGACCGATACGTTTGCTTACTATGTTGGAAAAAGCATTGGCAAACATCCACTGGCGCCTCGTGTTTCGCCAAAAAAGACATGGGAGGGATCTATAGGAGGGGCAGTAGGAGCAGTAATTATTGCTATCGTGCTGAAACTCACACTGCTGGATTTTCTTGAATGGATTCATGTAATCATGCTAGCGTTGATATGCGGCATTGTGAGTCAATTAGGAGATCTGGCTGAGAGCTGGATGAAGCGCTCGGTGGGAGCAAAGGATTCCGGAAGCCTGCTTCCCGGTCATGGAGGATTTCTGGACCGTTTCGACGCGCTTATTCTTGCAGCGCCTCTGGTATACCTTTATTTGTTTTACGTGACGCAGATCTATTGATGTGGAGTGCTACCGGGAAAGCGGGGCTGCAGGAACCGGGGTTTCGTCATCTTTTCCAAATTCTTCTTCACTCTGATGCTGTTGCGCCGTAATCGTATTGTTTCGGAGCGAGCGAATGCTGGTCCCTTGCAGCATAAGACAGATGAACCCTGTCAGAATGTAGAGAAGCATCTGTGCGCCGTGGGTGAGCACGGCATAGGTGGCAGCAGGAGCAACAGCAACACCAAAAAGATGAACCAGGGTCTGGCGTGTGATATAGTGGTAGGAACCGGCGCCTCCTGGCGATGGGATAACCACACCAACGGCTCCTAAAATCATAATGCCCCACGCATCTACTAGAGAAAGGCTGTAGGTTTCCGTCATGTTCAACATGACGAGTGGGAGGTAAGCAGCCAGTAAATAACAAAACCAGATCAGGAAGGTGCTCACGGCGATGCCTGGTCGCCTTTTGGCCCGAAGAAGGGTAAGAAGCCCATCCTTGAAGGATTCAAGAACCGGATCAATGTGCTTTGTCCATAACTGTTTGAGCATCGAGTCGTGCGTGAGGAACTGCCGGTAGACCAGTAGAATCAAAACGGCGACCAACACCCCAAGCCCGACCATCGCTATGAACGGGATTGCACCGAGCCAACTGGCGATAGGATCGATGAAAAGGCGTTTGATGATTCCGAAGCGGTCAAGAAACAAAACGCCTACGCTAACCAGTGAAATAAAGAGCACCAAAACATCCAGGATGCGTTCTACGACTACTGTTCCGAGGACGCTGCTGAAACGCAGCCGCTCCCGCGCCGCCATGTTTGCTGAGCGGGCTATTTCTCCGAGGCGCGGCGCCGCATAGTTAACCATATAACCAATCATCACTGAATAGAAAGCAGTTTTGGTAGATAACTGCGGTTTGCTTCGGCTCGACGGTTGTGTTGGAAGTGCTTCGAGTAACAGGATCCATCGCCATGCGCGTAACCAGTGCGCAAATAAGATGATAAAGACAAGTGGTATGAGCCAGGTGTAGTCAGCTTCTTTAATGGCGCTGCCGATAACCCTGAACTCTACCCCGCGAAGGGCAAAGTAGAGCAAAACCCCGGCAAGGATAAAACTACCGATTTGCACCAGTGTGGTGCGGAGGCGTGGAGACACAAAGCTTCCAGTTGAGTGATGAGCTTAGAATATAGCGAAGAGAGTCGCTGCCTGTACTCTTCACCTCGACGCAAGATCGTGGTTACAGAGGATTCAAATCCGTACACAGGCTGCAAATCTAACTGGAAAAACACAAAGCGGATCTTTGTGTTTCAAGCGATCATGATCTCAGATCAACTACCTCAGCGTTGTCAGGGGGAGTGAAAACAAATGTGCTGCGGCTGATTTGCGGATTCAAATCTATATTTCTAAGGGAAAACAGCATGGTAGTTTCATTCATATCTACCACCTCAAGACGGGTAATGACCGTGTCGCTGTCTCGAACCCATAGTGTGACCTGGCTATAAAACGAATCCTGATTTTTTGGCTTAAGCCGCAAGAGGTAATGCTTCTGTCCGCTGATCACTTCTTCCTGTGAGGCTGTCACCGAATAGCGTTCGGAATAGTTAAAAAAGAAATCGTTTATGTCAAACGCAGTCTCATCGTCTACCTTGTTGTTGATGAGCACCTGTTTCTCAGCCTTGTTGAAAATCCAGGTAACACTGCCATCAGTCACAAGGGTTTGTGTATCCGTCTCGATTCGGTACTTATCGCCCTGGAGCGTTAGCGTACCTGAAAATGATTCTTCTCCAGAACTGTAGGCGGAAGACATCGTCTGCGTGAATTCTGCCCGTAAGGCATCAATCGAATCATACTTTTCTTTTAGCCGCTTGATGACCTGGTCGCCGCTCTGAGCAAATGCGTTGGAGTGTCCAATAAAGAGAACGGCGCAAAGGGAAACGTATATCGGAACGCGAAAGAATTGCATATGCATGACTGGTGCAAAGCCCGTGAAAATGAATGATTAAAGGAGTAATCGCCTTTAAAAGGCTGCATCGTTATGAACGGCAATTACCGTTCCTGCTTGTCCCGGAAGAGGGTATGGAAAAATCCATTGAACCGCGAACGGGCTTTTTAACTTACCGAGGGCAGTCAGGTGCCCGCGCTCGCTAACTGTTTGTGTTGTGATAATTCCAATTCAGATAAAGAGGATCTGAAGATGTATATCAAGAGGCAGGGGACAGTTTGTAAGAAGACAGCTTCTTATGAATAGCGCCAGCAGATGAAAGGGTGCTTTCGTAAAGATGAAACTCGGACACGAGAAAAGGTTGGATTGCGGATGCATCGTACCCTGCAAAGAAGGCATCGATGTTTTTTGTCCGGGCGCCTTTCTGGCGTGCAAGTGTGATATGGGGCTGGAACGGCTTATTGTCCGGCGGGAATCCTATTTGCTGTAGAGCCTGCTGGATGTTTTGTTGCAGGCGAAAAAACTCATGGCATGCTTCCAGGCGCAGGATAATGACGCGAGGATTCTTCCGTGATGGAAAGGCATCGATAGCGCCGGTGTGAAGCGTAAATCTTTGGGCTTCAATCTCTTTGAGCGTGCGTTGAACAAGAGAAAAATGTTCAGGATCGGTATCGCCCAGGAAGCGTAATGTTATGTGATACTGCTGGCGGGGAGTCCATCGCACGGCAAGAGCAGGATTGATCAGGCCGGCTAATTGTGCCTTGACGGGCTCATGCAAATCGATAGCCGTGAAGAGGCGAATCAAACCTGACATACAGATCCATTAAAGAAGGGAAAAAAGAACTTATCACGCCGGTCAATCATGCTGGAGAAGATAATAACGGGAGGACAAACAGGCGTAGATCGCGCCGCCCTCGATGCTGCAATGGCCTGCGGGTTTTCCGTAGGTGGCTGGTGTCCACGTGGGCGCCGCGCCGAGGACGGAGCCATTGATGAGAGGTACCCCCTGACGGAAACCAAAACCGAAGCCTATGAAGAGCGCACGAGGTGGAACGTGCGCGATAGCGATGCGACGCTGGCTATCGTTATGGAAACGTCTGTAGGAGGTACGAGGATTGCTCTGGAGGAGGCGCGTCAACTGGGGAAGCCTGTTCTATCAGTTCAATCCAGGCTAGCGGATCCTGTGGCTCCGGTTATCGCATGGATAGATATGCACAGGATCAGGGTGCTCCACATTGCTGGTTCACGCGAGAGCGAAGATCCCGGTATCTATGAGGTTGCCTGCTCAATCGTCAAACAGTTGTTGAGCCGGCTTGGGCTATGCAAGCAAGGCGACGGGTAATGCTGGGGGCCGGTTAAACTGACCTTTTGAGGAGCAAATAGCCGACGGAATCCTTGCCTGTTAGCAGATACGGTTCAGGAATCTCTTTAACCTGGGGGTGTTTGCAGCGCTATGCGGGGTGGGAACTGAGTCATGATTCTCTTCTCCGTCACTTGCGTATTTTCTACTGTATTCAGCAAGGGATTCCGGAGGTCTGGACCCATTTGGCCGATTGAAAAAGTCCTCCCCCTGATCTATACGCCGTGCGGCGCGTAAAAACAGGAATGCGGCGGCAGCTACGCACCCTACCACAAAGAAGGTCATTGGAAGCCAGAGCGGCGCTGATGCTTCAAATTGCCTGGCATGGATCTCGGGATACCTGATTGCCTTATCAACGAGCCAGGCGGCAACCCCCGCTCCGATCAACAGCACGAGGACAGCGGCGCTTCTGAGAAGTAACGCAAACGTTCTGGAATTATTGTGCCGGGACATAAACGCTTGAAGTGCGACGTACATTGATGCCTGCCTGCTGCAAGTAGCGCTTGGCCTGTTGAACAGAATACGTCTTAAAGTGAAAGATAGAGGCAGCAAGTACTGCATCAGCGTTGCCCAAAGCGATTGCCTGCCGTAGATGCTCCAGGTTTCCTGCCCCTCCTGAAGCAATTACCGGCACATTAACGTGCTCGCTGAGCAGCCGCAGGAGGTCGAGGTCATATCCCTCCTTTGTTCCATCGCAATCCATTGATGTAACCAGCAACTCGCCGGCTCCCCGATTTACTGCTTCCACCGCCCATGCGATAGCATCAAGGCCAGTGTTGCGCCGTCCGCCGTGCGTGAAGACCTCCCATTTATGAGAATTTTTATCGGTGCGCTTGGCATCTACTGCCACAACGATGCACTGCGACCCGAAATCTGCCGCTCCCTGCGATATGAGGTCCGGATTCTGAATCGCCGCCGAATTCAGAGACACCTTGTCGGCTCCTGCATTCAACATAGCCTGGATGTCCTCCAGGTTGCGAAGCCCGCCGCCTACCGTGAGGGGAATGAAAACCTGATCGGCTGTACGTCTGACAACCTCGTGCATAATATTGCGCTGCTCGTGGGTTGCCGTGATATCCAGGAAAACCAGTTCATCAGCGCCGGCCTCATCATAAAATCGCGCCTGCTCGACCGGATCTCCTGCATCGATGAGATCTACGAAGTTTACACCTTTTACGACACGCCCCTGGTTCACGTCCAGGCATGGAATGATTCGCTTTGCGAGCATGACTCAGCCAGGGATAGGTAGTGTATGATTAGCAGAGACGGTGTTGTTCGTGCGACGGGGAAATCAGGAAGGCGGCCCATCAACACTCAGAGGGAAGTGGAACAGCTTTCTGAGCTGTAGAAAATAGGTTAAGATTAATGTCATCCTTGTAGTGCCAGCACCAGAATTGCTGGCATGGAAACCGATTTTCATAGAGGGCGCGTCCAACAATGACCGAGTCAACCCTGTAGCTGGTCAGTTCTTTGATTCTCAGCAAATCGTGGTAGCCGCCGATGCCGCCGGAGGCAGTAATTCGCGCGTACTTCAGTTTTTTACCCATCGTGCGGTATGCCGTGATGTTGGGGCCCTGAAGTGTGCCGTCGCGGCTGATGTCTGTATAGATGATGCGCCGGATCCCTCGTTTTTCCATATCCAGAGCAAGGTCAACCGCATCTACCCCACTGCCCTCTGTCCAGCCTTCAATCCGCACTTCTCCATCTTTAGCATCAATGCCTACCGCGATCCGGCCACAGGAGAACCGTTGGACTGCTTCCGTAATAAGATCCGGGTTGCGCACAGCGCCTGTGCCGATGATTACACGATGAACCCCCAGGTCCATAGCAGAGGTGATGTCTTCCATGGTGCGAATGCCGCCGCCGAGTTGGATTGGAATGTCCAGAGATTTACAGATTGCCCCAATTACGGCGCGATTATTTGCGCAGTCTTCAGATCCACTGCGCGCTGCATCCAGATCTACAAGGTGAAGCGTACGTGCGTTTTGGACGCGCCAGAGCTTTGCCATTTTAACAGGATCCTCGAAATAAATCGTTTCCCGAGTGTAAGAACCCTGATAAAGGCGTACGCAATGTCCACCTCGCAGATCAATAGCTGGAATAACAAGCGTCATAAGGAAAACCCGTAAGGCGTATGCGAGCGCGTCTCTGTTTATCTGTCTATTCTACTACAGGCCGGCCAGTCAGTGCGACCAAGTTAAACAGACAATTTACTGAAGTTTTTCAACACGTTAAGCCCGTTTTGCTGGCTCTTTTCCGGGTGGAACTGGACCCCTAATACGTTGTTCCTTGCTACCACAGAGGGGAAGGTGATCCCGTAATTTGTCACGCCAAGTACGTCCTCTGGCCTGGCAGGCTTTGCGTGGTACGAATGAACGAAATAAAAAAAGGCATTTTCCTCAATGCCGGCCAGTAGGGGAGAGCCATAACGAGCCGTGACAGTATTCCATCCCATGTGCGGCACTTTGAGCGGTTTTGTCGTTTCAGGCTCTGCCTCTGCCATGTCGGTGGATAGCTCCTGGGGCGTCTGTTGATCCGTTGCGCCATCAAATCGGACAACACGGCCCGGTAAAATTCCAAGCCCGCGATGCGTTCCGAGTTCTTCCCCGATCTCGAACAGAAGTTGCATTCCGACACAGACGCCCAGGAAGGGGGTTCCTGCGTTGATAGCTGCTTGGATCGGTTCTTCCAGGTTGCGGCGGCGTATTTCAGCAGCGCACGCCCCAAAAGCGCCTACTCCCGGAAGAACCAGCCGCTCTGCGCATTCGATATCCTCTGGCCGGTCTGTTCTCAGGACTTCTACGCCGACGGCCTGGAATGCTTTCTCGATAGAGCGTAGATTTCCGATGCCGTAATCTATGATTGTTGTCATGAGTTGCTGTTCTTGAGCCGTTTACTGCTTTAATTCGCTCAGTTCTCGAGAACGCGCGGTAGCCGTTGCGACCGCGTTGATAAGCATGGTACGAAGGCCGTGGCTCTCCAGTTCGGCAACGGCAGCAATGGCCGTACCTCCGGGTGTGGTAACTTCGTCTTTCAGAATGGCGGGGTGCTTGCCGGTTGCCTGCACCAACTTGGATGCTCCAAAGACAGTCTGGGTAGCCAGTCGGAAGGCCACGGGGCGCGGGATCCCTTGTTTTACGCCTGCATCAGTAAGAGCTTCAATGAACATGTATACGTATGCGGGTCCGCTGCCGGACAGCCCTGTAACCGCATCCATCAGATACTCTGGTACAATCTCAACCTTGCCAACTGCTTCAAACATCTTGCGGGTAATTGCCACGTGGTCGGCCGTTGCGTAGCGGCCGCCGGCAACGGCCGTTGCTCCTTCATCAACCAGCATAGGCGTATTGGGCATCGTCCGGATAACAGCAAGGTTACGGCCAAAAGCCTCGCATAAAGCATCGGTGGTCAGCCCCGCAAGGACAGAAACAATCATGGTTTCATCGGCAACATGCTCTTTTATCTCCTGTATGACCTCTGCGGCATTTTGTGGTTTTGTGGCAAGCACTACCACTGTGGCTTCTCGAACAGCCTGAACGTTATCCGTTCCAGTATGAATGCCGGGGAATTGTTCTTCTAAAGCCTGTAGCATGGCTGTACTGCGGCGTGTAGCGCGAAGCTGGTCCGGGGCAAGGCCCCTCCCATTCAGAAGGCCGCCGATGAGCGCCCGCCCGATGTTGCCGGCTCCGATAATAGCGATGGTCTGGTTGTCTAGCACGATGGGAGCGGTTAGTTAAGGCCCGGAATCCAGGCTTTGGTTCTGGTTGTGTGGATTAGAGCTGCCCTTTGGTTGTAGGAAGGGGACTCTGTGAAGCGTCTCGATGCGCCGCCATTCTGAGAGCGCGCGCTGCGGCCTTGAATATGGCCTCTATCTGATGGTGGGCATTGTGTCCGTAAAGAACGGAGATATGCAAGTTGATTGATGCGTTTTCCGCAAAAGAATACCAGAAATGCCGGACCATTTCGGTTGAGAAGTCGCCAACTTTCTCACGGCAGAAGCTCGCGTCGAAGTGGAGGTAAAAACGTCCTGAAAGATCAGCTACACAACGAGCCAGCGACTCATCCATTGGGACATAGGCGTAGCCGTACCGTGTAATAAAAGATTTGTCTCCGAGCGCTTGCCGAAAAGCTTGCCCCAGTGCGATCCCGATATCTTCCGTGGTATGGTGGTCATCCACGTGCAGATCACCCTGGCAAACTGTTTCGAGGTCAAAACCGCTGTGTTTGGAAAACAGGTCCAGCATATGATCCAGGAAACCGATTCCCGTCCGGTTTTTGTAGACTCCGGTTCCATCCAGGTTTAGTCGAAGCGTGATGTCCGTTTCATGGGTGCGGCGCGCTATGTCTGAGGAACGGGGTAGAAAATTCTTATCGTTCATTCGTTTCTATGAGTATCCATGCGCATAAGTGGAAAGAGTGCGTATATCTTTATCTTGACTAGGTTACGAAGTTTGGGATGGAAAACGAAGAACAGTTTTTTGAATATACTACCGGAGCATCAGCCAAAGCACGATTTCGCGCGTATGCTTATCGTGGGACGGGCGACGTAAATTGTTACGTGCAAAGCGAGATAGCAGACCCCCTGATCTGTGGCTGATTCCGGATCTGAAGTTTAAATAGTCTTTACATAGAGGTTTATGTCTCAAGAACATTACGAGCGCATTCTTGTCACTTCGGCCCTTCCATATGCAAATGGACCGGTTCACCTCGGCCACCTTGCCGGGGCCTATTTGCCCGCCGACATCTACGTGCGTTTCCAGCGTCTACGCGGACGAGATATCCTGTATATTTGCGGTTCCGACGAAATGGGAGTAGCGATCTTGATGCGCGCGCATACCCAGGGTACAACACCCCAGGAGATTGTGGACACGTTCCATCCTATGATCCAGGACAGCTTCGAGCGGTTCGGGATGAGTTTCGACTACTATGGACGCACCACGTCAGACACGCACCGGGAAACCAGCCAGGATTTCTTTCGGCGCCTGGCGGATCGCGGGGTTTTCAAGCTGAAACAGGAGCAACAGCTCTATGACCCGCAGGCCGAGATTTTCCTTGCAGATCGCTTTGTCAGAGGGACGTGCCCCGTGTGTGGATATGAAGATGCCTATGGGGATCAATGTGAGCGGTGCGGCTCCTCGCTCAGTCCTCTGGAGTTGATTGAACCCCGAAGCGCGCTTACCGAGGCGACGCCGGAGTTGCGCGAAACGACGCACTGGTACCTGCCGCTCGGCGACTTTCAGTCCAGGCTGGATGCATGGATTGCTTCACATCCGGAATGGAAAACAAACGTGTTGGGACAGGTCAAAAGCTGGTTAACGGAAGGGCTAAAAGACCGGGCGATCACGAGAGACGTGCCTTGGGGTGTTCCTGTACCGGCGGATGTTGCGCAAGCCGCAGGGGTTGATGCAGAGGGCAAAGTAATATATGTGTGGTTTGACGCGCCTATCGGCTACATTTCAGCTGCCAGAGAGTGGGCTGCCGAGCAGGGCGACCCTGATCTCTGGAGGAGATACTGGCAAGATGAGCGAACCAGACTGATTCACTTTATAGGAAAGGATAACATCGTTTTTCACTGTCTGATGTTTCCTGCCATGTTGATGGCGCATGGAGAGTTTGTCCTTCCTTCCAACGTTCCGGCAAACGAGTTCCTGAACATTGAAGGAAAAAAACTCTCCACCAGCCGAGGGTGGGCCATCTGGTTGCATGAGTATCTGGATGAATTTCCTCCTGATCTGCTGCGCTACGCGCTTGCAACAACGCTTCCTGAAACGAAGGATGCCGACTTTAGCTGGAGCGATTTCCAGATGCGGGTCAATACCGAGCTTGCCGACATTCTGGGCAACTTTGTTAACCGGTCATTGACGTTTGCGGCGCGGTACTTCGACGGGTGCGTCCCACCGTTAGAGAATCCCAGCGCTCTCGACCGTAATGCACTGGATGAGATAGCGGCTTTTCCGGCTAGAATTGCCGAGTCATTTGAATCGTTCCGGATCCGTGAGGCAGTTTTTCAAACCATGAACCTGGCGCGTCTCGGCAACAAGTATTTCAACGACACAGAACCCTGGCGTACTCGAAAGACGAATCCGCAGGCTTGTGCTAATACCATTCACGTATCTCTGCAAATCTGTGCTTCGCTGAGCGTGCTCATGGCCCCTGTGCTGCCGTTCGCGGCGCAGTCGTTACAGGATATGTTGAATTTGCAAGGAATCAGATCGAGCGTGGAGGGGGGGAAAGGGCAGGGAGAAACCGGCTGGGATGAAGCTGGAAGCTCCCTGCTTGAAGCTGGACACAGGCTTGGCGAACCCCAGATTCTTTTTTCAAAGATCGAGGATGAGGCTGTTGCCGTCCAGATCGAAAAACTCAACGGAAGTGCATTGCCTCCAACAGTGATGGAGGGTTCAGGCGGGGCATTCCAGAAGACTGATGAATCAATAGCCTACGAGGCTGTAAGGCCAGGGATCGAATATGACGATTTCGCCAGGCTTGATCTGCGGATAGGCACCGTGGAAGTCGCCGAGCGTGTTCCCAAATCCGACAAACTGCTGAGGCTTGAAGTGGATCTCGGATTTGAACGCCGACAGGTTGTTGCCGGCGTAGCGGAACAGATGACGCCTGAAGATCTGCTTGGAAAACGGGTCGTGGTAGCGGCAAATCTGGCGCCGCGAAAGCTACGAGGTCTCGAAAGCAACGGAATGCTGCTGATGGCAGAAAGCCGCGATGGCAAACTCGCTCTGTTATCAGCGGAAGCAGAGAATGGAGCAGTTATCCGGTAATGCACAGGCTGCGCTTCAGCGGCACTCCGGACGGTCGTTCAGTATTATGAGATGGCGCTATGGGATCATCGGGACAGGAAAAAGTAACGCAGCTATTATTACAACTCGAAGCAGGGGATCAGGAGTCATTCAATCGCCTGCTGCCGGTCGTCTACGACGAGCTCAAACGTCTGGCGCATAGCTATTTGAGAAGCGAGCGCTCCGGCCATACTTTGAATACGACGGCGCTGGTCCATGAGGCTTACATAAAGCTGGTAGGCCATGACAATCTGAGCTGGGAGAACCGGGTCCACTTTTTTGCCACCGCTGCACAGGCTATGCGGCGGATTTTGCTGGATTACGCTCGGAAGCGCCGAACAGCAAAACGAGGGGCCGGACAGGTTATGCTTTCCCTGGACGAGGCTGTGATTGTAGGAGACGAGCAAGCGGAATCGCTCCTCGCGTTGGACGAGGCGCTCATAAAGCTTGAGGCAATGGATGAGCGCCTCGGAAAAATTGTGGAATGTAAATATTTTGGAGGGCTTACAGTTGAGGAAACTGCACTGGCGCTCTCATTATCGACCGCTACCGTGAAACGGGACTGGCGAACAGCAAGGGCATGGCTCTACCGCGCTCTTAATGACTCAGAGCAACCCGATGAGCCGAACACATAAGCGTTCGTCAGATCTGCGAATACGCAGTGGGCCGCAAGATGATGTCCGAGATGTTTGAGACCGTATTCGTATAGCGTTCGTTGGCGCTGAGTTCTTTCCATGCCGGATCATCGCGAAACGCATCCCACGCACGGTTGCGCATATCAATGTCATCAAAGGCAAGCATATATACCAGACTTGGCATGTTAGCGCCTATGACCGTTTCCCCGAATAAGAAAGGTTGTAGTCCTGTCTGACGAAAGATCTCGATTTCCCCACCCTCGTTAAACATCTCAACCTTCAGTTTACCTGCCGGCTCGCTATGACTCTCATAGGTTCGCATCTCAATGATCCGCGATTCCTTTTTCTCTGTTAGCGCCGGTGGGTTCTCGATTTTCGGCATATGAGAAAACGCTTCGAGAAGTGTTTTCTCCATTCTCACGTAGGCGGGATCAGAGAGTGGTACATCGTGGAACTCTTTCCCGGCCGTCATATAGTTGCTGTCATCCAACAGACGTGATGAGGCTGTGAATACCGATTCAAGCGAAGGATGGGGAATCACGACATACAACGAGGGGATATTAGGTCCAAACTGAACCGTAAATGCTCCGACAGGATTGATTCCGAGACGGTTGTAGGCAGGTATTGCTACGTCGGAAAGATAGTCATTCAGTAGTTTTTTCCGAGATCCGGCTGGCTGATGATAGAGACGTATCTCGTAGTACTCACGTTCAGCTTGCTGCGCGGTTAAAGATCCTGGAAAAGAAGCTAAAGGAGAAGCCGCCGCTAAACCGGCTGCAGTAATAAATTGCCGTCTTTTCATGATGGAAGGAGGGAGTTTAGGGTTCATTCGTGGCAGAATCGGAGGGATATGAAATAAAGTAGTTTCTTTCCCGGCTTGAAGAAAGCAGAAGGGAGGCAGCATATGTCTTTTTTAGAGACTGTCCGGCAGCTTATGAAAGCTGTTTCAGTCTGATGCCCGCGCCTCGCTTTACTGTCCTTATGCATTATTTTGCGGTTTTTGCCTCTTTTTTTGCGGTTTATTGCGGCTTTTTGCTTGACTAAAACGGCCTTTTTACCACCAGGAAGGCCGTTTTGCGGTTTTTGCGGCCCAAAACGCGATTTCACGCCCTGCGCCGCTTTTTCTTCTTTTTTACAAGAGATCTCCATCGTTGAGGAATACTTGAACGCAGGAGAGTTATCACGCTACGCTCCATCAGTCGCCTTTGGCTCGCGCCTCCTGTCGTCGGGAGGACAAGGGGGAGGAAGGGCGCTGTGTCTTTAATCTTTGTGTTCTTAACTTTTTTGTCATTAGCAGTGAAGAAGTTATGTTTTGAGGCTTGCAGGGGCTCAGCAAGCAACCAGTCACAGGCGGGGCGCTGCTTTGCCAGGGATTAGCGGGAAAGGTAAGTGTTAGAAGGCAGG
>CBDUBU010000068.1:0-15523 GCA_965365465.1 uncultured Rhodothermaceae bacterium
AGCATAAAATTAACTTACTTAAGGCCTGAATTATTGCCGAATCGTCAGCAGGGAAGATGCGGATCGAGATTTATCCTTCCGGTCAGCTTGGGAGCGAGCGGGAGTGCCTGGAGTTGCTCCAGATTGGCAGCATCGCCATAACGAAGGTGTCGGCCAGCGTCATGGAATCGTTTGCCCCGGAATTCCGCGTTTTCTCGCTTCCCTTTCTTTTTCAGGGACAGGACCACCGTTTTGCAGTGCTGGATGGGCCCATAGGCCGCTCCATTCTCAATTCTGCGGAGCCGTACCGGCTGCACGGGCTTGCCTATTATGATGCCGGCGCCCGGTCTTTTTATACGGTGGGGAGGCCCGTAAGGGAGCCGGGCGATCTGCGCGGCCTCAAAATACGAGTCCAGGAAAGCAAAACGGCAATGGACATGGTGCGTACCCTGGGCGGAAGCCCTACCCCGATTTCATGGGGCGAACTGTACACGGCGCTGCAACAGGGCGTCGTAGACGGCGCCGAAAACAACCCGCCGAGCTTTTATCTTTCACGGCACTATGAGGTCGCGAAGTTCTACGTTCTCAACGAGCACACGGCTGTTCCGGATGTACTTGTAGTTGGAATGCCCGTGTGGAACCGGCTCACGCCGCAGGAACAACAATGGCTGCAGGAGGCGGCGACAAACAGCGTTGCGCTCCAGAGAGAACTCTGGAGTGAGGCAACTGCAGAGGCGCTTGCCGAGGTTGAGGCCGCCGGAGTTGAGGTCATAAGGCCGGACAAGTCGGCATTCTCCGAGGCAGTAAAGGATATGATAGCCCAGGCCGGCCAGGATCCTGTGCTCGGACCCCTTATCAATGCCATCCATGCGGATGGAGCAGCGGCGGATTCCGCTTCCCGGCAAACCCCTGAGAGGCCGTGATGCCCCCTGAACTTTCTGATAATCACCGCCGACGCGACGGGCGTGAGCCGGTGCTCGTCGCCTCGCGCGACGGTGGATTCAAAGGCCGGGTCGATGTTGTGCTTGGATGGACGCTGGTCGTGCTCATGGGACTTTCGGTCGTTAATGTTCTCTGGCAGGTTTTTACGCGGTTTGTGCTGAAAGACCCCAGCGCGTTTACGGATGAAGCTGCCCGGTTTTTGCTTATCTGGGTCGGGCTGCTCGGGGCTGCCTACGCAGCCGGGCAAAAGATGCATCTCGCTATCGACTTGTTGCCCCAGGCGCTTGCCAGAAGAAGAAACCGGCGGCCTTTTCACCTTGTGGGGATGCTCATAGAGGCGCTGATCTTTATGTTTGCCGTGGGAGCCATGGTGTACGGCGGCGCTAACCTCGTTCGGCTTACGACGTTGCTGGGGCAGCATTCTGCGGCGCTGGGCGCGCCGCTGGGCGCTGTCTACAGCGTGTTGCCCTTTAGCGGCGGACTTATCGCTTTCTACGCGGCGCTTACCTTTATCGATCATATTCACATTCTCCGGGGCGGTGCGCCGGCGCTTGTCGAAACCACAGCGACTGGTTCAGAAGTTTTTATCGAGCAGGAGGGTGGGCTGAATCTGCACGAAGACCGTCCTGCCAGTCCCAAACCGCCTTCCCGATAGATCACGTCCCTATGGAAGCCATTCCTGTTCTTGTTCTCGTTGTTAGCTTCGTCGTCATTCTGGCGCTGGGGGTTCCGGTAGCCTATGCCATCGGTCTTGCAACCGTCATTACGATGCTGACCTCTGTTGAGCCTACGGCAGCCCTCACAACGGTCGCGCAGCGCATGGGAACGGGTCTGGACTCTTTTACCCTTCTGGCAATTCCTTTTTTCATTCTCGCAGGTCAGCTTATGAACCGGGGCGGGATTGCGACCCGCCTCATCGATTTCGCAAAGTCGCTGCTCGGCACCCTGCCCGGCGGGCTTGCCTTTGTAAACATTTTTGCCTCCATGCTTTTCGGGGCCATCTCAGGAAGCGCCGTGGCTGCTGCGAGCGCCATCGGGACGACGCTGGGGCCGCGTATGCTTGAGGAAGGGTATGACCGTGATTTCTCCGCCGCCGTCAACATCACATCCGCTACTACAGGGCTGATTATTCCGCCGAGCAATGTGCTTATCATCTATAGCCTGGCTTCGGGGGGCGCGAGCATTGCGGCCTTGTTCCTGGCCGGCTACCTGCCGGGGATTCTCGTCGGTTTGCTGTTGATGGGGGTTGCCGGTGTCATCGCATTCCGTCGGAGGTATCCTACGGAGGCGCGGGCATCGGTGCGTGAGGTGTTGCGCCGCTTTGCTGATGCGCTGCCCAGCCTGTTTCTGCTGGTGGTTGTGATCGGCGGGATCGTTGCGGGCGTATTTACAGCAACGGAGGCAGCGGCTGTGGCTGTGCTTTACGCCTTCGTGTTGGCTATGGTCTATCGCAATATCACGCTCCGTGACCTGCCGCAGATTCTTCTGGATTCGTCGGCAACGACCGCTGTGGTGTTGCTGCTTATTGCGGTCTCGATTGCGATGAGTTGGATCATGGCGTATGTGAACCTGCCGCAGGCCATCGCCGCCGGTGTAGGCATCGTGCAAAGTCCCTTCCTGGTCCTCCTGCTAATCAATGTCATTCTGCTTTTTGTCGGCACCTTCATGGACATGACGCCTGCCGTCCTCATCTTTACGCCCATTTTTCTTCCGGTAGTGGTAGAACTGGGGATGGATCCGGTGCATTTCGGGATTGTCATGGTGCTCAATCTTTGCGTGGGCTTATGCACGCCGCCTGTTGGAAGTGTGCTATTTGTGGGGGTCGGCGTGGCCGGAACGACGATTGCGCGGGTGGTGCGTCCGCTCTTGCCCATGTTTGTCGCCATGATTATCGGACTGGCGCTCGTGACGGCTTTTCCGCAGATCAGCCTCTGGTTGCCTCACCTGTTCGGCTATTGATTACAGGTTCTGCGTGTTGCTTGCTGCGGTTTCCCTGCACGGATTCTCTCTAAAGAGATAGTATTCATCTCTTGATCTGAGCCGCAAAAATTATATCTTGGAAAGGTACGCTTGCAGCAGGAGGCACTTTCCATGATTTCTCGCAGAACGATTATGAAGCGAGCCGGCGCGTTGGCCGGCGCCGCAGCGCTTCAGCCTGCCTACAGGGCTATATCTTCACCGGTTGCAGGGCCTAAGCTCAAAATCACGGCCGTCGAGCCGTATGTATTGAAGGGCGGACAGTGCTTCGTGCTGGTGCGGACCAGCGAGGGTATCACAGGAATAGGAGAGGCCAGCCCCATGAACAGTCCGGCGCTGGCGCATCTTATCAGCACGACCCTCGCGCCGCTTCTGCTGGGAGAAAACGCGCTGGATGTAGAACGATGCTGGGAGAAGATATACTACAGCACATACAAACAGGGCGTGATGGGATTGCAGCCCGAAGCATTGAGCGGCATCGACATTGCGCTCTGGGACATTCTCGGGAAAGTCGCAGGGATGCCGCTCTGCCGCCTGCTGGGAGGGCGGCGGCGTGATTCGGTAAGAGTCTACGCAAGCATGGGCGGCGGCGCCCGCATGAAGCCGCAAGAGATGGCTGCCCAGGCAGAAGCAGCAGCCCGTCAGGGCTTCACGGCTGTCAAGGTGCGCATGGATTATGGCCCTGTCCCGGCGGATCTCAATGTGCGCCGCGATCTGGAGATGCTCACGGATGTCCGGAGCGCTATCGGGCCGGATATCGAGCTGCTGTATGATGTGAACAACGGATACTCTGCCGCCGCCGCCATTCGCGTCGGGCGCGCGCTGGAGGCGCTAAATGTAATCCACTATGAGGAACCGGTTGCCCAGACTGATTACGCCGGATACGCGCGCGTGGTGGAGGCCGTCAACATTCCGGTGGCGGCAGGCGAGCACGAGTACACGCGGTGGCAGTTCCGCGACCTGATTCTGCAGGCAAACCCTGACGTGCTTCAGCCGGACCTCGTAAAATGTGCGGGAATCACGGAAGCCATAAAGATTGCGGCGCTCGTCACGGCGCATCACAAGCAACTCGTTCCCCATCAGACCCAGCCTACCATCGGGCAGGCAGCCAACCTGCATTTCACGTCGGTTTTTGTCCCTGGAGATACGGCGCAGGAACTGAGCCACAATGCCATGCAAAGCCCCCTGCATACTCTGTTCAGCGAGCCTCTCGTTTTCTCCGACGGACGGCTTCTTGTCCCGGAAGGCCCGGGCTTGGGGCTTGAAATCGATGAGGCGAAGCTGCGTGAGATGACGGCCTGAATCAGGTTACGTACTCACCACTCGTTTTCGTCTTTTGTGACCCCCATCTCAACCGGAACCGGGTAATTGGCTGTGAAGCAGGCGTTGCAGTAGTCCAGTTTGCCGGTGTTGGCGATTTTTACAGCCTTCATCAGACCCTCAACCGAAAGGTAAGCCACCGAGTCGACGCCTAGCCACCGGGCCATCGATGCTACGTCCTCGAATTGATTGGCAAAGAGTTCTTCAAAGCTGGGGAAGTCCATGCCGTAAAAGCACGGACTCACAACGGGAGGCGATGCGATGCGGAAGTGGACCTCGCGTGCTCCTGCCTCCCGGATCATATCGACCAGAAAACGCGCTGTAGTTCCTCGCACGATAGAGTCGTCAACCACAACGACGATGCGGTCCCGAAGGACGCCTTCAACGGTGTTGAACTTGCTGCGCACCTTCATCTCGCGGCTGTTCTGGCCGGGCGAAATGAACGTACGGCCTACATAGTGGTTACGGATCAGGCCGATTTCAAAACGGCAACGATAGCCCAGTTTCTGGCATTCGCTGACATAGCCCAGCGTAGCGGTGTTTGAGGAGTCGGGTACGGAAATGACGATAGGCTGCTTCTCGGTTACAGGCACGACAGGCACCGGCGCATCGTGCGCGAGTTGTTTACCGATTTTGCGCCGCACCTTATCAACCATCTCCCCAAAGATGATGGAGTCCGGACGGGAAAAATAAACATACTCGAAAACGCACTGGCTTACGCCGTGGTTCTGCGAAAGGTGGCTGCTCTGGAACTCACCTGTTTCGCAGCCCTTACGATCTATGATGAGAATTTCGCCTGGCTCAATGTCCCGTACGTACTCGGCGCCGATCATGTCGAAGGCGCAGGTCTCACTGGCGACGCAGTAAGCGGCCCCGCCGGGCTGATCGGGGCTTCCGAGTTTTCCGAGAGCAAGAGGGCGAAAGCCGTTGGGATCGCGCACAGCGATGAGACTTTGATCGGTAAGGATGACGAGCGAGAAGGCGCCTTCTACCTGCGTGAGGGCATCGATGATCTGGTCGATCTGTTTTTGACGGCGGCTCTGCGAGATCAGGTGCAAGATGAGCTCGCTGTCGCTCGTAGTCTGAAAAAGGGTGCCGCGTTCGCTGAACGCCGTGCGCAGTTCCCGGGCATTGGAGAGATTGCCATTGTGCGCCAGCGCAATGTTGCCGTCCCGATAGTGAACCACGAGTGGCTGTATGTTTGCCTTATTGTCGGCCGACCCGCTGGTCGAGTACCGGTTATGCCCGATCCCGGACATGCCAAGCAGTCTGGTGTCAAAGATGCTGGAATCGCTGAACACATCCAGCACAAGGCCTGCTTCCTTGTAAAACGGCATGACCATCCGTTGCTTGCTTTCATCGAAAGTAGAGGTCACAATCCCGGCCGACTCCTGCCCCCGGTGCTGGAGGGCATGGAGACCGTAATAAATATGACGCGCCGCGTTGGAAGCGTTAAAGATGCCGAATATGCCGCAGTATTCCTTAAGCTCTTCCATACCCCTCACGATTACGGTGGTCTGCCATTTGTGTATTTCGTTGCTGCGTCCTTTCCCGATCACCGGGGTGGAGCGTGAGCCGCTATGTGCTCTTGATAAGAAAAAGAATGGAAGTCTGTCCGGCAGCACCCACCCTTCGAAGTATGCTTCACCCGGCAGCAGTTTTCTTTGCCGGATCGTCTCTCAGAGTATAACGATCCCCGCTGCAAGTGCGATCCCCGTTACATCGGCTGTCAGGTCGCGGAAACTAAAAAAGCGACTGCGGGCAATCCGCCAGTCGTAAACTTCCTTTGCCAGCCCGATCAGTATACTGCCGCCAACGGAAAATGGCAGGGATCGTCTCTCAGACAGCGAGAATTTGTTTACCAGCACATACTGATTCCCGAGCGTCCACAGAAAGCTGAACGTAGTGTGTTGAACTTTGTCGAATGCGATCCAGTCATCCTTCGGACGCTTCTTCAACACGGTATCCGGGCGCGTAGTTTCAGCCAGGCGTCCGGCTGCGACGTGAAGAAAAGCAGGGCGTTTCAACGGCCCGTACAACAGCGCTGCACGCAGTGAAGGAGGCGAAAGGGCAGGCTGAAAATTGGCGCGGGATGCATAACTGGCATCGCTGAATCGATTCAGAGACGGCTTGCTGTGTCCGTGAATCATACTTGAATTGTAGCGCAGGAATGACGGGGCGCCTTCGGAGTCCGGATGAATCATTGCTTTTGCGTCGCCTGGAAACGCGAGCAGGCCGAGAAGCAGGACAAGCCCGGACCAGGCAAGAACATTCCGGGCAGAGGGCTTAGAGCAAAAAGACAATGATGGATCTGTTTTTTGTGGGCGACGTGAGGGCCTGGATTGGCTGTTTTCTGGCGTCCTCATGCATTCTCCGAGGCTTTGCGCAGCGCGACAGCGTCGTTGTAGGCTGTTCTGTTGATTTGAACCAGGACCTTGCCGATGCGGTGGTTCTCGACCGTCTCGACCCGCATATGGAGCGGTTCATGGTCGATCTCATCACCTTCTGCGGGTATGGAGCCAGTCAGGTGAAATATCAACCCGCCGAGCGTTTCAAAGGCGAATGCCTCGGTGTCAAGTTCGATGCCTGCTATCTCATTGAGGTCATCCAGATTGATGCGACCGTCGAACCGATAGATATCTTCGTCGATGCGCTCGAATAACGCAGCTTCTCCTTCATCGTGTTCGTCGCGGATGTCGCCTACGATCTCTTCCAGTACATTTTCAAGTGTGACGAGGCCGGCTGTGCCGCCGTACTCATCCACGACGATAGCCATGTGGGTCTTGCGCGTCTGGAAATCCCGCAACAAATCATCGAGTTTTTTTCCAAGCGGAACAAACATGGATGGGCGGGCAATTTTCGTCCAGTCAATGTGCTGGTTCTCGTTTGCCGTGCTGAGATGGGGCAGCAGATCCTTCGCGTAAACGATTCCCATGATATTGTCCAGATGTTCGACGTAGAGCGGCAGGCGAGAATGGCCGCTGGAGCGGATCAGTTCCAGCGCTTCCGGAAGCGTCTCTGTTACGGAGAGGGCTGCCATATCGAGGCGGCTGACCATTACCTCGCGCACCGTCGTTTCGCCGAACTCTACGATGGAATAGATGAGGTCGCGTTCTTCCTCTTCCAGGGTTCCATGTGCTTCACCAATCTCAGCCATCGCTTTGAGATCCTCAGAGGAAATGCGATGGGACCCTACTGCTTTGAGCCTGTTTTGCACGGCGCTCATGGCCCGCGCCAGCCGGAACGAGACAGGCGTCATGAGGCGGTGGAGAAACAGCAAAATGCCTGACACTCTCCGGCTGAAGCCGGAAGCATTGCGCGAGGCGATCAGCTTGGGAGTGATTTCGCTCACGACAAGCAGGATAAACGTGAGCACTGCCATTTCCGTGAGAATGGTGAGGGTGGCGCTCCAGCCGAGCGCCTCTGCGATCCCTGCTACCATGATGGCCGACAGAATAGCTGCGCCTACATTAACTACCGTGTTGAGAATCAGAATCGTGATGAGCACTTGTCTGGACTGTTCAACCAGCGCCAGGACGCGAGAGCTCGCGCGATCGGCGGCATCGGCCAGCGCATCTTTTGCCGCCGTATCCAGCGAGAACAGCGCAACCTCGGAGCCGGAGAAGAGTGCGGAGGCGAGCAGCAGCAGCAGGAGAAGGAGGATCTGCGCGGTAAGTGCTGCAGGATCGAGGCCAAGCCCTGAGTTTTGGAGGAGAAACGGCAGCAGGCTCGTTAATAGAGCAGAGTCAGGGTCCAAGGTAGGTGAGGGAGCAACCCTCGGTTGGTTCAACAGACATGCCTGTCAAGCAGGTATCGACAGGTAGACTTCCTTTTTAAGGCTACGTCAGTTTGTTTGAGGTAGTTCCGATAACAAAATACAACTTGGAAGGCTGAATGCAATGCGTGAAAAGTCACAAACGTTGTTGTGCGGTGGGTATGCGAGCATAAGCGTTCTCCTTCCAGGCGCATCCGGGTCAGCCAAACAGTCCAAAAATGCTGAGTAAGACAATAAAAATAACCACCGGACATATGTACCGGATGAAAAATCCCCAGGCGCGGATATGCCGAAGGGAAAGCCTGCTTCCCTGACGGATTTCTTCCCCTGCGCTATCTATTCCCCAGACCCAGCCTATGAAAATGCTGATCAACAGCGCTCCGATTGCAAGGGAGAGGTTTCCCCAGATGAAGTCCATCAAGCTGAGGAAATCGCGCTGTCCGAAAAAACCGTTCTCGCCCAGCAGCGGCGTAAGGTCGCTCAGCGAGCCGACAGCGCCCTGAGATAGCGCGGAAGGCAGGCCAAAAACAAACGCAATACCTCCTACCACCCATACTGACTTCTTTCGCGTCCAGTGCTTTTCATCCACGAAGTACGAAACCACCACTTCAAGAAGAGAGACCGTAGATGTCAGGGCAGCGATGGAAAGCAGGAGAAAGAACACAATACCCACTGCCGCACCAAGCGGAAGCGATTGGAAGATTTTCGGCAAGACGATGAAAACCAGCGACGGCCCGGCATCAGGAGAGGCCCCTGCGGCAAAGAGTGCGGGAAAAATCATGAACCCTGCCATTAGTGCAATGACGGTATCAAACGCAGCTACGTAAATCCCGGACGAGATCAGGTTCTCTCGCTTTGACAGATAGGAGCCATAGGTAATCATGGCGCCCATGCCGAGGCTCAATGAAAAAAAAGCCTGTCCGAGTGCGGCAAGGACAACGCTTCCAGTCACTTTGGAGAAATCCGGTTTCAGGTAGAAGACCAGTCCTTCGGTGGCGCCGGGCAACGTAACGGAACGTACGATGACCAGCAGCATCAGCACCAGCAGCAGGGGCATGAGAACCTTTGACCAGCGTTCGATGCCATGCTCCACTCCTCCGTACACGACAAGGATGGTAAAGAGCAGGAAGAGACCGAAAAGGGGCACCACGGTGGCGGGCGAGGCAATAAACTCCCCGAAGCCGGTGCTAGGGCTGAACAGGCTCTTGAAAATGTATCCGAAGGCCCAGCCTGCGATCACAGCGTAATAGCTCAGAATGAAAACCCCTGTGAGGACGCACAGGCCCCCCACCAGCGTCCACGGACTGTTCGGGCGTACGGCACGGATGGCGCCCACAGGGTTGCGCTGGCTGTGTCGTCCGATGGCAAGCTCTGCAAACAGATACGGCAGGCAGATCAATGCCACGCAGAGCAGGTAGAGCACAACGAAGGCAGCGCCGCCGCTTTGCCCGGTGATATAGGGAAACCGCCATATATTGCCCAGGCCAATAGCCGAACCAGCCGCCGCGAACACAAAACCGGCTCTGGAAGTCCACTGTCCACGATCTATAGCTGCGTCTGACATTTGTTTTCTTGCGCCTGAATAGGAGAATGCGTTTAGCTATGCTCGCGTACACGCGCCGGGACCTTATCCGAAAGAGGCCGGAAGGATAGGCATTGAGCCGGAGACAGGAAACGGACGAACGGTTATCACAAGTCCGCACGCGAGCATGGCCGGGGAAACTGCAAAATAACCACCGGCAGCGGGAAAAAGTCAAGAAACGTTGTCTTGCTTGCGAATCGTCCTGAGTAAGACAGATTCGGGCTTGCAGTACAAAAAAAGGCAGCGGCTCCTTTGGAAGCCGCTGCCATGTCCAGATGACCGCTCTACAGCCGGCGCGAACTGCGCTCAGAAGGGAAGATCATCGTCCGGCGAAAACTCGAAGTTGTCTGAAGCAGGCGCTGCCTGTGGGCGCTGCCCCCGGTTAGGCGGTGCGCTTTGCTTGCGAGGCGCCGGGGCAGCCTGGCGCTGGTCCATGTTGTAATCTTCGCTTCCGCCTCTGCCGCCGAGAATCATCATTTCCCTGGCTTTTATTTCCGTCACATACTTGGTAACGCCCTCTTTGTCATCGTAAGAGCGCGTCTGAAGGCTGCCCTCGAAGTAAACCTGCGCGCCTTTCTTCAGGTATTCGCCGCAGATTTCGGCGAGGCGGCCCCAAGCCACTATGGAATGCCACTCGGTCTTGTCTACCATGTTGCCTTCACTGTCTTTGTAGGCTTCGTTGGTAGCAAGGCGCATGTTGCATACCGCCGTGCTGGAATTTGTATAGCGCAGTTCCGGATCCTGTCCGAGATTTCCGACGAGGATCACCTTGTTGATGCCACGTGCCATCGTTACACCTCCTGAAGTAATGATTGAAGAATTTCCCTGGCGATTTCACATGAGTCCACCGGCGCTGCCGGCCATGCCTGACTCGCTTACACGAATCCGCCAGAAGATGCAAAGAATTAGTTGGCAGCATCCGAGGCATTCCCGGATGTTGCGAGTTAAACTACTGAATTCAGGTGACAACATTCTGTCACAAGGGATAGGGAAAAACAAAGTCCTCCTTTCTGTGTTGATGCAACAGCAAAACCAAGTTAATCCGCTGCGCCTGGTTTGTAAAACGCTGCAACGCTAATAAATCTCACCGTTCATGCGAGAAAAAGTGTACGATCCGGAATTCACTGAACAGGCTGACCGGCTGGCTGTTTATGCCGATTTTGTGGCCGTTGTTCGGCAACTACGCCGGGACTGTCCGTGGGATCGTGAACATACTCATGCTTCCGTACGGCATCTACTGATAGAGGAAGCCTACGAGACACTGGAGGCCATTGAAGAAGAAAACTGGGATGAACTCAAGCGTGAACTGGGCGATCTCTTTCTACACGTATTGTTTCATAGTGTGATGGCCGAGGAGGCCGGGCAGTTTACAATCAAAGATGTCATAGAGGCCGAGATGGAAAAGCTCATCCGGCGGCATCCCCATGTCTTCGGCGAGGTAAAGGTGGGAAGCGTGGGAGAAGTGTTATCGAACTGGGAGCAGATCAAGCTGGGAGAAGGAAAAAGAACCTCTGTGCTGCAAGGCGTTCCCCGAACCCTGCCCTCATTGCTACGCGCTTACAGAGTGCAGGAAAAAGCAGCGGGCGTCGGATTTGACTTTCCGGATCGGAATGGAGCCTGGGAAAAGATAGAGGAGGAGATTGCTGAGTTTAAACGGTTGGCGGAGTCTGGCGCGGATTCTGAGGAAAAGGAAGACGAATTTGGCGACCTGCTTTTCGCGCTGGTAAACTACGCCCGATTCATCGACGTGAATCCTGAAAACGCGCTCCGGCGCACGAATGAGAAGTTCGCGCGGCGCTTCCGGCATATTGAGAGGCGTCTGGCTGAACAGGGCCGAAGATTGCCGGATGCAGGGCTCGAAGAGATGGATGCTTACTGGGATGAGGCCAAATCATTGGAGCATAATAAAGAACAATCGTAAATCTTCTGAGATATGACCCATACCGTTCTTGAGTCAATTGCCACCGGCAATCCTCCTCTTCGGAGGACGCAGACCTATGCCGCCTCTTTCATGGGGCAGGTCGAAAGCCTTTCATCCCCGCTCCGCAATCGCATTTCGCAGATCTATGGTCATTCAGGCATCGATTATCGCTGTTCCTGCGTGGAAGACTACGGGCGGGAACCAGAGGATTTTGACTTTTTTCCGCAGGACTGGTCACTTTCTCCGGCTCCCTCGACCGGGCAACGCAACAAGAAATACCGGGCATCGGTTTTGCCGCTTGCCGAAAATGTAGGGCGGGCTGCGCTGGAGCAATCAGGCATCTCCCCCGACAGCATAACTCATGTGATCGCTGTAAGCTGCACCGGCTTTTTCGCGCCGGGGCTGGACATCGAACTGGTAAAGCGACTCGGGCTGCCCCCGCATACGCAGCGCACCGTGATCGGGTTTATGGGGTGCTATGCTGCTTTTAACGCCTTGCGGGTAGCGCACAGCTTTTGCCGGTCGCAGCCTGACGCACGGGTGCTGATCGTTTGCGCCGAGCTATGCACCCTGCACTTTCAGGTAGAGAATACAATGGAAAGCGCTGTCGTGAATGCCCTTTTCTCCGATGGAGCCGCCGCTGCTGTGCTGGCTTCCCGATCCGGAGAGGAAGCGGAGGGCAAGCTGGCTTACACAGACAATCACTGTGTTCTAGACGACGATTCGATGGAAGACATGACCTGGGACATTGGCGACACAGGGTTCCAGATGGGTCTGTCTTCACGGGTGCCTGCTGTTATTGCAGAACATCTTCCCCTTTTCGTAGAAACCTTACTCAGCCGCAACGGACTGTCTCAGCAATCCATAGACTTCTGGGCAATTCATCCGGGCGGCCGCGCTATCGTCGAGCGGGCGCAGGAAGTGCTGGGTCTCTCAAACGAGACCGTTCATGACAGCCTGGAGGTGCTGCGGCTCTACGGCAACATGAGTTCGCCAACCATCTTCTTTGTCCTGAAGCGCTTTCTTGATATGCATCGCGAGCAAAGACTGTCCGGGCTGGAAGGGCTGAAACAAGGCATTGCGCTGGCCTTCGGTCCCGGATTGACGATAGAAGGCGCGCTCTTCCGACAGGTTAGCGGAGCTCTTTAAGGCAGCGCTCTGCCAGTCGATGCGCTTCCTACCATTGCTTCAGCACCCGCGCCGGGCTGGTGAATGAAATGCCCTGCGCCGACGATGTCGAAATCATGATAGCCTCCACGACCGGCTCCGACACCGGAACGGCAGCCTGCCACGCTACGATGAAGTTAGCTCCTGAACCGCCGCTGGTATGCGTCTGATCTATGAAGAAATCTGTCGAGGCCATAGGGGGCAGGCGCAACGACTTGTCTACAAACGCATCGACGAGCGAGCCGTGTGAGTCGTAATAGCGCGCCGCCGTGATCTCGATAGCGCGCTGGGCATCGGTATTCCGGACGCTGAGCATAACGGCCAGATTGATGGGACGACGCTTCAAGGTATAGATGTGTGAATAAGCAGGCACATAAAGTTCTTGCCCTTGCACAAGCCCGATAGCTGCCCCCGCGGAGGTGTCAACGGCAGCCGCTGTTTCGCCGGTCTCGCGATCTATCATTTCCTGAGTGGGCGCCCCTGGAGCGCTCGCCTCCTGATGCGAAGCAGGTCCGCAGGAAGAAAGAACCAGCATAAGAAATACCGTAGCGATAACTCCAGGGTGCACAAGCATGTGATCCTCATGGAAGAAGGGACCCTGACGCTCCCGGGTTGCAGGGGCAGAAAGAGGCTTATGAGTTTACGGTCAGCTGCAAAACTATATCAACCGTTTCAGTTCCTCTACGCGCCGGATGATGGCCTCCCGATCCATGTTTCGGAACTTTTCCGGCAGCAGAGCGCGGCTCGTACACTCCAGCACAGCCGTCAGTGTCTGCAATTCAACTTCAAGCGGATAAGTTGGAGGGATAAAATCGTCGACGGCTTCCTGCAAGGTTTCAGTGGTCACCGTATTGGACGTGTTGCCGTTCGAGGCCACCCGAAATTTGGCGCGGGTGAGGAGGGCTTCCATATCGGCCCCACTGAATGTGCGCTCACCGTTGAGCAAGGAGTCCGGAACCTGTTCCATTGGCAGGTCGATGCCTGTCCGTTTCATCATCACCTTGAGCAATTCTTCACGTTCCTCGCGCGTGTCTGGATAAAACAACGCCATATGCTCCTCAGCGCGACCCTGCCGTTTCAGATCGACCGGCATGAGATCCGGGCGGGCTGTCACCAGGAAAAAGATGACCCGGCCCCGGTGTTTCGGGTTGCTCATGAACGAAGCAATTTGCCCGAAAACACGTTGCGAAACGCCTGAATCGCCCTGCGCGTCCCGGTTGCCGAGCGCAGCGTCGGCCTCGTCAATCATGACGGCAACAGGCGTCATTGCTTCAAGGAGATTCAGAATCTTCTCCAGGTTCCCTTCAGTAACACCCTGCCACTGCGAGCGGAAGTTTTTGAGCTTCACCATAGGGATCCCGATCTCGCCTGCAAAACAGGTGATGAGAAAAGTTTTGCCCGTTCCTACCGGCCCGCTTACGAGGTAGCCCATAGGCATCACATCGGGACGACCCTGGCGCAGCGCCTGGGAGGCATGGCGAAGGTGCTCTTTCGCCTGCGCGTGTCCTGCAACCTGATCCAGGCGGTAGTCAGACTCCACGAACTCAAGCAGTCCGTAAGCCTCCGCCTCGATCATTTCCTTCTTCATTTCCGAGAGTCGTTCGAACGTCAGCTTCATCCGGTTCTCCAGCACGTCGGCTAGAATGGTGCGAAGCTGGATGTAGTTGAGGCCGGCGGTGTTTTTCGCCAGGGAAGTGGCCGAAACGTCGGAGTACTGTTTGAAGGCATCCTCACGCTCCTGTACGTACCAGTTGATAAACGACTGGCGAGCCGCTTCATCGGGATGATGGATGTGAATCTCAGCAGTGTAAGGACTCTGAACGAGCTGCTGGTTCAAGTCGTTCAGGTTTTCCGTTACCAGACAGGTCGTGAAATCGCTGCGCAGGAAAAGGGGATCATGCGACCATTTCTGAAGAAAAACGAGGGCGTTTCGGTCTTCCGGAGAGTACATCGAAGCCTCTGCCATCGGAACCACCGTTTCCGCATAATCAATGACCAGCGCGATTCGCTTGCCGTCAGCCAGGCGCAGCCGGAAGTAGTTCTCAAGGACCGAAAAGACACGAACGGGGTCTTTGGGCAACTTCTGGGCATAATCTGTTCCGAAGATCGTATCATAGCCCGACAGCGCCCGATTGAAGTCCTTCTGCGAGTTTTGATCGGCAAAATGGATGCCGCCGGAGCGATCAAAGAAAATCACGATATCCCTGGCGGCAAACAGGTCATGGGTCAGGAAATCACGAAGGGTAAAATACTGCTGCTTTTTATGCGCATCGCGTGCGGGTACGAGGTCGCGTACATTGCCGTAAAGGATGAACAGGGTCAGCGTTTTGGTGAAATATTTCCTGGCAAACTCCTGGGCCCAGGGTGGGTAATGGGCAGTGTACCGTTCGAGGGCGCTGGCGGAAACCGGGTTCACGGCGCCGGAGGCATCGGCTTCCTGCTGTTGCGTGTCCTGAAGAGCGGCTGCCGGAGCATCAGAAGTCGGCATATTCTTTTTTTCCATGAGTGTTTAGCACAATTCGAGATGAAACAGCAACAGGCCAATAAACTGAAAAGTCAGGCGGTACGGAAGACCCTGGCCGACCGTTATACACAAAAGCGCGCGCCCCGTTGCCGGAGCACGCGCTTTTAAGATAAACCATTCTTCGATGCATCAAGCGATGGTCACTTCGTCGCTGAGGTAAACATCCTGGATGGCGTTGAGGATCTGAACGCCTTCATCCATCGGGCGCTGGAATGCCTTGCGGCCGGAGATCAGACCCATGCCGCCTGCACGCTTGTTAATGACCGCGGTGCGCACAGCCTGTTGCAGGTCGTTGGCGCCCGATCCGCCGCCCGAGTTGATAAGACCGATGCGGCC
>CBDUBU010000069.1:0-15326 GCA_965365465.1 uncultured Rhodothermaceae bacterium
GTAAACGAGCGAAGCGACTAACGCTAGGTAAATGTTCACACCACCGGAACGTCCGGCCATCGTCTACCCTGTGCTCGGCCTGGGCCTGCTTGCTATCGCGAGTAGTCCTATCCTCGTCCGTTTTGCAGAGGGAGCGCCTGCGCTGACAATTGCATTCTGGCGGACTACGCTCGCCGTGCTTATGCTCGCGCCGGTTGCGCTGCCTCGCATACAGGCAGAAGTGCGGGGCTTCACGCGACGGGAGATGGTTCTCATTGTTGGCGCAGGCATATTACTCGCATTCCATTTCATTTTGTGGATCGAGTCGCTCCAGCACACCTCCGTTGCCAGTGCATCTGTACTGGTTACAACCAGTCCGATCTTTCTGGCTGTTTTTGGTTACCTGTTCCTGAAAGAGCGCTTATCCGTTCTGCAAGTGGCAGCCATAGGCGTTGCGATCTGCGGCGCAGCCCTGATCGGATTTGGAGACGCTTCCGGCGACGGAGCGCCGAGCGCAGCCCTCGGAAATGCATTGTCGCTCATCGCAGCGGTGCTGGTAAGCTTCTACCTGCTTATCGGACGGGTCGTTCGGCGGGGCGCTTCCTGGCTGGCTTATGTTTTTCCTTTGTACGTTGTGGTAGCCCTGACCATCTTCGTGGTTGTGCTGCTTCGAGGGACGCCCCTGTTCGGCCTTGAGGCGCGGTTCTACGGCTTCTTTGCGCTGATGGCCCTTGGCCCGCAGATCATTGGGCATGGTTCGTTTAACTATGCCATCCGGTACTTCACGCCCGCAATGCTCGGCTTGCTTTCGCTGCTGGAGCCGGTTGGAGCCTCCATAATGGCCTATCTCCTGTTTAACGAATCGCCGGGCGTACTAACCATAGGAGGAATGGCCCTGGTGCTTGTCGCAGTCACGGCAGCCCTCAAACCGCGTAGAACGGGTGAACCGGCCGCAGGCGCTGAAAGCGAAGCGTCAGTAAAGGCCGAGGGGTAATCAGCTTCGCCGAGCCGTTGTATGAAGGCTTTGGAACGGACTTCCTTCCGCTCTTACCGAAAACCGCTTTCCGGTAGATCCTGGAAGAAGCGAATCTTGCGGAAAAAATAGTCAACCACAATGCTTCTCTTGTAAGGAGGGGAGACTGTGCGGGCAGTCCCTGTCTTCCGTTCCGTATCATAGGCGCGGCGCAGGTGGTGGGCATCCCGGTACGCCCGTGCAATGGCGAGCGCTTCCGCGAGCCTGCCGGAGGCCAGCGCCCGCGTCAGGGCTATACCGTCGAGTGCAGCGCGGATCACAAATGTTTTGCGCCACAGGACAGGAGGCAGGTTCTTGTAAAGCATTAAAAGGCTGTTCCGGAAATTGTAATAGGTCTTCTGAGGGTTTCCTTGAGGAAGGGAGCCTCCGCCGAGGTGGTATACCTCCGAAGCCGGTTGCACCCTGACGCGGCGCCCGTCTCGCTGAAGCCTCCAGCAAAGGTCGATCTCCTCCATGTGCATCACAAACCGTTCATCCAGTAAACCCACTTTATCCAGCGCGACGCGACGCAGCATCAGGGCAGCGCCGCTGGCCCAGAAAACATCGCGTGCATCGTCATACTGGCCGTGATCTTTTTCGAGTGTAAAGAACAGGCGCCCTCGTGTGAATGGATACCCGTAAGCGTCAATAAATCCTCCGGAACCTCCTGCGTATTCAAAAGAAGTGCGGTCGTGGTATTGCAGCAGTTTGGGTTGCACCGCCGCTATGTCAGGATCCGATTCCATGGTTTCAACGAGCGGGTGCAGCCATTGCGGGGTTACCTCGACATCGTTGTTGAGGAGCACCACATATTTTCCGGTTGCGTGAGCGAGCGCCTGGTTGTTGCCACGGCAGAACGCCCAGTTTTCCGGATGCCGCACGGTAATTACCTGCGGGAAGTTTGAAGCAACCCACGCTGCGGAACCATCGGTCGAGGCATTGTCCGCAAGAATGACCTCAAGGTCGGGATAGTCGGTTGCCAGAACGGAGGGCAGAAACCTCTTGAGAAGTGGCAGAGCATTCCAGGATACGATGATGACGGAAACGCGAGGAGTAGACACAGTCAAAAGACAAGAGTGGTACGGAAGTGCGGATGCGTTTTCAACCTGAATGGGCAGGGAACCGCCATGATACGTTCAGAAGGCGCTATCGTTCAGCCGTTGTTTGAATTGTTGTGAGATTAACAAGGATGCAGGGTCATTGCATAAGCAAATGCGTATATCTGGTTCATGTGTTTTCAACGGGTTTAACAGCCGTGCTCTCCGGATGCATAGATGCCGTTTACGTGACGCAGGAAATCAAGAGAGGCGTTCTGGCCGGCGAATGCCAGAGATCAGGCCAGGGCGAAGGCGCTGGTATGCGCTGCTCATTGTTGCAATGAGTCTCGTTCTGCCGGCGTGTTCTTCTTTTTCGTCCGATGCGCCTCCTGTCTCCGATAGTACACTGGTGCGGGTGCTCGTGGAATTGCAACTCGTCCAGGCGCGTGAGGAACTCTTGCCGAATTCCGTTCCGGCAGGACTACGCGATTCCATTTTAACCCGCTATGGATTGGATGAAACACGCTTTGATGAAGTTCGGCAATACTACATTGAGCACCCGGACGAGTACGTGGAGATTTACAACCGGGTTTTGGACCAGCTCAGTTCAGAGGGAGGAGGCGGGCCATGAGGGGCGAGACGAAACAGCAGCCATCTGCGCGTGAGGCAGTAAAAAATCCACAGGGTTCGGCAATCCTCACCTCGCGCGTTCTCTGGCTTCTTGCACGTATCCCTGATACTGCCTGTGCATCTGCAGTGTAAAGGCTTGCAGCGCCTCCTCAGTAACAGGTCCGTCTAGGCGTTCAGACACACGGAAAGGTTCCTTCACAAGGATAACAGGCATTGTTCGGGTGATCTTGTGGTCGAAATAGGCTACTACGACAGGAACAATGAGCGGCTCCGGATGCATACCAGCCGCCATGCGAAAGGCGCCGGCCTTAAAGGGCAGCGGCGACGCTTCGGTGCTCGTGCAACTGCCTTCCGGGCAGATGACGATGTTCATGCCGGCATTCAGGTAGCTGTGCGCACTCTGGAAGAACTCCTTCCGTAGTTGATGCCGCTCCACCGGATCCGAAACGGTATGTACGTACAGATGGCCGAGCCGGTCATAATACTTGCGGTGCCCGTACTCGCCCGGCCCGGATTTGCGCACGACCCGAATCGGCGCAGTTCCGTAGCTCCGGTAAAGCAGCATAGAGGAGACAAAGTGCGTGTCGAAGCAGTAATGGAAGTCGTTGGGCAGTAAGTAGTCAATATGGTTATGGAGGTGGTTCATAATGAAGATGTGCCCCGGCTCCTTCGGCAAATGCTCTTCTCCTTCTATGAGGTGCGGCAGCCCGGTAAACATACGTATCGATTCCAGGCAACATTGGGTGTTGACCTCCTCCGGAGTCATCGTGGGAGGCGCATTGGCTACCAGTTCGTAGATCGTTTGCAAATACTGGAACAGCGCGAGCTCCTTGCGCACGTTGTCCAGGATATCAAGGCAAAGATCCGCGATGTACCGCTCCTGCTCATCGCCCTCCACGTGAACAACTTCCAGCACATAAAAGGCATCTGCGAGCGTCATCCGGTGTTCGAGGTAGTACGGGATCTTGTGCAGCGGCGAGGTAACATGCAAATCCGCCGCGTTCTGCTCCAGCAGGGCGCGAATAGCCAGAATTTCCTGACGATACCGCCGGGAAATGAGTCGCACGCGCGTTTCCCGGAGTCGTCTTCCGACAACCCGCAAGACACGGCTCATCAAGACAAGCCCAAACGCCGGATCGTGCTCCGCATATGCTTCCAGCATCGCACGTTCCATGAACACCACCTCGGAAGGCTCCAGCGCTGTAGCCGTGGCCCGATACCGGAAAGGCGCCACCATGGAAGACCAGCCGAAGGGGTACCCCGGATCGTTGATGAAGCGCAGATGTACATGCTCTTCTCCAGGCGGGTGCGGCAGGCTGCTCCGTCCGGCTGCTAAACCCGTCTGCCGAAACGACAGTTCGATCTTGCCGCTGATCAATACATAGAAACGTTCTGCCGGTTGCCCCTCTTCCAGGAGCCGCTCTCCAGTGTCTACCGTCGCCAGTTGCGACTTACTGGCAAGGTATGCCAGATGTGGTTCTTCGAAAATCTCAAAGAACGGGAAGGGACGCAGCATATCGGAATTGAGGGTCTTCATTCGTGACTGGCGCCCTCCGGCGACATTTGTTCCGAGGTCATCATTAACCAATCGCGGGCCTCCTCCAGCCGGAGCGCCACCGCCGCCGCGACGCGCTGCAACATACGATAGCCACAGCGAGGATCCTGCGCAAAGACGCGTTCAAATGCCGTGCGGGGGATGCGGATGAACCGGCAAGATTCCTCACAGCGGACAGACGCCGTATAGCGGTAAGGCGCACGAAACGCCGACCAGCCGAATATCTCGCCGAAGTCGCGGCGCGTTCCTACCAGCAGGTCGTCTACCCCCTCGAAACGCAGTAACAGTTGTACGGCGCCGCTCAACAGGAAAAAAACATGCTGGGCATCGTTGTGTTGTTGAAGCACCAGTACATTAGCCGCAAGGCTGACCTCGTCAGCCGCTTCAGCCAACCGTTCCAGCACCCACGGCTCCTCATTCTGGAAGAACGGGATCTCAGCAAGCTGATGTACTGGCGCCATAGCGTTTTCTCCTTCTATGTTTTACTTTGGCTCCACAGCCAGGATAATGATTCCTCTCATCACGCCCTTCCATGCACGCCCATCTGCAACCTCCGCTCAACAAGCCCCATGACCTCGATGATTTCTGGCAGACTACGTTGCAGGCGCTTCAGCGAACGGATCTGCAACTGATATGCAGGCCGGCTGAAGAAACAAGCGATGCTGATTTCGGACTTTACCACCTCTCGTTCAAGTCACTCGGCGGCGTTGACATCCACGGCTATATGCTTCAGTGGAAGGACGACAAGCCCCGCCCGCTGGTAGTCCATAGTCACGGCTACCAGGGACAAGCCGAAGTTCAATGGTCGTGGGCGCGTACGGGTGTGCATGTTCTGGGCGTTGACATCCGGGGGTTCGGCCGGTCCGCGAAAGCGCTTCCCGACCCTTCTTCATGGGGCTATATACTCACGGGTTATGAATCACCTGAAAGCTACGTGTTGCGTGGCGCCGTTTGCGATTATATCCGCGCCGTCCAGGTAGGGCGCACGCTGCTAAACGGCCGCATCCAGCGCATGGTGATACACGGTGTCAGCTTTGCCGGAGCGCTGGCGCTCATGGCGGAAGCATTGCTCCAGGAAGCCAACTTCCTGACAGTCGGTGTGCCCACCTTCGGATGGATGGAAGGACGATACTTCTTCGTAAAGGCCGGCTCCGGCTCTGAAATCAATCGCTTCCTGGAACGTCACCCTTACGAAGCGGAAGATCTGATGCTTGTTCTCCGCTATTTCGACCCCATGCATTTCGCGGATCGCATCACCTGTCCAACGCTGGTTGGCATCGGACGCGAAGACGACGTTGTGCCTTCTCCAACCGTGTACGCCATTGCCAATCGCCTGAACGGGCCCAGTGAGATCATAGAGCTTCCGGTTAGCCATTCCAACGCCCCTGAGGAGCGCCTCTGGCTTCTCTTCGAGGCCTACTGGCTTCGCCTTGCCATGGAAGGCGTTCCTCCGGATTTTGGCATGAAAACGCAAATCTCTGCCGGCTAATGATTCTGCTCCGGCTCCCTGTATTAACAACAATAAAGGGATCGGGTACGTTCCGGCCTTGCATTTTTACCAGACAATCAGCGTAGCCTTCAGGAGTTTGCAGAACCAGATGGCTTGAGGCGCCTGTCTAGCCAGTCGAAGAACACCCTGTGCCAGACCAGACCGTTCTGAGGCTTCAGAACCCAGTGCCCTTCCTCCGGGAAATAGAGGAACCGGCTGTCAATCCCCTTGAGTTGTAAAGCGGTAAACGCTTGCATCCCCTGATCGATCGGCACTCGGAAGTCTTTCTCGCCATGAATGATTAGCATGGGCGTGTCCCAGTTCTGCACGAACCGGTGCGGTGAAAAGGCTTCATAGCTGCGAGGCTTGGGGTTTTCCCAGTAAGGCCCCTGGAGGTCGAAGTTTACGAAAAAGAGTTCCTCCGTGGAGCCATACATACTCTCCAGGTTGAAGACGCCTGCGTGGGCTACAAACGTTTTGAACCGCCCCTCATGGTTCCCTGCCAGCCAGTAGACAGAGAACCCGCCAAAGCTTGCGCCGATGGCGCCCAGGCGGTTTTCATCGACATAAGGTTCCCTTGCAACGTCGTCGATGGCGCTCAACAGGTCTTTCATTGCCTGGCCGCCCCAGTCGCCGGATATTTCCTCATTCCATGCCTGTCCGAATCCCGGCAGTCCACGCCGGTTCGGGGCTACGATGATGTACCCGTTAGCCGCCATGAGTTGGAAATTCCACCGGTAAGAAAAGAACTGGCTGACGGTCTGCTGTGGCCCCCCCTGCGCGTAGAGCAACGCCGGGTACTCCTTGTCTGGATCGAAATCGGGCGGATAGATTACCCAGGTAAGGATCTCTTTTCCATCCGTTGCTTCCACCATCCGCTTTTCAACCTTGCCTGCCTTGATAGAGGACATAACCTCTTGTGTGGCAAACGTGAGCCGATCCGCTTCTCCTGTCCGGGCGTCAACCCGGTAGAGTTCAGCCGGAGACGACATGGACACCCGCTGCGCTATGAGGGCGGAACCATCCTCCGTGGCCGCCACATCAAAAGCAGTATAATTGTAGACGCCTTCTGTAACCTGCCGGATTTTTGCGCGGCCTATGTCCTCATCAATCACGTCGGCTGCAAAGATCTGGATGGTGGCATCAACTTCGCTGGTGAAAAAGAGCGTATTGCCATCCCTGGACCAGGCCGGGCTGTGGGCGTTGTTGTCGAAAGTCCTGGTGAGTTCGAATGTCTGGTCCCGCACGAAATCATAGACGAAAAGGCGATTCTTGTCGGATTCATACCCTTCGCGTTCCATGCTGAGCCAGGCCATGAACCGGCCGTTCGGGGAGAAAACAGGCTCGATGTCGTAGCCCATCATACCCTCTGTGAGATTCACGGTGCTCCCCGTGCGGAAGTCCACCACGTAAATGTCGGAATTGGTGCTCGTTGCCGCTTCGGTTCCTGACTTTTTCTTGCTGGTATAGGCCAGCATGTTGCCGTCTTGGCTCCAGTTGATCTGCTCGATGCCGCCGAACGGGTTCAGAGGGGTATCGTATTTCTGATTCGGCATCAGATCTACAGGCTCTCTGAGCGTCCCGTTTTCGTAGTCGGCAACGTACAGGTGGCTGTAAGCATAGTCATGCCAGCTATCCCAGTGCCGGTACATAAGCCCGTCAAGAATACGCGCATCAGCCTTTGGAAGGTCGGGATAAACCTCGTTAACCGTCTTATCGAGCTTGACATCCCGCGTGAACGACACTCGTTTTCCGGTAGGGGCATAGCGGAAGTTGGTGATGCCGCCCTCTATGTGAGACACTTCGCGAGCATCGCTGCCTTCCGGACTTACTTCCCAGAGTTGCACCGAACCGCTTTTCGCAGAAAGGAAGCCGATTTTGCTGCCGTCCGGATGCCACTGCGCGTTGAACTCATTGCCTGGAAAATCGGTAAGACGTAGCGGTTCGCCTCCTTCCAGATTCAGCAGGTAAAGGTCTGTGTTTCCCTTATCCTCCGCGACATCATACTTCGTCACGCCGTAAACAACCTGCTTGCCGTCAGGAGAAACGACGCCCGCAGAAACCCGGTTGATCTGCCAGAGCAACTCCGGCGTCATTACCTGCTGCGCCCGGCCTTCCGGCGCAATGAGTAGCAGCAGGACGAGAACAGAAGCTGAAAAGACCCTCTTCATGGTAAATCGGGATGGTAAAGAAAAAAGCAAACCTGTGAATGGTATAACCAATCTTCAAGGTAACCCTTCCAGGATTGAAATAACAAAGATCCCCGTAGGATGACGGAAAAACTGTTCCATTCATGGCAGCGAACGGCAGTACAATCACGCGTTAATTACAGCAGACGCTTGGTGGTCTCTTCCTGCAAAACTATCATGCGTAGAAGCCTGTACAGCTTTTTCCGGGACGCAACAGGTCATGGAGCGCGAAGAGTCACCCAGAGATTTCAATATGCAACCAACATCTGTAGAAGCTTCACAGTCCAGTGCCTTTCCATTCGATCAGCAGATTGTGTGGCAGCCTGATTCTCGCTGGATCGCGGACAGCAACCTGCAACGGTTTATGAACGTGCATGGCATTCCGGACTATGATACGCTGCTCCGGAAGTCTGTGGAAGACATCAATTGGTTCTGGGAGGCTGTTCTGAAGGATCTGGACATTCGTTTCCGCCGGCCCTACAGTGTAGTGGCCGATTTCAGCGAGGGGATTGCTTTCACGCGCTGGTGTGTCGGCGGCGAGATGAACATCGTAGACAATTTGCTGGATAAATGGCAGAGCGGCCCCGTTGCCGGGCGCGAAGCCTTGCGATGGGAAGGGGAGGACGGCCGTGTCGCAACGTTTACCTACAGAGCGCTCCACTATGAAGTCTGTCGCTGCGCCAATGCGTTGCGGTCGCTCGGATTAGGCAAAGGAGACGCGGTGGGCCTGTTCATGCCCATGTCGCCTGAACTGGTAATCTCCTTTCTTGCAATCATCAAGATCGGGGGCATTGTGCTGCCGCTTTTCAGCGGATACGGGCCAGGCGCCATCGCTGACCGGCTGGCGGACGCTGAGGCGAAAGCACTGGTCACGGCAAACGGTTTCCATCGCAGGGGAAAGCTGGTTGCTATGAAGATCATTGCCGATGAAGCACTCGTTGAGACGCCCTCCGTAAAGCACATGATCGTTCACCGCCATGTGGAAATGACCGAAGAAGGTCCCTGGACCGACGGACGCGATCACTGGTGGCGCGAACTCGTAGCGGATCAACCGGAGGTCGCCGAAACGACTCCGACCGCTGCCGAAGATGTAATGATGATTCTGTACACCAGCGGCACAACCGGAAAACCTAAGGGAGCCGTACATACTCACTGCGGGTTCCCAGTAAAGGCTGCACAGGACATGTTCCAGTGTATGGACCTCAAGCCGGGTGAGGTTATGTACTGGATGACCGATATGGGCTGGATGATGGGTCCCTGGCTCGTGTTTGGCCCCCTGCTGATCGGCGCAACCATGGTTCTTTATGATGGCGCGCCTGACTATCCGGATCCCGGACGTGTCTGGAAACTGGTCCAGGACCACCATGTGACGCATCTAGGTGTGTCTCCCACCCTTATCCGTGCATTGAAGCCCTATGGCGAGGACCCTGTGCGGCAGCACGACGTATCGAGCTTGCGGGCCGCAGGTTCGACAGGAAGTCCCTGGGACCCTGAATCGTGGTTATGGCTCTTTCGTCACGTGCTGGAAAGCAGGAAGCCCATCCTTAATTATTCGGGCGGAACGGAGATCAGCGGCGGCATTCTGTGCGGCAATTTCTTCAAGCCGCTCAAGCCGTGCGCCTTTTCAGGCCCCGTGCCGGGAATGGATGTAGATGTGGTGGACGAAGAAGGCAATTCTGTTCGTGGTCAGGTAGGAGAACTGGTCATCAGAAAGCCGTGGATTGGAATGACGCGCTCGTTCTGGCAGGACGAGGGCCGGTATCTCGACACGTACTGGCATCGTCTGGAGGGTGTGTGGGTGCATGGGGACTTTGCGGCGATAGACGAGGACGGGCTATGGTACATCCTCGGACGGAGCGACGATACCATCAAAGTGGCCGGCAAGCGTGTGGGACCTGCCGAAGTAGAGGCTATTTTGAACGCGCATGAAGGGGTGGCCGAATGCGCTGCCATCGGAGCGCCTCACGATATAAAAGGTCAGGAAGTGGTGGTTTTCGTGGCGCTTGCCTCGGGCCATGAAGCCAATGACACGTTGCGCGAGGAACTTATGGACCTGGTTGTCTCAAAGCTTGGAAAGTCGCTGAAGCCGAGGGAGATCAAGTTGGTCACAGCCCTGCCAAAGACGCGCAATGCAAAGGTGATGCGCCGTGTGATCCGGGCGGTTTATCTGGGACAGGATCCTGGGGATGTAAGCAGCTTGGAAGACCCTGGAACGCTAGGGGCCATTCGCCATGCCCTGTGAAGCATCCAGAGAGTACAGACGCTTTGGTAAGGCAGTATGTGATACCAACCGGGCAGGTTACTGGAATAACCTGTTCCGCTTGAGAACCGATGCCTATCTTCGGAGACAGCCTGGTATGTTGAAGGCAGGGGAGGACAAGCAAGGCAGGAACGCCTGCCGTTCTCATGGCATAGATGCTTCGCTACGTAGGTATGACGCAAAGGTTAAGGACATGGCGCCCTGCCTCCCCCTTGTCATCCCGCTGACCAGCGGGAGGAGGGATCTCTCACGGTCAGGTATTCCTCAGCAATGGACGTGAGGCGGAGCCGACTGACGACAGGAAATTCCTCATGTTCGTTTACGAGACGTTAACCTTCGGTTTGGAATGACAAGGCTATGATCTGAGAGGTAAAAAGAAGAAAAAGCGGCTTAGGGCGCAAAACCGCGTTTTGGGCCGCAGAAACCGCAAAACGCCCTTTTTGGCCCCTTCAGGGCCGTTTTGCTTGAAAGAAAAACCGCAATAACCCTGCAAAAAAAGACCCGAAAACTGCAAAATAACCCGGACAGTCTCTTGGCAGCATCCAGAGAAGGGGGTGTCTGCTTATGGAGTCAGAAGGCGTTGCATATCTGGACACTCCGGGCGAAGACGCGACGCGGCATGTTGGTTTCCGGTCATGCAGCAGTAGAAGCGCGGTCGTTCTGCTGGATGGCGTGCATTTTGCGTAGCATTACCCTGCCCTGGTCTGAAGAAGTTTCATGATTGCTCACTCGCTTCAGACGCGAACAGCAACTTTCCCGTTTTGGTCATGTCCTTTCGCATTCCCTGTACGTTTCTGGCAGCGCTGGTGTTGTGGCTGCCCGGCCAACTCTACGCTCAGCAACCTGCCGGTTACGTTTCGCTTACAGGAACCGTAGTAGACGATAGCACAGGTGCGCCGCTTGCGGGTGCGCATGTGTTCATCGCTGTTTCCATGATCGGCACAGTAACCAATGAGCAGGGTCAGTACCGGCTCGAAAGCGTCCCCCCCGGCGCCCATCGTCTCTATGTATCGATTCTTGGCTATGAGCCGGCTGCCCGAGACATAATGCTGCGTGAAACGAGAGATCACGCCTTTGATTTTCGCCTCAAGCCTGCTGTCGTTGAAGTCGGAGAGATAACGGTAGAGGCAAAGGGCGACAAAAAGTGGCAGCAACGGCTTGAAAAGTTTACCAGACTGTTCATCGGGGAAACGCCTAATGCTGCCGAAACTAAAATTACGAATCCGGAAGTGCTGGACTTCGACGAGAAGCTTGGGTACTTCTATGCCAGAGCCGCCGAGCCACTCATCATCGAAAACAGGGAGCTTGGATACCGGATCCAGTATTTCCTGAAGGATTTCAAGACTACGGTAGGGGGGCGCACCTGGTACGACGGAGAGCCTCTTTATGAGGAACTGACCCCCGAACAACCCGACGATGCGCTGAAATGGGCGCAGAAGCGCCGTGAGGCATTTATGGGGTCCTTCCGGCACTTCATGCTGTCGGCGCTGGCCGGTAAGGTGAAGGAGCAGGGCTTTATGACCTATGCCCGACAGTCCAGCAGCCAGAAAGGAGAAGAAAGTGTTTTCGGTGGCGGGTTAATGAAAAGCCCGCGTTTCCCCATTGAAACACCTGAGTTTCTCAAGGATTCCTCAACGCCCTCGGAGAAAACACTCGATTTCCATGGCTTTCTGGAGATTATCTACACGGGAGAGATGGAAGATCCGTCCTTCCTGAAGTGGCAGAATCAGGGAGGGATGCGCAAGCCGAAGTATCAGACTTCCTGGATCGAACTGGACAAAGGGCCTGCGCTCGTAGACTACAAAGGAGATGTGCTCGATCCCTATGGCGTGGTGATGTACGGGTATTATGCTTTCGAGCGCGTAGGGGATGAACTCCCCAAAGAGTACCGCCCCTAGCTTCATCCCTGGCTATGAGGCATCAAAGGCATTTTTAAAGTGCTCGATCTCCGGCGTCTTACCTGCGATCACAATAGAGACCACATCGAAACGGCACATAGCCCCTTCCAGTTTTCGCTCGTAGAGATACGCCCGCGCAGCGCGGATGATGTTGATCTGTTTTTCCCTGGTCACCGCATCCTCCGGATGGCCGAACCCGGTCCCGTGCCGGGTCTTTACTTCCACGAACACGATTTCGCCGCCTCGGTTGGGTTGTTCTGCGGGTTCAAAGCAAACAAGGTCAACTTCGGCCCTGCTAAACCTGTAATTCCTGTCCAGGACGCGCAGGCCCTTTTTTTCGAGATACTGTGCTGCGATTTCTTCGCCCAGATCGCCTGTCGTTTTTTGGGACATATGGATCGAAAGCAATGACTGCTCTGTCAAAAGAAGAACGCGAACGGAAGAGTTCAGCGATGAGGCGCAGCAGACCCGATACGCGCCATCTCGCAGAATCCTGAAAAGACGGTCAGGAAGAGACCAATTGCGCCGGGCGGCTCAGGTCTGGTCTTGGCGGCTCTGAGCCTCCAGCATCTCGGCAAACTGAATGAGCTGGCGGATCATCGGCGCATCGGGCTTCCGCACAAAGGGGATCAATGCGCGTGAAAAACCCTCAAAAACCTCCATCAGGTGAAGGAGGCTTTCTATGCGTTCGCAAAACTGGCGTTCGGATCCCGAAAGTTGCGAGCAATCCGTAGGGCCGGCCTCGCCAGACAGAATTTCCCTGCATTCCTCCAGTTGCTGGATAACAGGTTTTATTTCCCGGCGTTCGCGCTCGCGGATGATCTGGGCAGTGATTTCCCATACATCCTTTTCGGCTGTATAATAATCCTTGCGAGATCCCGGCAAATGAACCTTGCGCACCAGGTTCCAGTTACTGAGCGAGCGCAGGTTCATGTTTGCGTTGCCCCGACTGACCTGAAGCCGGTCCATGATCGCATCTGTATCGAGTGGGGCTTCTGAGGCATAGAGCAGCGCATGGATTTGCGCCATAGTCCGGTTAATGCCCCAACTGGAGGCCATTTCGCCCCAGAACAAGATAAACCGGTTCAAGGCATCCTGGTGCCGTGCGCTGAGTTCGGCAACTTGAGCCGTGCGCCACGCCGTATTGTCCTGTCCTTTGGAGTTACTCATTGTTTGATCGAGAGCAGACTTCTTCCTGGGGAATAGGGGTTGAGACCTTTCCTGCCTGATGCAGTTCCTTTTTTACGACGCTGAAGGGAAGTAAGGTACGGAAAACGGGAGTTCCAAAGGAGCAGCATCCTGTGGCATTAATGTTGCGTGGAGATGCAAACCAGAGCATTGAAGTGATTACCTTATGGTTTGCCTGCGCGAAGAATAAACCCGATTCGACGAAACTCAGGTCCTTTCTATCTCAGCGATCCGTGTCTGGTATTCTTACACTAACGACTGATTTCGGTACGCAGGATGCCTATGTGGCTGCGATGAAAGGCGTCATTCTGGGCATCAATCCGGAAGTGCGCATCGTGGACATTACGCATCAAATAGCTCCTCAGGATATCATGGAGGCAGCGTTTGTGCTTCGGGATGCCGCTCCTTTTTTTCCCGATGGAACAGTTCATCTCGCCGTGGTTGACCCCGGCGTAGGAACTGCCCGAAAGGCCGTAGCGCTTCGGAGGGGAGAGCACCATTTCGTAGGTCCCGATAACGGTTTGTTTGCCTTGCTCCTGGACGGCAGCGAGCCGGATGAACTGGTGGTGCTCGACCGCCCGCAGTACTGGCGAACAGAGGGCATGAGCAATACATTCCACGGGAGGGATCTCTTTGCTCCGGTTGCGGCCTACCTGTCGGCTGGTTGCAGCCTCTGCAATCTGGGAACTCCGGCAAGCAGGCTTGAGTCGTTGCACTGGCTGCGCCCTCTGGTGGACGAACAGGGGATACAGGGTTGGGTGGTGCATATCGATCGCTTCGGGAATTGTATGACCAACATTCCCAGGAGTGCGTTTGAAGCATACCGCCACGGTAGAGAAGTGAAGTGTTATGTGGCGACAGCTATTCTCAAAGGCGTGCAGCCAACCTATGCAGCCGTGGCGCCCGGAGAGCCGCTGGCGCTCTTTGGAAGTAGTGGATTTCTGGAATTTGCCGTAAACGGCGGGAACGCATCCGATCTGCTTAGCATTCGAAAGGGCGCGTCCGTTAATCTCGTATTTCTGGATAAAAGGCAGCCGGATTCTTTGCACCCCTTACATGACTGAAAGAACGGAAGATCGCCGGGCAGCCTTGCTGCAGCACCTTGAAAGTCTGTATACCTTTGCTCAGGCATTGACCCTGGATGCCATGCACGCAACCCGGCTGACAGAAAAAACATATGTGCTTGCCGGGGCCGAAGCGACGGGAGGGATATCTCCCGGAGATGAAAAAGCCTGGTTGTTGGGACTGATGCTGCAGATTCACGAGGGGCAGGACGCTGAAGAGCCTCATGTGGGTCTGACGGAAGTTTCCGCCCCCCCTTCTCTTTCTGTCTCTGAAGGTTTCAGAAAGCGCGTTGCGGAGAAGCTCGTCGATCGTGTGTTCCCGGCGGCAATCGCTGCGCTGCCGGACGATCAAAGGCTGCTCCTGCTCCTCTGCGACCTGGAAGGTCTCTCCTGCATCGAAGCCGGACGTGTGCTCCGGACGGAGGCCGTGCAAACCTGTGACTATCTCCAGGACGCTCGCTCCAGGCTTTTCAACGCGGTTTACTCGGATGTAAGCGATGCCGAGCGGCAACTTCTGGATAGGGTCCTGCCTGAAGACTGGATTCAAGCTGCATTGAAGCGCACCATGCAGGCGGAGTTTATTCCTTTACCTCCGACGCTTCGGGTGTCTGCCTCGGCGGCTCTGGAACAGGAACCGGCGCCGGAAAGAGAAGCAGCGGACGGTGTAGAGGACGCAGCGCCCTCAGAATCGATGCATCCCCGGCGCGACGCTTTCGGGGCAGCAAAGCGTCTGACGGTGGCCTCCGTGTTGATCCTGACGGCGGGCTTGGTGGGTTACGGTATAACCAGGGCGCTGAAAGCGGAGCCGGAGAAAAAAGAGCCGCCCGCACCGAAAGCGGAGGTAAAAATACCGGAGAAGGAGCCGGAAGCAAAAACGGACGTGCAGGAACATGCAGCCACCCAGCCCATGAAGCTACCGGAATTCGCCGCCCAAAACGTGGCTCGCAAAGAGGAAGAAAAACCATCCGTCATCGAAACTCCAAAAACCGAAACGCCGAGGCCTGAAGTAAAGACGGAGCCCAAAG
>CBDUBU010000070.1:0-15185 GCA_965365465.1 uncultured Rhodothermaceae bacterium
GAGGGGAGCAAGCGTACTTTCCGCTATCTCGCCGCCCAGCCAGCGCCGGAGAACCTGGAAACCAAGTTCGGCAAACCGATCCGGATCGCGCCAGGCGGAAGCAGGAACCGCCGGGATGCTGTCCGGCAGGAACAGCCCGCCATCCGGAGCGAGGCCCTGGAGCAGCGCCTCCCGAAAGGACACCGGGGCGGCGCTGCCGCGCGTGCTGTAGTATTTCGGAAACGCCATGTATATGCGCTACTGCTGGTTGTTTGTTTTAATGGTTTCTGAAGGGACTGGCGGCGGGAGATGGAACCCGCTAGCCTGCCGCAGCGACGCCTTCCAGATTCGCCTCGGTGACGATTCCTCGCGCCGCAATGCCTGCGCGGCGGCTCGCCTCGACCATCGCCTGCTGCACCCGTTCTGCCGCGCCAGGGCTTTCCGTGATTGCGAACATGGCCGGGCCGGACCCGGTGAGGGCGCATCCGAAGGCGCCTGCTTCGAGCGCCGCCCGGCGCACGGCTTCGTAGCAGGGCAGCAGCGTTGCCCTGACCGGCTCGACCAGCCGATCCGCCATGATGCAACGGCCCACCGTTTCCCAGTCGCCGCTCCGGCACGCATCGATCATGAAAGCCAGTTCCGCCGCATTGTGGACCGCGTCGCGCAGCCCCACCTGCTTCGGCAGCATCTCACGCGCCGCCTTCGTGAGAATCTGCACCTCCGGAATGATAAGCGCGATGGAGAGCGGGGCGGGCAGCGGAATCTGCCGGTAACGGCTCGGATCGCTGGAGGAAACGAGGATAAGCCCTCCGAACAGCGCGGGCAGCACGTTGTCGCCGTGGCGACCTCCGGAGGCAATCTCCTCCGCGAGCAGAACAGCCTCCATCAATGCCTCTTTGGACAGCGGACTGCCGAACAGCAGGTTGGTCGCCCAGGCCCCCGCCACCGCGCTGGCCGCCGAGCCGCCGATCCCGGACCCGAACGGCACTTGCTTTTTGATCCGGAATACGATGCCCTGCGAAACCTCCAGACGATCCCATACCACACGAGCGGCAATCGTGACTGTGTTGCACGCCGGATCGAGCGGAAGCAGCCCCCCATCTCCCGTGATGCTTTCTATCCGAAGGCCGGATGTTTCATCGAGGCGGGCCTCAACATAATCTCCGATCCCGGCGATGCACAGACCAATGGCATCGAAACCGGGACCGAGATTCGAAAGGGAAGCAGGACCAAAAGCGCGGACCCACGGCCCCGGAGAACCGCCTTCTTTCTCTCTCCGAAGCCCGTAGGCCCCCCTTGAGAGGTCTGTCTCCTGCGCAACGGCGCTGCCGCCGACTTCGCCTGTCGTGAAATGGAATTGTTGCATTACTCGCTATGGTATGTCGATGCGCGACGCTGTGCCGCGCTTTCTCACTTTCAATACGCCTTTGCCGGCCTCCCGTTCGATTCTCCTTGCCCTTTCCGCAACGAGCTTAAGTTTTTTGCGCGAACATCATCTACGTTGCTGCGATGAAAGGTTGGCGACCCGGAGCGCCGAAAGGTATTACAGATCAAAGCCTGCCCTGCCGGGAAAAGCCGCAGACGAATGAACCGACGCCGGGCAGGAATGCCTTTATGTGCTCCCTCAAGACATCCTACATGCGTCAAACAGCATCATTCATCTGCAAGCCTTCCGGCCGGGGGCGTGAAGACAAAGCCTGGAGGTAGCGTCAAGTGCAGGCTGCGCCTTCAGTTTCAGAGCTGCTCCCTATCTTAATCGCGGTAAATCATTGCCTCCCTTCGTGGGAAGCGAACTGTGGCCCATGAGGTACAGGTCGGCGCCTAGCGCCGCCTCGCGGCCTTCCGAGATGGCCCATACCACCAGCGACTGGCCGCGCCGCATATCCCCTGCCGAGAAGATGCCGGGGACTGTCGTCATGTAATGACTGTCGGTCTTTACGTTTCCGCGCTCATCCAGCCCGACGCCGAGTTGGGAGATCAAGCCGTCCGGTTCGGGGCCCATGTATCCGATGGCTAGCAGCACCAGGTTGGCAGGCCATATGCGCTCCGTTCCCGAAACCTCATGCAGCCCCGGTTTGCCGTTCCCATTGGTAGAGAAATCAAGCCCTACCGTATGCAGCGCGGTCACCCGGCCTTCCTCGCCCGTAAACTTCTTTGTTAAAACGCTCCAGTGACGGTCTACGCCCTCTTCATGGGACGAACTCGTCGATAACACCATAGGCATGTACGGCCACGGCTGATGCTGCGGGCGGGACTTCGGCGGCATGGGAAGCAATTCGAACTGCGTGACGGAACGCGCGCCCTGCCGGTTGGCCGTGCCTACACAGTCGCTTCCGGTATCTCCGCCGCCGATGACGATGACATCCTTGCCGAGCGCCGTGATGTCTTTCACGCCGTGCGTCGTCAGATCATCTCCGGCGACGCGTTTGTTCTGCTGCCAGAGGTAGTCCCAGGCAAAGTGGATCCCGTCGAGTTCGCGGCCTGGCGCCTGCAAGTCACGGGGCTTCGTGGCGCCGCCGCACAAGACGACCGCGTCAAACGCTTTCAGGGCCTCGACCGAAAAGTCCTTTCCAACGTGTACGCCGTTCGCGAAACGAACCCCTTCTTCTTCCATGAGATCGAGGCGCCGCTCCACGACCCACTTTTCCAGCTTGAAGTCGGGAATGCCGTAGCGGAGCAACCCGCCGGGCCGGTCGTCGCGCTCGAAGACCGTTACCGAGTGCCCGGCCTGATTGAGCTGATCGGCGCAGGCCAGCCCGGCAGGACCCGACCCGATGACGGCGACTTTCTTTCCGGTGCGAACGTCCGGGACTTTGGGCGTGACCCATCCTGACTGCCAGGCGTGCTCGATGATCTCGCGCTCTATCTGTTCGATGGTAACCGGAGGTTCGATGATGCCCAGCACGCAGGCTGACTCGCAGGGAGCCGGACAGATTCTGCCGGTGAACTCCGGGAAGTTGTTGGTGGCGCTGAGCCGTTCAAATGCCGCCCGCCAGTTGTTTCGATACACCAGATCGTTCCAGTCGGGAATCATGTTTCCCAGCGGGCACCCCGCCTGGCAGAAGGGCACGCCGCAGTCCATGCAACGGGCTGCCTGATTCCGCAACTTGCTTTCCTCAAAGGGCCGGTAGACTTCCCGGTAGTCCCGAATGCGCTCGCCTACCGGGCGTCTTTCCGGCAGTTCGCGCTTGTATTCCAGAAATCCTGTTGGTTTTCCCATTGTGATCTTGATTCGTCGTGTTTACGTCGGATAGCGGTGTTCCTTGCAGCTAGGCGGCTACGTCAGCCGTCTGCAAGTCATCCTCCTGGTTCTGTTCTTCCGCCAGGCGCTGCAAGGCCAGCCGGTATTCGATGGGCATCACCTTGACGAACCGGCTGAGCGAATAGTGCCAGTCGTCCAGCACTTGCCGGGCCACCGTACTGCCGGTCAGCGTATGGTGCCGGTCAATCATGGCGCGCAGTTCCGCAATCTCTCCCGGGTCCGTCACCTGCTCCAGTTCCACCATCTCCATGTTGCAGTTTCTGTCCGCGAACACGCCGGTGTGATCCAGCACGTAGGCTACGCCGCCGCTCATGCCGGCTGCGAAGTTACGCCCGGTCGTTCCCAGAATGACGACGCGCCCTCCGGTCATGTACTCACAGCCATGATCGCCGATGCCTTCTACAACGGCCTTTACGCCGCTGTTGCGAACGCAGAAGCGCTCGCCCGCCCGCCCGCGAATGTAAACTTCGCCGCGCGTTGCGCCGTACATCGCAACGTTTCCGATGATGATGTTTTCTTCAGGCACAAACCCGGCATTTGACGGCGGATAAATGACCAGCTTGCCGCCGGAAAGCCCCTTTCCGAAGTAATCGTTGGCATCCCCTTCGATGTGCGCCGTGATGCCCTGCGAACCAAAGGCCATGAAGCTCTGCCCTGCTGACCCGGTGCAATGAAGCACGATGGTGTCATCAGGCAGTCCCTGCTCGCCGTAGCGGGCGGCCACTTCGTGGCTCAACATCGTGCCCAGGGCACGGTTGGTGTTGTTGACGGGGACCTCCAGGGAAACAGGGGTTCCGTCTTCGAGCGCGGGTTGCGCGTGTTTGATCAGCCAGTTATCCAGCGCCCCTTCCAGGCCGTGATCCTGGCGATCCGCGCCAAAGGGAAGCAGGTATTCCGGCACGGACTGCTGATACAGGATGGGCGAGAGATCGAGGCTCCGCGCCTTCCAGTGATCGATGTCCGGGCGCACCTTCAACTTATCGACCCGGCCTACCATTTCATCCAGCGTCCGGAAGCCCAGCTTCGCCATGATCCTGCGCAGTTCCTCCGCCACGAAATAGAGGTAATTGACCACGTGTTCGGGCGTACCGGCAAACTTCTCCCGGAGCGCCGGGTTCTGCGTGGCAATGCCTACCGGGCAGGTGTTGAGGTGGCATTTGCGCATCATGATGCAGCCCAGCGCCACCAGGGGGGCCGTGGCAAAGCCAAACTCATCCGCGCCCAGAAGCGCAGCCACCGCCACGTCACGCCCGGTCTTTAACTGACCGTCGCATTCCACCTTGATGCGGCTCCGCAGGCCATTGCGCACCAGCGTCTGATGTGTTTCGGAGAGTCCAAGCTCCCACGGAAGGCCCGCGTGCATGATGGAGGTCTGCGGCGAGGCCCCTGTGCCGCCGTCATACCCGCTGATCAGCACGACATCAGCCTTACCTTTGGCAACACCTGCCGCGACCGTACCCACGCCGACTTCCGAAACGAGCTTGACGCTGATTCTGGCATCTTTGTTGGAGTTTTTCAGGTCGTGGATGAGTTGCGCCAGATCCTCAATCGAATAGATGTCGTGGTGCGGAGGCGGTGAGATCAGGCCCACGTACGGCGTCGAGTGCCGCGTCCGGGCGATCCAGGGGTATACTTTCTCGCCCGGCAACTGTCCGCCCTCGCCGGGCTTTGCGCCCTGCGCCATCTTGATCTGGATCTCGTCGGCGCTGGCGAGATAGCTGATCGTGACGCCGAAACGCCCGGAAGCCACCTGCTTGATCCGGCTTCGCCGGGGGTTGTTCTGCCCGTACCGAGACGGGTCTTCGCCGCCCTCTCCGGTGTTGCTGCGCCCGCCGATGCGGTTCATCGCAATCGCCAGCGTCTCGTGGGTTTCCTGACTGATCGACCCGTAGGACATCGCGCCCGTCTTGAAGCGCTTGACGATTTCTGTCCAGGGTTCGACCTCGTCCAGCGGAATTGCTGTGGCGCCGTCCTCCGAGAATTCGAGCATCCCCCGCAGCGTGCCCAGCTTGCGACTCTGATCGTTAATCATCTGCGCAAACTCGGTGTAGGATTGCGGATCGCGCGCCCTGACGGATTGTTGCAATTTGGCAATGGAGAGCGGATTAAAGAGATGGTGCTCTCCGTTGCGCCGCCACTGATAACGCCCTCCCGCATCCAGATCCAGTTTGTATTCCAGATGCACCTTTGGATAGGCGCGTTCGTGGCGCAGGCGCACTTCCTCAGAGATGATTTCGACTCCGATGCCGCCGAGCCGCGACGGCGTACCCGGAAAATACCGATCGATGACCGGCTTGCCGAGGCCGACCGCCTCAAAGATCTGGGCGCCCCGGTAGCTGTGCAGCGTAGAAATGCCCATCTTGGACATTACCTTCAGGATGCCAGACCCGGCTGCCTTGATGTAGTTTTTCTCGGCCTTCGCCGGGTCAATACCATCGAGTTCGCCCTGCGATGCCGCTTCCCGCACCGCGTCGAGCGCCAGATACGGATTGATGCCGCCTGCGCCGAAACCGATCAGCACGCAGAAGTGATGCACCTCCCTCGGCTCTCCACTCTCGACCACCAGCCCGCACCGTGTGCGCTTGCCGAGCTTGTTCAGGTGATGATGCACACCCGCAGTCGCCAGCAGTGCGGGGATGGGAGCCATGCGTTCATTGGCGTCCCGATCAGAGAGAATCAGAATCGTATAGCCTTCGTCCACGGCCTGCGAGGCCGCCTCGCTCAATGACTCGATGGCCTCCTTCATGCTCTGCCCGTCGCCCGCAACGTCGTAGACCATTGGAAGTGTTTTTGCACGCAGGCCGTCCATGTCCATGTTGCGGATCTTCGCCAGGTCCTCGTCGGTGAGAATGGGTTGGTCCAGGCGCAACTGGCGGCAATGCTCCGGCGTTTCCTTGAGCAAATCCTGTTCGGTGCCGAGGTTGCTGTAGATGGCCGTGACCAGTTCTTCCCGAATGGCATCCAGGGGCGGATTGGTCACCTGCGCAAACAACTGCTTGAAATAGTCATACAGCAAGCGGGGTTGGTCAGAGAGCACCGCCAGCGGCGTGTCGTCTCCCATTGACCCGAGGGCCTCCTTGCCGCTCAGTCCCATCGGAGGCATCAGGATGCGGAGGTCTTCCAGTGTATAGCCAAACATTTGCTGCCGGGTCTGGCGCTCCTCGTCGGGAATGCGCGGCACCCCGGATGCCGATGGAAGATCGGACAGCGTGACCAACTGACTGTTGATCCACTGCCGGTACGGCTTCCGGCCGCAGATGCTGTCCTTGATCTCGTCGTCGCTGATGATGCGATGTTCTTCCAGATCCACAAGAAACATACGGCCCGGCTGGAGGCGGCCTTTCTCGATGATGCTCGCGGGGTCGAGGTCCAGCACTCCGGTTTCCGAGGCCATCACGATCAATCCGTCACGGGTGACGGTGTAGCGAGAAGGCCGGAGGCCGTTCCGGTCAAGCACGGCTCCGATATAGCGTCCGTCCGTAAACGGCACCGTGGCCGGGCCGTCCCATGCTTCCATGAAGCAGGCATGGTACTCGTAGAACGCCTTGCGCTCGTCCGACATTTCCTTGTGACGCTGCCACGCCTCGGGAATGAGCATCATGACGGCGTGCGGCAGCGACCTGCCTGAGAAATAAAGAAGTTCGAGCGCGTTGTCGAGCGCCGCCGAGTCGCTGTCGCCCTCGGTGAGAATAGGCACCAGCTTGAGCGTGTCCTCTCCGAGCGCGTCGGAATGAAACAGCCCCTGCCGCGTGTTCAAGCCGTTCACATTGCCGCGCAGCGTGTTGATCTCGCCGTTGTGGCTCAGGAAGCGGAATGGGTGCGCCAGCCGCCAGCGCGGCGTCGTGTTCGTGCTGAACCGGGAATGCACCATCGCCAGGGCGCTGGTCATGAGCGGGTCTGAAAGGTCAGGGTAATACTCAGGCAATTGCGCCACGGTGAGCATTCCCTTGTAGACGATGGTGCGTGAGGAAAGGCTTGCCAGGTAGAAGTAATCGCGCTGCGCCATCTCCGTTTTCGCCACCGTGTGTTCGGCGACCTTGCGGATGACGTACAGCTTGCGGTTGAAGGCATCTTCGTCTGCCATTTCCGCGCCGCGTCCGACAAAGACCTGCCAGATTGCAGGTTCCATGGCCTTCGCGGCCAGCCCTACGTGCTCGTCATTGGTAGGCACCTCCCGCCAACCCAGCGGGATCTGTCCTTCGTCGCGAATGATGCCTTCCAGGATCTCCATGCACTGCCGGCGCTCCGCAGCGTCCTCCGGCAGGAACACCATTCCTACTCCGTAGTGCTCCGGCAGGGAAATGCCCAGATCCTCGCATTGACGCTTCAAAAAAGCATGGGGAACCTGGATCAGGATGCCGGCCCCATCCCCAGTGTTCTCATCACAGCCGCACGCACCCCGGTGCTCCAGGTTAAACAGGATGTCAAGCCCCATCCGGACGATGTCATGAGACTTCTCTCCGTGCAGATTACAGACAAATCCGACACCACACGCATCGCGTTCAAAAGATGGGTCATACAGTCCTTCGGGCTGATTCACATTATACATTTAGTTTACCTCTATATCGATGCGATCTGGTCAAACATAGGGGTGTACAAACCGGCGCAAACGCTACAGCCGCACACCTTGCAGGAGACGCTCCTGCGCAAAGCCCACGAATGAGGGCTTTTCTTGCTTTCCAAACCCGATGCGGGTTCGACGTGATTTCGGGCCTGACTGATTTGAAAACGCCCGAACCTATTCCATAGCAACCGCCGCTATGTCCTGGGCGGTAGTTCGTGACTTTCCGCCGTTTGCGGCGCCGGCCACTTCCGGTTTCTGCGCCGCAAGGCGGAGCAAATGGTAGCGAATGCCGTCTGCCAGCGCCTGCCAGCTTGCTTCGAGAATGTTGCTGGACACGCCGACCGTGTTCCATGTTCGCTCGCCGTCGCTATGCTGCACCAGCACGCGCACGACTGCCGCCGTGCCTTCGCCCGGGTTCAGGACCCGCACTTTATAGTCGGTGAGCCGCACATCTTCCAGATCCGGGTAGGCGCCGACGAGCGCTTTTCGCAGCGCCCGCGACATGGCATCGACGGGGCCGTCGCCTTCGGCAGCCACCAGTTCCCGGTAAGATCCTACCTGAATGACCAGTGTGGCCTCCGAGTGGTCAAAATCCGCCTTGTCTTTTTCGCTGCGCACCCGCAGGCGTTCAAGGGAAAAGAACTCAGCCTGCTCACCGCGCATCGTACGCAGCAGCAGTTCAAAGGAAGCCTCGGCGCCCTCAAACTCATAGCCGAGGTGCTCCATTTCCTTGATGCGCTGCACGACATCCCTTGCTTCCTTGCGACCCTCCAGGTCGATGCCCAGTTCATCGGCCATGTACCGGACATTGCTCTGGCCTGACAGGTCGGAAACCAGCACACGCCGCCGGTTGCCTACCTGTTCGGGCGTGATGTGCTCATACGTGTTTGCCGCCTTCATGACTGCCGAGACATGAATGCCGCCCTTGTGAGCAAAGGCGCTTCGCCCGACAAAAGGCGACCGGTCTACCGGGCTTAAGTTGGCTACTTCATTCACAAACTGCGATAGCGAAGTCAGGGCGCCGAGTTGTTCATCGCCTACACAGTCGTAACCAAGTTTGATCTGGAGATTCGGGATGATCGCGCACAGATCCGCATTGCCGCACCGCTCTCCGATGCCGTTTATGGTTCCCTGAACGTGACGCGCCCCTGCCTGGACGGCCATGACGGTATTCGCAGCGGCAAAACCACCGTCGTTGTGCATATGCACTCCTATGGGAAGACTGAACCGCGAAAGGACTTCCCGGACGATGCCGGCCGCTTCCAGCGGCAACGCGCCTCCGTTGGTGTCACAGAGCACCAGCACGTCAGCGCCCGACGCTGCGGCTGCGTGAAGCGTCTGCAAGGCATATTCCGGGTCTGCTTTATAACCGTCAAAAAAGTGCTCGGCATCATAGACAACATGCCGGTCATGCGCCTTCAGGTAGGCTACGGAAGAAGCAATCAGTTCCAGGTTCTCTTCAAGGGTCACGCCGAGCGCCACCTGTGCATGGTAGGTCCAGCTCTTGCCGAAAATGGAAACGACCGGGGTGCGGGCCTGCAACATAGCCGCCAGATTAGGGTCGTTTTCGGGATGAAAGTTGGAACGGCGTGTCGATCCGAAGGCGCACAGCCGCGCGTGCTGCCAGGACGCATCCCTGGCGCGGTCGAAGAATTCCTGATCTTTGGGATTTGAACCCGGCCATCCTCCTTCGATAATATCAATACCAAACTGATCCAGACGCTGCGCAATGCGCAGTTTGTCCTGCGCCGTAAGCGTGACATGCTCCCCCTGTGTACCGTCGCGGAGCGTGGTATCAAACAGTTCGATATGATTAAGGCCCATGGCTTTCTTTCCTGATTGGTTCATGAACAGCCTTGCCTGTGCGAGAAGCATCTTCAAGGCTCTTCCTATGTCTCAGCGACGCACGCTCCGTCCTGTTCGCCGTATGTGGATGACTAGACTTTCACTTTCATCATGCCGGCCTGGCGGGCATACTCAAATACGTTGCCGGCTTTGAGGATGTCCGCAACGTCGCCCAGCGGCTTCAACAAGTAGCTCTCTCCCGTAGTCAGGTTGTTCAGGGTACACGTGTGGGTGTCCAGCGACAACGCATCTCCTGTCCGAATCTTGTCTACCAGCCGTTCCATACACTCGAACGGCGCTACAAACCCTCCGTCAACAGCATTCCTGTAGAAAATCCGGGCAAAGCTTTCCGCAATCACCGCTTCACAGCCTGCCTCTTTCAGAGCAAAGGGCGCATGTTCCCGGGAGGAACCGCACCCAAAATTGGAGCCCGCAACGACAATCCTGAACACGCTCTGATACTGATCCGGCTCGGTGAACGGACGCGCTCCGAAAGGCAATCCCTGCTGTTCAACAGGAACCCCACTCAGCGCGTACCGTCCGTACAGCCGTCGCTCTTCCGGCACGGTGAGGCTGTAAACCAGGTGCTGCGCCGGAATAATCTGATCCGTATCAACTGCGTCGCCCACAACGTAGGCCGGCCCTTCGATAATATGTTTCATAATTTAAGGTAAAGACGTGACTTTTTCATCATTTCGCAATAATAAACAAGCCGATATCCTTTGCAAATAAGAATCAAGCACGTTTTGATCTAAAATAGGTTAAGATTTCTTCAAACCATGACCTCTCTGGGATCGGTGATAACACCGCCTATTGCAGACGCGGCCACGGTGAGCGGCGAAGCCAGGTAGACGGCGGCCTGCTTGGATCCCATACGTCCCGGATAATTCCGGTTGGTCGTCGAGATCACACGCTCGGTCCCATGCGTACGCCCGAACGTATCGACAGGCCCTCCCAGGCAGGCTCCGCAACTGGCATGGCCCATCTTGCAGCCTGCATTGACGAACACATCATACAGGGATACCCCATCCAGGTAAGTGGCGTGCAGTTCACGTTCCACCTGGGTGCTGGCCGGCACCACATAGGTATCCACCCGCACCTCCTGGCCTTTCAGGATGCGCGCCGCCGCCTCGAAGTCCTCCAGCTTCCCGCCCGTGCAACTCCCGATATAGGCCCTGTCCAGTTGCGTACCAGCCACTTCGCGCACTGTGGCGCGGTTGTCCGGGCTATGGGGTTTGGCTACCACAGGGTCCATCTCGTTCACCTGGTAGGTCCACTCGCCGAAATACCGGGCGTCGGGGTCCGAATAGACCGGCTCAAACGGCTCGTCCGTGCGCGCCCGCACGTACTCGAAGGTTTTCTCATCCGCCGCGATGATGCCGTTCTTGCCGCCCGCCTCGATAGCCATGTTGCACAGCGTCATCCGTTCCTGTATGGAAAGGTCGTACACGGCCTCTCCGTCAAACTCCATGGCGCGGTAGGTAGCCCCGTCTGCGCCGATGTCGCCGATGACGGACAGAATCAGGTCCTTCGCCATGAGATACGGGGGCAGTTCGCCCTCGAACACGAACCGCATGGTTTCCGGCACCTTGAGCCAGATTTTACCCGTGCCCATGATCAGCGCGGCGTCCGTGTTGCCGACGCCCGTTGAGAAGAGTCCGAAGGCGCCGGAGGTACAGGTGTGGCTGTCCGTGCCGATGAGCACGATGCCGGGACGGTTGAACCCTTCCTCGGCCAGCGCCACATGGCAGACGCCTTTGTACCTGGACGTGCCGACATCGAAAAAGTGCGGCAGCGAATGCTCCTCGGCGAAGGAGCGCAGGATCTGGACATTGCGGTTCGCGTGCGGGTCCGCCGTAAAGATGTAATGGTCCGGAATGATGACCAGCTTCTCCGGGTCCCAGACGGACGCTTTCTCGCCGAATTCGCGTTTGAAAATCTCAATGGTCGGCGGCCCGCACACATCGTGGGTCATCAGGACATCCACGCTCGACCAGATGTTTTCACCAGGAACCACACGCGGGCGTCCGGAATGTTGCGCGAGTATCTTTTCCGTTATCGTCATAGCAGGTTATTTTCGTTTGGCAGGGTCCGTGGCAACGCCAGCGTGTCACCAGGGCGTGTCCGGGCCATTCTGATAGGATTCCATGATCGCCGAGATGACGTACTGATCGCTTGCCCGGTGCGTCTCGATGTGGTTGAGGGCATCGACGTAAGCCTCCGCAGAAGCGCGTAGAATATCGGTGCTGGTGGCCCGTCCGGTGAACAGTTTACCGGCATAAAACACCCGGACGACAACCTCGCCGAGCGCATCCTGTCCTTCCGTCACCGACCGGATCTGGTAGCTGTTCAGGTTGAACGGCGTGCCGACGGCGTGCTCGATGGCGCGATAGATGGCGTCCACCGGGCCGTCTCCGGTCGCGCTGTCCGTGCGGGAAGCATCTTCCTTAGCGACGCGAATAGACACCCTGGCCTCGGGCTTCCGGCTGCTCCCGACCCGCACCTCGAAGTCCTCCAGTACGTAGTAGTGAACGGGAGCCGCAACGTGCATCATGCCGACGAGATGCATCAGGTCTTCGTCATAGACTTCCTTCTTGCGATCGGCCACCTCGAGGAAACGCGCGTAGACGGCATCCTTTTCGCTCTCCGGCACCGTTACGCCCAGTTTCTCCATGCGCATGAACAGACCGTGCCGCCCGGAGTGGCGTCCGAGCCGGATGCCCTCGCCGTCCTGCCCGACATCCTCAGCCTGCATGATCTCATAGGTATCCTTGCGCTTGAGCATACCGTCCTGGTGGATGCCCGCTTCATGCCGGAAAGCATTCCTCCCGACAATCGCCTTGTTGGGCTGGACCGGAAAGCCGGAGAAGGTGGACACGAGCCGGCTCGCATTCGTCAATTGCCGCGCATCGATTCCCGATCCAAGCTTGAACTGATCCTTCCGGACGCGCAGCGCCATAACGACTTCTTCGAGCGCCGCATTGCCTGCCCGCTCGCCGATCCCGTTGATGGTGCATTCCACCTGCCGGGCGCCCGCCCCGACTCCTGCGAGCGAGTTTGCTACAGCAAGGCCCAGATCGTCGTGACAGTGAACGGAAAGCACGACCCCGTCGATGCCTGAACAATGCTGCCGGAGGGTCTGGAACAGTTTTGCATACTCATCCGGCATACAGTACCCCGTCGTGTCCGGGATGTTGATGGTCGTAGCGCCTGCCTCGATCACGGCCTGCACGATCTCCCGGAGATAGGCCGGATCCGTCCGGCCTGCGTCTTCGGCGCTGAACTCCACGTCGCCGGTGAAGGTGCGTGCATACTGCACGGCCTCCACCGCCATTTTCAGGATCGTGCGTCTTTTTTCCGGCAGCGTGCGCCCGTAACGCGCATCGCCGAACTTTCCGTCGATATGAATGTCGCTGGTGGCAATGAACGTATGGATGCGCGTCTTTTTGCCTTCCCTGAGCGCGTCCGCCGCCGCTTTCACGTCCAGCTGCGTGGCGCGCGCCAGCGCACAGACCACCGGCCCCTCGATTTCCGTGGCTATGCGCCGGACACCCTCGATCTGAATCGGGGACGATACGGGAAATCCTGCCTCGATGACATCAACGCCGAGCTTTGCCAGCATCCGGGCAATCTCCACTTTTTCGTTGATGGTCATGGAGGCGCCGGGAGCCTGCTCGCCGTCGCGCAGGGTCGTGTCAAAAATGATTACACGGTCAGTCATGGTATTTTCACTCTCTGATTCGCTATGGATCGTTTGCATTGAAACCCGTTCCCTACACAAACGACCTGCTAAGTCGCAGCGTAACCCTTCCGCGCAGGCAGAGGCGTCGGGCCTGGATAACTGAATCGGTCATACCGCCACCTCGCTCAGATGAACGGTAACGTACCGGCAGATGAGATCCCCCATCTCGGCTGTCGAAACCAGATGGAGACCCTCGCGCCACAGATCACGGGTGCGCGCGCCCGACTCCAGGGCATCCTTCACGCCCATGCGAACAGCGTTGGCGGCTTCCGGCCTGCCGAGTTCGTCCAGCATCATCGCCGCCGTGAGAATCGCCGCAACCGGATTGGCCTTGCCCTGACCTGCGATGTCCGGGGCGCTGCCATGCACCGGCTCGAACAAGCCGACCTTCCCGCCCACACTCGCGGAGGGCAACAGACCAAGCGAACCGCCCAGCGTAGCTGCCGCATCCGAAAGAATGTCGCCGAACAGATTACCGGTAACGATCACGTCGAACTGGCGCGGGTTCAGGACCAGTTGCATGGCCGCATTGTCCACGTACATATGGGAAAGCGCGACATCAGGGTATTTGGCCTCCTGCAGGCGGGTCACTGTTTCCCGCCAGAGCTGGCTCACGACCAGCACGTTCGCCTTGTCGACCGACGTTACACGCCCGCTGCGCCGCCTGGCCCATTCAAAAGCCACCCGCGCCACCCGTTCCACTTCCTCCACACTATACCGCATGGTGTTGTAAGCCATTTCGGTCGGGCCCTCGCCCTCTCGTCCGGCAGGCCGTCCGAAATAAATGCCGCCCGTCAACTCGCGGACGACCAGCATATCCGTATCCCGAACCGTCTCCGGTCGGAGCGGCGACGCCTCGGCCAGCGCAGCCGGCACCGCAACAGGGCGCAGGTTGGCGAATACGCCCAGGCTTTTGCGCAGCTTGAGCAGTCCGCTTTCGGGGCGCATCTCGCCCCGGAGGTCGTCCCATTTGGGGCCGCCGACCGCGCCGAGCAACACGGCATCCGAGGCCAGGCATTGATCGAGCACTTCCTGCGGCAACGGATCGCCGCAGGCATCGATGGCGGCGCCTCCGGCCGGCGCTTCGGCGTACGCAAAAGAAAACCCGCCCAGCGCGGCTGCTTCGTCGAGCACCCGCACGGCTTCCCGGACCACTTCCGGCCCGATTCCATCGCCCGGCAGCAGCGTGATCCTGTATGTTTCTTTTTTTGTCATAAACGTGTGGCAGCGTGGTGAACCGTCCGGGGTTTATGCCTCTACCTGTTCGCCGGAAGCATCCACCGGAGAGGCCACGGTATCGGCGGGGCGACGGGGTTTGAGCCAGTTCATCATCCCGCGCAGCTTCTTGCCGACTTTCTCCACGATGTGATCGTTGGACTCTGCACGCAACTGGTTCATGTTCGGCCAGCCGGCCTCGCATTCATCCAGCCACTCTTTTGCAAACTGTCCGTTCTGGATCTCGTCGAGAATCTTCCGCATTTCGTGCTTCACGGCATCCGTAATGACCCGCTTCCCACGCGAGTAGCCGCCGTATTCGGCCGTGTCGCTGACCGAGTAGTTCATGTAGGCCAGACCGCCCTCGTAGTACAGATCGACGATCAGCTTCAACTCGTGCAGGCACTCGAAATAGGCCATTTCCGGCGCGTAGCCGGCCTCGACCAGCGTCTCGAAACCAGCCTTGATGAGCGCCTCGGAGCCGCCGCAGAGCACAGCTTGTTCGCCGAAAAGGTCGGTCTCCGTCTCGTCCTTGAACGTCGTTTCGATCACGCCGGCGCGCGTCCCACCGATGGCGT
>CBDUBU010000071.1:0-15116 GCA_965365465.1 uncultured Rhodothermaceae bacterium
GCCGTCTTCTTGTCAACCATGCCCTCACGCACCAGGTCAACAGCGATCTTGAGGGCGGCAGGTCCGGTGCGCTTGCCGTGGCGGGTTTGCAGAATAAAGAGACGACCATCCTGGATCGTGAACTCGATATCCTGCATATTCTTGTAATGCTTCTCCAGGCGATTCGTGGTTTCTACCAGTTCCCGGAATGCCTGGGGAAACTCGCTTGCCATCTGATCGATGTCCTCCGGCGTGCGAATGCCTGCCACCACGTCCTCTCCCTGTGCGTTGACCAGAAACTCGCCGTAGAGCTTGTTCTCGCCGGTGGAGGGGTTGCGCGTAAAGCAAACGCCGGTCCCGCTGTTTGGCCCCATGTTGCCGAAGACCATCGCCTGCACGTTTACCGCCGTGCCGAGCAGTCCTGTGATCTTGTTGATGCGGCGGTACTTCTCGGCGCGGTCGCTATCCCACGAATTAAAGACGGCATTGATCGCAAAGTCGAGTTGTTCGTACGGATTGCTCGGGAACATATATCCCGTATACCGGCGGTAAATGGCCTTGTAACGCTCGACGAGGTCCTTTAAATCTTCTGCCGTGAGATCGACATCGTTCTCGATCCCTTTCTCTTCCTTCTTGGCTTCGATGGCTTCCTCGAAGTACTCGTGCTTCACGCCCATCACGACATCGCCAAACATATCGATGAAGCGGCGGTAGGCATCGTAGGCAAAACGGTCATTGCCTGTTTTTTTGGCCAGGCCCTCGACAACCTCGTCATTCATGCCGAGGTTGAGGACGGTATCCATCATGCCGGGCATGGAACTCGCCGCGCCGCTGCGCACCGAAACCAGAAGCGGGTTCTGCGGGTCGCCGAAGCGGGCGTTCATGGCCTGCTCGATGTGCTGCACCCCTCCTTTGACCTCTTCTTTCAGGCCGGCGGGCCATTGATGCTTGTTCTCGCTGTAGTACTTACACGTCTCCGTGGTAATGGTAAAGCCGGGCGGGACGGGCAGGCCGATCGAACTCATCTCGGCCAGATTCGCTCCTTTTCCACCTAGGAGCGCTTTCATTTCTTTTTTGCCGTCCGCTGTTCCATTTCCAAAGCGGAATACACGCTTGGTTGTCTGCTGTGACATGGTGTTACGTTTATAATGAAGGTTCAGAATGAAGTAATTCCCTTTTTGCTTGACAGTAATAGCGCTGCCTGTGCATAGCCTTTGATTGTAAGGCCGCACGGACAGCGTCAGGTACAGGTGTTTACACTACAAAATGAGTAAGGGGCAATATACTGCACGCGACGGTGAGGGGCATATGCGTTTTGTCCGGCAGCGAAAAGAAGTCGTGAATAACGCTATGGATGCCTGGCGCGTCGGGTATGCTAGAGGCGGTCCTGTTCCCTGCCATACGTTCAGTTGAGCTGACGAATGCCCTGGTAGATCGCCAGGCCGATCAGGGCAGCGCCTCCGGCAATCACGGCAACGCCCGAAAGCATTCCCCCTCCTACGAGTCCTCCCATGCGCGAAAGCGCCCTGGAAATACCCGGAGCGCCATAGGCGTCGCCTGTGGTTGCCTGTACGGTTCCTGCTGCTGCACCTGCCGCTGCTGCAATGGCAGTCAGGATGGCAGCGCCTTCAATGACGGCATGTTTGTTCATTGAAATGCCTCAGTAATGGAAACGGAAACATACAAAGTAATAACCTTCCCGGAAAGAGGCGAGTTTTTTGTAGATCCGTTCAGGTAAAGAGCCTGTTCCTGAATGAAGAGCGCCGCCCACAATGGTTGCCGCATCAAGGTTGCGTTTACAGCCTGAAAAAAGAGGAACGTTGTGTACCAACGTGCGTGAGAGTTCCTCCGCAGGAAACATATCAAGCTGAGATAGAACCGGAAGCACCGTTTTTAGCCGCTGATGCCCCGGTCTGGTCAATATTCCGGATTGATTGCCCTCAACGGAACAGCCATGTCAGGTTTTGGTCTGTTTCCGGCGCAAGGGTAACAGTTTTTTATTACGCTCGGAAATACGAGGTTTATGAAACGTCTGGTAGTGGTAGAGTCGCCGACAAAGGCGCGTACGATCCGCAATTATTTGCCTGCCGGTGAGTATCGGGTGGAGGCCAGCATGGGTCATGTACGCGACCTGCCGGCTTCCGCATCGGAAATCCCCGATGCATTCAAGGAAGCTTCCTGGGCGCGTCTGGGCGTGAACGTGGACAATGATTTTGAACCGTTGTATGTGATTCCGTCGGGCAAAAAGAGCGTTGTCCGGGAACTGAAGAATGCCCTGAAAGACGCAGACGAAGTTTACATAGCGACGGACGAAGACCGCGAAGGAGAATCCATTGGATGGCACCTGTTGCAGGTGCTCAGCCCGAAGGTGCCCGTGAAGCGCATGGTGTTTCATGAGATCACACGCGATGCTATCCTGCGCGCACTGGAGCAAACGCGATCGGTCGATCCGAATCTGGTTGATGCGCAGGAAACCCGTCGCATTCTCGACCGGCTGGTCGGCTACACGATTTCTCCGCTGCTGTGGCGCAAAATCGCCCCCCGGCTCTCCGCCGGTCGCGTGCAGAGTGTGGCCGTGCGGTTGCTAGTTTTACGGGAGAAAGAACGCGCCGCCTTTATTCCTGCTTCCTACTGGGACCTGAAAGCATGGCTTGAAAAGGAGCGCAGCCGTTTCGAAGCAACCATGACCCACTATCGCGGCGTTCGCCTGGCGACAGGACGTGATTTCGACGATGAGACGGGCAAGCTCAAGAAAGGTCTTCAGGCAGGAAAAAACGTTTTGTTGCTCGGGGAAACGGAAGCCCGCGACCTCGCGCTGCGGTTGCCGAAAGAGCCGTGGCGCGTTGCAAAAGTGGATGAGCGGATAAGCGCGCGCACACCCTCGCCGCCGTTCATCACCTCGACGTTGCAGCAGGAGGGAAGCCGCAAGCTTGGTTTATCTGCGCGTCAGACCATGCAGACGGCGCAGCGGCTCTATGAGCAGGGGTATATCACCTATATGCGTACGGACTCCACCAACCTTTCGCAAGAAGCTGTAGAGGCAAGCCGCCGGGCTGTCACGGAGCGCTATGGGAAAGAATATCTGAGTCCGAAACCACGACAGTTTGCTTCGAGCGTCAGAAATGCGCAGGAAGCGCACGAGGCAATCCGGCCTGCCGGTTCGGCCATGAAGACGCGCGACGACCTCGGCCTTTCCGGCGTGGAGGGCGCGCTGTACGATCTGATCTGGAAACGCACCGTGGCGACCCAGATGGCCGACGCGCGGCTGCGGCTCACGACGGCTTTGATCGAGGCAGGCCGTGGGGAGGAAATCGCGGTTTTCCGGGCATCCGGACGAACCATTGTGTTCGCCGGGTTTTTCCGCGCCTATGTAGAAGGCAGCGACGATCCTGAAGCAGCACTCGAAGACCGGGACCAACCCCTGCCGCCGCTCCAGGAGAATGATCCCGTGCAGTGTAACCGGGTGGAACCTGCCGGGCATGAAACCAAGCCTCCTTCGCGTTACACGGAGCCGCTATTGATCAAGACGCTGGAAAGCGAGGGAATCGGACGACCAAGCACCTATGCCACGATCATTGACACGATCATCCACCGAGGCTACGTCCGCAAGCAAGGAAGCCAACTGGCGCCGACTTTCACGGCTTTTGCAACCAACAACCTGCTGGAAGAACAGTTTGAGCAACTCGTAGATGTGGGCTTTACAGCGGCAATGGAGCAGATTCTGGATGATATCGCTTCGGGGCAGCAAAAGTCTACACCCTATCTGCGAGGCTTCTACAAGGGGCGTGAGGGGCTTGAGCAGCGCGTGGAGGATGCGCTCGATGAGATTGATGCCCGAAAGGTTTCTACGATTACATTTCCCAAGTGGGGTGATTATGTTGTGCGTGTGGGGCGCTACGGCCCCTATGCGGAGGGTACACTGGAAGGTGAACTGGTAACTGCTTCTATCCCGGACGAGATGCCTCCCGCTGATGTTACACGTGAAGCGTTGGAGATATTCCTGCGCGAAGGAAACGCTGAGGATCGGCCAATCGGCATTCACCCGGAGGCGGAACAGCCTGTGTTGCTCAAGAAAGGCCCCTATGGCCCCTACGTCCAGCTTGGAGATGACGAGCAGGAAGGAAAACCGAAGCGTATCTCTTTGCCCAAGGGAATGGAGCCGGGTGAAGTGACATTGCAGACAGCTATCAAACTGCTGTCGCTGCCTCGTACTCTTGGCGCCCACCCTGAATCTGAAAAGCCTGTCCGTGCGAACATTGGACGGTACGGCCCTTATGTTCAGCATGGCAGCGTCTACGCTTCGCTGGCGAAGGATGATGACGTACTGGAGATTAATCTGAATCGTGCGCTCGAATTGATTGCTAGAAAAGAGGCAAAGAACAAACCTCTACGGCTTCTGGGCAGGCACCCGGAGTCGGGCGAACCCGTAGAGATATGGGAAGGGCGCTATGGGCCTTACGTAAAGCACCAGAAAACAAACGCATCGGTCCCCAAAGACCGCGCTCCGGAAGCCCTCACCATGGAAGAAGCCGTCGGTCTGCTGTCCGAGAAGGCTTCCTCCAAAGGAAAGGGCAAACGTGCTGCGGCCAAAAAGACTCCGGCAGCCAAGAAAACCACGAAGCCGAAAAAAGCGGCGTCAACGAAAAAAAGCGCGCCGAAGAAGAAATAGCGGCTATGCGCGCGCTTTTTTTCTGGTCGAAATGCCAAATGGCATATATAGAGGGCAAGATCCTACGAAACTGGTCAGTAGAAATACGACTGCCAGAATTCCGAGGATAATCGCTGCCGTGCCTGATATCTGTCCCGTGAAGTACAGCACGGCAATAACGACTGCAATTAGGGCGCGCAGAATCCGGTCGATGGAACCCATATTCTTGGTCATGGCATGGTCTCCCTGTCAGGTGGTTATATGCTGGTAGTTAAATCCACGATACACCAGGCAAGCGCCACGTGTCCGTGACAAAGTCACATTACGAGATTTGACCAGTCTTTGCATACAGCGCGTTTCTGTTTCTTACGTATATGCAGCCTCGCGCCAGGCCAATCAGACCCTCGTTTTCAAAATCCTTCAGGATGCGACTCACGACCTCTCTCGACGTTCCGAGGTCTGACGCGACTGCTTCGTGCGTGGTTTTCAAAGATGAAGATTCATCCGTTGTGCAGTCCAGCAGGTATCCGGCTATGCGGGCATCCATCCGGCGAAACGCAACCTCTTCAATGATGGAAATGACGCTTGAAAGGCGGTCGGCCATGAGGCCGAGCACGTAGAAGCGCCATTCCGGAACCCGGTCGAACCACAACTGAAACAACCTTGAGGGGATGAGCAATGCCTCTACCTCTGTTTCTACCATCGCAAAAGCCGGGAAGTCTTTGTCGCTGAGGATGCAGGAGGCCGTGAGGATGCAACTTTCTCCGGCTTCAATCCGGTAAAGCGTGATCTCTCGCCCATTCTCGCCGGTCTTGAAAACACGCGCCGTACCAGAGAGCATCAAGGGCAGGTAAGCGCAGAGGTTGCCTTCCATGCAGATGAACTGGCCTGCCGGGACTATCGTCAGGCGCCCTTCCATGACTACCTGCTCCTGAAGACTCGGTTCTGTATGTTCGAGAAAGGGAAAGGCGGCAAGCAAGCGCCTGCGAAACAGGGTATATTTATCTGTTGTCATTAGCCTGGAAGTTACATAACGTTGCTTCGTCAACGGCCAACATCGCGTGTTCCCATTCTGATCGATTCCAGAATATTCAGGTAGCTATCATAGCGTTCTTCCTTGATTTCATCTCGTTCAACGGCCGGCTTGACGGCGCATCCGGGTTCATGGTCATGGGTGCAGTTGGGATAAAAGCACTCAGGCAGGTAGGGCCGAAACTCCACGAAGTAGTACGAAAGCTCCTCCGGCGCCAGATCGATAACGCCGAACTCGCGGATTCCGGGGGTGTCTGCCACATAGCCGCCAGCGGAAAGGGGGTACAAGTTGGTCGTCGTAGTCGTATGTTTGCCCTTCCGCGTTTTTTCGCTTACGGAACTCGTGCGCAATTCCAGATTCGGCTCTATCGCATTGAGGAGCGCTGATTTGCCGACCCCGGAAGGCCCGGCTATGACGTTTGTTTTCCCGGCGAGGGCCTCGGCAAAGGCATCGATGCCTTCGCGCGTCAGGGTGCTTGTCAACAGCACGAGATAGCCAAGTTCTGAATACAGATCGCGCAGAAAAGCTATGGCATCGGTATCCTTCCGTTGCATAAGGTCAAGCTTGTTAAATACGATGCCCGGTGAGATCTCGAATGATTCAGCCATCACCAGAAAACGATCAATCAACCCTGCATTGATCTTCGGCATCCGGATAGATTGAACGATCCATGCAGCGTCCACGTTGACAGCTATGATCTGTTCCTGACCGACGCGGCGCCCGGCCGCCCGCCGGGTTAGCTTGTTCCGGCGCTCATAGATTTTCGTAATCAGACCAGTTCCGTCCTGGTTGATCCGAATCTTGACCCGGTCTCCAACAATGACCGGGTTGGTGGCATCTGTGTCGGAAAGGCGAAATTTTCCGCGAACTTTGGAAGGGATCGTGTGGTTTTCCGTCTGAACATCATACCAACTTCCGGTTGAGCGGATAACGATGCCTTTCAGGTACGTTTCCTGATCCTGCTGTGAATTTGCAGTGTTCTCTTCTGGCATAGGATCTGTCTGGCGCCTGCTGCTGAAACTCTGAGCGCTCCTCTCTCGTCTACATGCTAATGATAGCGGCAGGTTTTTTCAAAGCGCCTACGTGCGCACTGATAGGTTGTAAAATTATGAATACACACCAGAAACAGCACCGGGAACATTACTACCGCACGCGCGAAGCCTTTGATGATCTGGAAACAACAGATAAAGCTGTTTTTCTCATTGAGGCTACGGTTGCTACCATTGCGAAAGGCTTGGAAGAGGCCGGCCAGACGCTGGCCGCCGAACTTGACCATCTTTTTCGCATGAAACCCGGAACCGCTCACGAAGAGACGCCCCGTAAGGATGCCCCCGGCCCGGCGGAGCCTGAAACAGCGGCGCAACAGGCTTCTCGAAGCCGTACGAAAAAGAAGGAACCTGGTTCTTCCACACATGGGTCTGACACGGAACTGTGATCGAGGATCTCTACTTTCGGTGTCTTTATTCCTCGCATAGAGGCTCCTCCTGATGTCCGAATTTGACGACAAAATCGTTCGCTTTGAACAACTGAACCTGCTGGGCAAAACGATATTTCTCAGCGGCGCGGCGGTGCATCTAACTGCGAAGCTGATCGATTTTGCACTGGAACGCGCCGTTGACGTTGTCGTCGAGACGGAAAAAGCGTTCAAACAAGGCAAGGATTCAAACATTGAGGATGCCAAGATACTTGAAGAACGAGAGCGAGGTATGCATTCATGATGCCTGTTTCATCGTGCGCACAAAATAAAAGGGGCTGCCCGTAGAAAGACGTGGCAGCCCCTTTTACGTTCATCATACGTCGTTATGGCATCCTGTCAGTTCGTAGTGACTGTTCCTTCAACAGGCGCCCCATTGGCCCCTCCGTGAATGCGCGCCTTTTCTTCCTCCGGCACGATGAAGAAGGCCCGCGCATCGACGACGGCTTCTGGCTCCAGCACAAGATCGATGACTTCCTCCATGCGCTTGACGTAGGTTATTTCGAGATCATCAAGGGCGTGCCCCTTGATCTCATCAATGTCTTTCTTGTTCTTTTCCGGAAGGATGACGTGCGTGATCCCGGCGCGTTTGGCGGCAAGCACTTTCTCTTTGATGCCGCCGACCGGCAGCGCCAGGCCCCGCAGCGTGATTTCACCCGTCATAGCGACGGAGTGTTTGACCCGTCGCTGCGTATAGATTGAAACGAGCGCGGAGAGCATGGCAACTCCTGCCGAAGGTCCGTCCTTAGGGACGGCGCCCGCAGGCACGTGTACGTGTACGTCCCAGAACCGGAAGGCATCTCGCGGAATCTGAAGTTCTTCTGCGTGCGCCTTGACATACGAAAAGGCAGCTTGGGCAGACTCCTTCATCACCTCGCCGAGTTGTCCGGTCAGGATCATCCGGCCGCCGCCGCGTGAAACGGAAGCCTCGATGAACAGAATGTCTCCGCCGACCGGCGTCCAGGCCAGGCCGGTTGCTACGCCGGGCACCTCCGTGCGCTGTGCTACCTCGGAGTAGAACTTTCGCACGCCAAGATACTCTTCGACATCATCCGCCTCAATGGTTGCCGTCGAGAGGTCGCCTGTGGCAACCTTTCTGGCAACGCCGCGAGCGACACCGCCGATCATGCGTTCAAGCTGGCGTACGCCGGATTCGCGTGTATATCCCTCGGCAATCAGAATCAGCGCTTCGTCCGTGATCTCGAACTGATCGGGTTTCAGGCCATTGCGCTCGATCTGGCGTGGCACAAGGTACTGCCTGGCAATCTGGAGTTTCTCTTCCTGCGTATATCCGGTAATCTCGATCATTTCCATGCGGTCGCGGAGCGGGGCAGGAATCATCTCCAGGTAGTTTGCCGTCGCAATGAACAGCACCTTCGAGAGGTCGTAGTCCAGTTCCAGGTAATGATCGTTAAACGCTATGTTTTGCTCGGGATCAAGCACCTCGAGCAATGCACTGGAAGGATCGCCCCGGAAGTCTGCCCCGAGTTTGTCTATCTCGTCCAGCATGAATACGGGGTTTGCCTTCCCGGCCTTCTTCATGCCCTGCACTACGCGCCCCGGCAGCGCCCCAACGTAGGTCCGGCGATGTCCTCGAATCTCCGCTTCATCCCGAACCCCGCCCAGGCTCATCCTGACGAACTCACGTCCCATCGCTCTGGCAATGCTTTTGCCCAGGCTCGTCTTTCCCACGCCCGGCGGCCCGTAAAAGCACAGAATAGGGGCCTTCATGTCGCCTTTGAGTTTCAGCACAGCCAAGTGCTCCAGTATTCTCTTTTTGACCTGATCCAGGCCATAGTGGTCCTCGTTTAGGATCTCTTCGGCGCGTTTGATATCGAGATGATCCTCGGAGTACTCCATCCACGGAAGATCGAGAATCCAGTCAATGTAGTTTCGGGTGACCGCGTAATCAGGCGCGGCAGGATTGGTTCGCGCCAGCTTGTCAAACTCTTTGTTGAGCGTTTTGCGAACGTGGTCCGGCAGTTCCTTTTGCTCAGCGCGGGACCGTAGTTCGCTAACCTCGCCTGAACCACTTTCTCCCTCGCCCAGTTCGTCCTGGATGGCCTTCATCTGCTGGCGAAGCAGGTACTCACGCTGTTGCTTGTCTACGTCCGTCTTGACGCGCGAGCGAATTTCCTCAGACAGTTGCAAAACCTGAAGCTCGCGGTTCAGATGGTTCATCACCTGCTCGGCGCGCTCCACGAGGGAAACAGTCTCCAGCAATTTCTGCTTGTCCTCGACGCCTATTTGAAGGTTTGAGGCAATAAAGTGAATCAGGAAAGTAGGAGATTCAATGTTCTGAATCGCGTAAGCAGCCTCGCTGGGCAGGTTAGGCGACATGTTCACGATCTGGATAGCCAGCTCCTTGATTGAACGAATGCGGGCATCCAGACCAATCTGATCGCTTTCCGTCTGTTCTTCAATGGGATGCACACTGGCCCGGAAGTAAGGCTCGTTTTGTACATATTCCTGAATATGGAAACGGCGCTTACCCTGAATTACGATGGACTTTGATCCATCAGGCATTTTGATGAGCTTCAGGATTGTTGCAACGGTTCCGTATTCATACAAGTCAGAAGGTCCGGGATCTTCGACTTCGCTGCTGCGCTGGGCCACCACTCCGATCAGCCGGTCGCCGTTAAAGGCATCCTTGACCAGCTTGAGTGAAGCATCGCGCCCCACCGTAATCGGAAGTACGACGCCAGGGAAAAGCACTGTATTACGAAGCGTCAGAATGGGCAGCGTTTCCGGCACCGTAAAGCTGCTCATGGCCTTCTCTTCGTCCGCCGTGGGCAGGGGAATACTCTGTTCCGGGTCTTCCTCTTCAACCAGATAAAGACTATTTATCATTTCAGTATTATTTATCAGCTATGATCATCTACAAAAAGGATACATCAGCCTGCCTTATATGACGGCAGTCTGCATCTGAGCCGTTGTGTCAGTCTCGGCGCTGTCCCGGAATGGTCAAAAACTACGCCAAAGCAAGGGCATGACAATTGGGCAGGAATCTGCATCCAGACACGGATAGTCAGGTATTGTTCTGGTTGCCTACCCGCTCGAAAAAAGCTCTCTGTGCTCGAAAAAAGTATACCTTCCAGTGAGGCGTAAGGTTCTGGAAAGAGGGAAGTGTAGAAGCGAAAGTGCTAACTTCGGCGGAGCTTGGTAATGGCTGCTTCCAGTTCCCGAAGCTGAAACGGTTTGCTCAGTACGAGGTCCACACAGTTGTTATGCCGGCCGTACTCGGTATCCCCGGTTAGCAGTGCAATGGGAAGGGCAGGGTTGCGAAGCCGAAGCGCCCGCGCCAGTTCAATCCCGCTCATCTCCGGCATTCCATGATCTGTAAAGACAATGTCGAACTGCTCTGTGTTAGCCAGCGCCAGGGCTTCTGCACCGGATGCCGCCTGGCGAACCGTGTGGCCTTTGAGTGCGAGCAGACGCGCCAGCGCCGTCCGCACCATCGGTTCGTCATCTACAATCATAATGCGAGCCGGCGTTGCCGCAACGCGCTCTATGAGTTGGACTGTTTCCCAGGTAGAAGTTTCGGCAGGAGGGAAAAAGATCTCAAAGCGTGTGCCATCTCCAAGCCGTGAGGCCACAGAGATAGTTGCGTCATGCTCCTGAAGAATGCCATAGCTTACAGCTAGTCCCATGCCTGTTCCATGCGGGCCTTTGGTGGTGAACAAAGGTTCAAAGATGCGGGCGCGAGTGCTTTCGCTCATTCCGATTCCCGTGTCTGTGACGCTGACACAAACTCCTTTTTCAGCCAGAAAGTTTGTGTCGAAGCTGAGCATTCCCCCGCGAGGCATAGCCTGTACTGCGTTGAGGATGAGGTTGATGAATACCTCACGTAATTCCGTCGGGGACGCGGAAACCGCAGGAACCTCCCCTAGCTGAAGGGAAGTCTCGATGGCGATCCCCTGGCGGCGCGGCTCATTATACCAGTAGGGACGTGTAAGCGCTACACAGTCGCGGATCACGGTAGGGAGGTCAACAGGTTCAAAATGTGTCTGCTTTTCCTGACGGACATACTGCTGAATCTTGCGAATCAGATTTGCGCCATCGAGGGCTGCCTGTTCGATAGTGCGCAGATGTTCCGCGAAAGTCAGGTCTTTTTGCGCTTGCGAGGTCTCCGCCTTCATGAGTTCGATATGCCACAGGACAGCGCTCAACAGGTTGTTGAAATCATGCGCGATGCCCATCGTCATGCGGCCAAGCGTTTCCATACGGTGGCGCTGGGTCTGACTCGAAGTCCAACTCGAAGGCTCGGTGAGGGCCTCACCGGTAACTGTTGCGGCGCAGACCGTAGGCTCATTGTCAGCGCCGGGAAGATGAACGGGGAAGAAGTTCAGGAGGACTGGCAGCGGCTCATCGCGCCCGACTACAGAGGCGGAAAAAACCTGGTTGGTGACAAGGCAGCCGGCGATCGCTTCGGTTACATATTGCCGGGCGAGCGTCTGGTCATCCTCAGACAGGTGAAGCCAGGGGTTCTCGTCGGAGCCGAGCGCACTTTGCCAGGCCGGGTTTCGGAATACGGCCTTATCTGCTGACAGGAAGCTGGCGAAAAACAGTTCGGGTATGAAGGAAGAGAACGACTCAGTACCACTGGGCATGGATATACGTACGCTTGACATGGGCCTTATCTCCAGGGTCAGGTTGGGTGGGGAACCCGTTCCGAGAGACCAGGCGTTCACTTGGAGCATTATCCTGAACCGTCCTCAAATGAGACGGACCAGAAGCAACCGGGGTAGGGTATGAGTGCGGTTGGTAAATTACAAAAGTCGCAATATAAGAAATGTCTAATTAACCATGTGGAATGATACAATTCTGGGCGCCATCGGAAACACGCCGTTGGTGAAGTTTAATCGCGTTGCAGTCGGCTTGCCATGCGTTGTGCTGGGTAAGGTAGAGTTTTTTAATCCAGGAGGCTCGGTCAAGGATCGGATCGGCGTAAGCATGATCGAGGCAGCCGAACGTGACGGATTGCTCAAGCCGGGCGGCACGATCGTCGAGGGAACCAGTGGCAACACCGGGGCAGGACTTGCGTTGGCGGCCATTGCCAAAGGCTATCGGTGCATTTTTACAACGACCGATAAACAGAGCCAGGAGAAAGTAGACGTGCTGCGTGCGCTCGGCGCAGAGGTGATCGTGTGCCCGACGGCGGTTACGCCGGAAGACCCACGCTCCTATTACTCGGTCGCGCGCCGCCTGGCTACTGAAATCCCTAATTCTGTATATCTCAATCAGTATGACCACCCTGCTAACGCCGAAGCGCATTATCAGACGACGGGTCCCGAAATATGGGAGCAGACGGAGGGGCGCGTAACACATGTCTTCTCGGGCGCAGGGACCGGTGGGACGATCTCCGGGGTTGCCAGGTACCTGAAAGAGAAAAACCCTGCCGTCAAGGTCATCGGGGTAGACCCATACGGCTCGGTCTACTACAAATATTTCCATACCCGCGAGTTCGACCACAAGGAGATCTATCCCTACCTGACAGAGGGAGTTGGGGAGGATATTCTTGCTAAAAACATGGATTTCGATATTGTTGATGACTTTGTTCGGACGACAGATAAAGAGTCCATGCAGATGACGCGCCGGCTGGCGCGGGAAGAAGGTCTTTTCGTCGGGCAGTCGTGCGGCATGGCTGTAGCAGGGGCGCTCCAATGGTTGCAGGCGCACATCGAGAGATTGAGAGAAAGCGATGTGGTCGTTGTCATTCTTCCGGATGCAGGCTACCGGTATCTTTCAAAAACCTACAATGACAACTGGATGCGGAATCACGGTTTTCTGGAGCGTCAGCCCGATCTGACAGTCGATCAGGTTCTTACGACACGGCGAAAAGACAAGCAGATCATCTCTGTATCTCCTGAAGAGACACTCGGGGATGCCATACAATGCATGGCCGATCACGGAATCTCGCAGTTGCCTGTACTGGAAGAGGGAAGGGTTATTGGAAGCTTGACGGAGACAGTCATTCTGAACAGGCTTATCAGCAATCCGGATGCGAGGGAGGAAAAAGTGCTCCATGCGATGGATAAACCTTTTCCTATCGTGCCGAAAGCCCTTCATCTGGAGCATCTGTCTGCGTACCTTGACGAGGCTCCCGGCGCTGTGCTTGTCGAAACAGGACAGCCGGGAGCATACCAGATCATCACGAAAAGCGATCTGATCAGCGCGCTGGCAATCGCAGGTCGGAGCCGGCAAAACAGCTAGAACACAGCAGATAATGAACAAGACAAAAGACCAGAATCAGGGTGCGCCGGGGCAACTCAACATTGAACTCAGTGAGGACACGGCGGAAGGGATTTATTCTAACCTGGTGATGATTGCACACTCGGCAGAAGAATTTATCCTGGACTTCATCCGGGTTATGCCGGGCGTCCCCAAGGCGCGTGTGAAAAGCAGGATCATTGTAACGCCTCAGCACGCCAAGCGCCTGCTGCACGCGCTGGCAGACAATATTCACCGCTACGAAGTAGCGCATGGCGAGATTGAGGAACGCACCCCACCGGGCCAGCAGATTCAGTTTGGAATGCCCGGCGGAGAGGCATGAACGGGCGCGAACAACAGCGCCGCCGCCAGCCTCATTTCCTGACGCGCAGCAGCAGGATGAGGGCGACTCCCAGGAATACGAGATGAGGCAGCCATGCCGTAAGGGCAGGAGAAAATTCACCGGAGTAGCCGAAAGGTTCTGCCAGTTTCATTACCGCCAGGTAGCCAAACGCTGCAAACAGACCCAGACCGATCTGCACGGCCTGGCCCCCTCTTCTGCGGACGGCGGCCAGAGGCACTCCAATGAGCACGAGAATCAGGTTTGCGAAAGGATACGCAAACTTGGCGTAGTACTCGACGCGGGTGCGCCCGATGTTGTTGACTCCTGAACGCTCCAATGCCGCAACGTATGCCTTTGCGGCAGGAATCGACATGGATTCTACGTCTCTTTCCGTACGGGCAAAATCGCGCGGATAGACTTGCAGAAGTGTATCTATGGATGGAGCGTCTGCCCGTGTTTCTATGCCTTCAGGAGAGAAATTGCGAATAACGGCATCATGCATCCGCCAGACGGAAAGCGAGTCTACCCATTCCATGCGTTGCGCATCGATCCTTTTTTTGAGGTGGCTTTCGTTCACGAACTCCTGCAGCGAAACCCGATGTGCGATCTGCGCGGTGCGGTCGTAATAGCCAACGGTGATGTAGCTTCCTGGCCGGTTCTGGCGGTGTATCTCGGTAACGTCGAACTGGCGCGATCCACTCTTGAGGTAAGTGTTCTCAAATTCCAGGACGACGGTGTTGGTTTTCGGCACGACCCATCCATTGAACCAGAACATCGCGCCTGTAAACACCAGCGCCGTGATGAAATAAGGCCACAATAACCGGTACAGCGAGACGCCGCTCGTTTGAAGCGCTACGAGTTGAAGCTCCTGCGCCAGCTTGCCGGTCAGATAAACGCAAGAAAGAAAAAGCGCCAGCGGAGAAGTCAGGCGCACAATGTCAGGAATGTAGTTCAGGTAGTAAACAAAGAAAACCTGCCGCATCGTTGCGCCACGGTCGAAGAAGTCGTCGATGTACTCCACGTAGTGCAAGACGATAAAGAAAACGATCAATCCCACGATCAAAAGGACAGCGCCTGAGAGAAAGCGCCGGATGATGTGAAGGTCAAACGTTTTCATGGGGCATCTGCCAGGGGCAAAATGCGACCGAGAGACCCGGCGCAAAATAGAAGTAACCGAAAGGACAGGTTAGTCTATGGAAGGTGATTCTTTCTGAATGGTTCCGTAGCTTAACGCTGCTCAATGTGTCCTCATGGTTAGAGGCAGGTGAATGCTACGCACCTGGCATCAAGTCTTAGCAGTATTGGATAGCGGCAGGTGTATCGCTGCCTACCTGTAAGTGAAATTATGAAACTGCACGAATATCAGGCCAAAGAGATTCTCGAAAAGTATGGAGTTGCGGTGCAGCGGGGCATTGTGGCTCGCAGCGCT
>CBDUBU010000072.1:0-14940 GCA_965365465.1 uncultured Rhodothermaceae bacterium
GTAGCCGTCATACCGGACGACCCCGCCCTGCGTGGCGAGCCACAGAAACCCGTGCCGATCCTGGGTGATGCCCGTGATGAAGTTTCCAGGCTGGCCGCCCGGCAAGCGAACCTGCTCAAAGGTGAACTCCTGCCCCTGGGCCTGCACGCGCAGCGCCGGCCGGAAGCAGAGCGCCAGCAGGGCAAGGGTGAAGGCGATCCGCATAGGTTCACCTTTGTGGCTAATGATGTGATTTTACCAGCGGCTTCCCGAATGTGAAACAGAGGACGGCAGCAGGTGCTACGGAATTAAAACACAGAAGTTTACTCCGTCCTTTCCTTTTTTCTCTGCCCCTGCCCGAAAAGCCTGTCAGAAGGCCCTGTGCTGTTACAAGCGTGAAGCACAGGGCCTCCTCCTTTTTGCGCAGGTACGGGAACGGGTTTTTGGCGCCTATTGGGCTATCCCCTTTGCAGCCTCCCGCAGCCATTCTACATCGCGCATCGGCGGATGCCCGAAGCGTCGCTTATATTCCCGGCTGAAGTGCGAGGCATTGTCCTAACCTGCACTGTGCCCAGCAGTCGCCCCGTCGAGGTCTTCGCTGAGCAGCACGCCCATAAAGTGCCTCTCGCATTATCGCAAGGGGCGCTTTCGGGTTCAGGGGGCCTTGTATGCGGGTTCTGTCCATGTGGAGGCCATCTCCCAGCTATCGAGTGAAACGAGTCGCGCTGTGCCGCCCTGAGCAAACAGGGCTACGCCCGCACTCTCCGGCTTGGGAAAGATCTGGTCGGTGATCGTAATACGCCCGTTTCCAGCAAAGACCTCCACCGATGACCAGTCCACGAAAACGTGCAGCCGCACACGCCTGTCTTTGGCAGGAAGCGGCGCTGCGTGGCGGGCCGCGAATCCGGGATGAAAACTGACCTCTCCCGAACGGCTACGGTCGACGAAGACCTCTCCGTCCATCACGTCGTAGCCGACAAGCGTCTCCTCGTCGTTTCCCATCCGCACCTTGAGGCCGAAGACGTCGGCATTGCCCACCTCGAACTCCGCAATGATTTCGAGCGCCTTACCTGCAATTCCGCGTTCAGCGAGCGAAAGCGTACCCTCGGCCACCTCGATGTTGCTCACATGGCGCTGCGTCCGGCGCAAGGGGGGCAGACCGTTTGCCGGTTGTTGCATGAGCCGGACCTCGCCGTCGAGCGTCCGCAGCGTCACGCGGCGCGGCAGGCTCTGAGCGCTCCGCCACGGTGAGGTTGGAATGTCTCCGGCATACATCCAGTTATTCATCCAGGCGATCCACAGGCGGTCGCCGCCGGTCTCCGGAATGCCGGACCAGGAGACGGCAGCGTAGAAGTCAGCCCCGTAGTCTACCCAGCGTGCGTGCTCGTCGCCAACGCCCACGGGCGCATCGGGCGTGAATGCCTTGCCATCGAACTGTCCAATGAAATACTGGCCCCCCGAACCGCCGGCGATGCTGCCGGGATTGAGATCTACCTCCAGCACCCAGCGCGTGTTGGACGGATCGCCGTCCACAGGCAGTTCAAAAAGGTCGGGGCACTCCCAGATGCCCCCGATAGCCCCGGCAGGGCCGAAGTCGCTCAGGTGCGCCCATTGCTTGAGGTCCTCTGAGGCATAGAACTGCAGCTTGTGTTCGGTCGGGAGCGCCACGACCATTACCCATTTCCCCTCCGGTTCGTACCAGAATACTTTAGGATCGCGGAAGTCGCTCAGTCCGCGATCCAGGACCGGGTTGCCTTCGTACTTCGTCCAGGATCGGCCTCTGTCGGTGCTGTAGGCGATATGCTGCGACTGATTTCGGCCAGAGGTATGGTGGCCGGTGTAGATAGCTGCCAGCGGCGGCTCTGCATTCTCGGCGGGGGAATGGGCAGCGCCTTGCAAGGCAAACCCGGATGTGTTATTCCAGTCAACAACGGCGCTGCCGGAAAAAATCATAATGCTGTCCCTTTCGGCCAGCGCTACCGGCAGGTGCTCCCAGTGCGCCAGATCGCGGCTGACGGCGTGCCCCCAACTCATGTGCCCCCAGCGGTCGCCGAAGGGGTTATACTGGTAGAACAAATGGTATTCGCCGTTGAAGTAAACAAGGCCGTTTGGGTCGTTCATCCAATTGACGGCGGGCGTGAAGTGATACTGTGGGCGGTAGCGTTCCGTATAGGTGGGCTTTACCTGCGCAGTAGCTGAAAGCGGTGCGACCACTATTGCCAGACTCAAAATCGAAAAAACGACGTGTTGTGCGTTCATAGCGTTACAGATTCAGGGAGCGGAAACCAATAAGCTACGCCGCAGGCGGGTGAAAAAATATACTGGCGATCAGAGGAGAGGCGGGAATGGGTAAGCGTCGCCAGGAGGCTGATTTCTTCCCGGAAGCTGACTTGAAAAGCCAGTATGCTTACGGAGCCTCAGCAGGGAACTCCATTGGCGCTGCCCGTTCAGGCGCCAAACCTGTCCCCAGATAGCGCTGCACTTCAAGGACTGCAAGGTCCTTCTGTTTGGCTTCCAACATCAGGTCATAAGGTCTCGCTCCGCCCACGCGCTCCATCACGTCCATCACCCACTGTACATCCTCCATGAGTACGTAGTCGGCGTGCGCGCCCCGCTGCCCTTCCGGTCCCGGACGAGCGCTCGACAGGTGGAACTTGGGTGCGCGGCTTCCCCATGTCTGAACCACACGTTCCAGTTTGTCGGCGAGCCCTGCCATTGGGTCATCTCCTTCGTGAAGAACCCGGTGATGAAAGAAGTCGAATACCATCGGGATTTCCAGCGCCTCGCACAGGGGCAGCACATCGTCAAGCGTGTACGTCGTATCATCGTTTTCGAGCGTAAGTATGGCGCGAGCCTCGTCTGAGAGCCGGTCGAAGTTGCTCTGGAAACGCGCCATTGCAGCGGCTTTGTCTCCATAGGCTCCGCCTACATGGAGCGTGAGGGTGCCCTGCACGGGATCAATTAGTCGGAGCAGACGGGCCTGATGGTCGAGTTCCTTTACGCTCTCGGCGACGACTTCCTCCCGTAAGGAATTCAGCACGGTGTACTGCCCCGGATGATTCGTTACACGCATTTTGTGCTTTTTTACCTGTCTCCGGATGGCGCGGAACATCCAGTCGTAGGCTTCAGCCCAATCGAATGGAAAGTCGGGGTGTGTGGCGAAGGGGATTATGTCGGAGGAGATGCGCAGGAAGTGAATCCCATGCTCGACATTCCACAACACCATTTGTTCGATGTCCTGTAGGTTCCGGGTAACGGCAGGTATGATTTTCTCCGTCCTGAGATTGGACAGGCGAAGCGTCCGGCTGACAGTGCCGAGCGAGAGGTTCTGGCAGGCGTAGCCAAGATAGCGAAGATGCATAATTCAGGATAAATGCTGAAAGTGAGCAGTCGCCGGGTTAACTTGGGCGGCGACAGGGCAAGACCTTCCGGCTCAGGCGGTGCGACATAATCCGGAAACGGATTTCCCGGAGTTCTGCGCCTCTATAGTTGCCGTCATTGACGTTAGGCCGCAAGAAAACGGAGCTTTTGGTGTTCCGCCGACAGTTTGCAGGTTTGGGAAGTTCCGTCATCGCGGCCGGCAGAATGAATAATAACGTAAATCGCACACGTTCAACGCTTGGCCTTACGTGTCTGCCAGGCGGTTTGGGCATTCATCAGCATTGATTTTCAAGACGGGCGGCAAAAAAACTCCAGAGATGATTCGTAGCTCCAGACCGACTCCGTTTTGCATTTCGATAAAGGCAGGTTAAAATCCGGCTATCAATCACCAGATGGAGGACCGTTCTTACCATGTACAGCAAACCGATACAGCACGCAGTCTGCCTGTTGCTTCTGACGCTCCTCAGCCTTTCAGCGCCGGCGACCGCGCAGCCGGTTAACTCTGAGGGGCAGGAAGCAGTGCGCCTCGTCGTCAACGCCGATCAGGGCGAGCACACCATTAGTCGCCACATTTACGGTCATTTTGCCGAACATCTGGGCCGTGACATTTATGGCGGCTTCTGGGTGCAGGAAAACGGAGGAGCGGGCACGGCTGCCAATCCTCCGTCCGGCTCACCCTCCGGGTGGCGCTACAACGATCAGGTGATAGAGGCCCTGCGCAAGATCAAGGTCCCCAATCTTCGCTGGCCCGGCGGCTGTTTTGCAGACTACTACCACTGGGAAGACGGCATCGGCCCGCGTGAGGAGCGCCCGACGATGGTCAACACCATCTGGGGCGGCGTCACCGAGGACAACAGCTTCGGCACACACGAATATCTGGAACTGGTCGAACGGCTGGGAACGGAGCCTTTCGTTGTAGGCAACGTCGGCAGCGGTACGGTTGAGGAGATGGCAAACTGGTGGGAATACGTGAATCATCCCGGCGGCAGTTCCCTGGCCGAATTGCGCCGGGAGAACGGGCGCACGGAGCCGTGGAATGTGAGGTTCTGGGGCGTCGGCAACGAAAGCTGGGGCTGTGGAGGCGAGATGACCCCGGAATACTATGCCGATCTCTACAAACGCTTCGCTACCTTTTTGCGTCCTATCGGCGAGACGCGCCCCCTCCGTGTTGCCACCGGCCCAAACTCCGGCGACTACAACTGGACGGAAGTTATGATGCGGGATGCGGGCCGCTTTATCGATGCACTCGATATGCATTACTACACCTTGACTGGCGACTGGAACAACAAGGGGCGGGCTACCACGTTTCCGGAAAGCGAATGGTTCGAAATCATGCAGCGCGCCCTGCGGATGGAAGAACTCATCGAGCGCCATTCGACCATCATGGACCGTTATGATCCGGGCAAGCGGGTGTCGCTGATGGTTGGGGAGTGGGGCACATGGCACCAGGTGGAGCCAGGGACGGAGCCGGGCTTTCTCTACCAGCAGAATGCGCTGCGAGACGCACTCGTCGCCTCGGTGACGCTGGACATCTTCAACAACCACGCCGACCGTGTGCGGATGGCTAACATCGCGCAGACCGTCAATGTGTTGCAGGCCATGATTCTGACGCAAGGCGACCGGATGATCCTGACGCCCACCTACCACGTTTTCGAACTCTACACGGTGCATCACGACGCGACGCTGCTCCCGATCTCGTTGCAGGAGGGGCAGTATTCCTATGAAGGGGAAACCATTCCTGCCGTGAGCGCATCGGCATCTCGGGATCAAGCTGGTAAGGTTCACATAACGCTGACCAACCTCGATCCCAACCAGCCGCGAACCGTTACGACTGAAATCCGTGGGGCGAATCTTACACGTGTGCAAGGACGCATCCTGACGGCTCCTGAGATGAATGCACACAATACATTCGAGCAGCCCGATGCCGTCCGTCCGGCTGATTTCAGCGGAGCGCAGTTTGCGGGCGAAACCCTCACAGTTGTGTTGCCTGCAAAATCCATCGTTGCGCTCGAACTGGAGTGAGCAGACGCTGCGTTACAGCCGGCAGGCCCCTTCAAACGGGATAAAAAACTGAAAACGCTACAGTCTGTGCTCCTTTATCATAACAAGGTGATCGGTAAATTCCGCTTTCCTTGTTTCACCCTCAGAACATAAACAGACATGGGATCACGACCAAGCGCTGAACGAGAAGGCAATCAGTCTCCCTTTACCGCTTACGGCGCCGAGGCGCCTTCCGCAAAGGCCGGACGGCCCCTGACGTTGGGCGTTATCGTTGGCAACCGGGGCTTCTTTCCGGCCCACCTCTGCCTTTCCGGACGCAAGCTTATCCTGGAGGTGCTCCAGCAGCAAGGCATCCGCGTCGTCATCACGCCCGAAGAAGAAACCAGCAACGGCGCCATCGAGAGCCTTCAGGAGGCTCGTCGCTGCGCCGACCTCTTCCGCCGCCGCCGCGACGAGATCGACGGCGTGCTCGTGACCTTGCCCAACTTCGGCGACGAACGTGCTATCGCCAATACGTTGCGCTGGGCCGATCTCGGCGTGCCGGTGCTGATCCATGCCTTTCAGGATACCGCCGATCAAATGTCGATTCAGTACCGGCGCGACAGCTTCTGCGGCAAGATGTCGGCCTGCAACAACCTGCATCAGTACGGCATTCGCTACACGCTCACCAGTAAACACACGATGGATCCCGATGGTGAAGCGTTTTCCAGGGATTTGCAGCAGTTTGCCGCCACGTGCCGCGTGGTGCGCTCGCTGCGCGGAGCCCGCCTGGGCCAGATCGGGGCGCGGCCTGCGGCCTTTAACACGGTGCGCTACAGCGAGAAGCTCTTCGAACGCAGCGGAATTTCGGTCGAGACGCTGGACCTGTCGGAGTTGCTTGGCTGGATCCGCCGTATGGGAAACGACGAGGCGCCGGTGCAGGCAAAGCTCGAAGAGATGCGCGCCTACACGCAAGTGGAAGGCATCCCGCAGGAGAGTCTTGTGAAGATGGCAAAGCTGGGAGTGGCTATCGACCGGTTCATGGAGGCGCAGGGGCTGGCAGCGACCGCGATTCAGTGCTGGACATCGCTGGAGGAGTTCTACGGCGTGGTGCCGTGTACGTGCATGAGCATGATGAGCAACCAGTTGCTCTCGAGCGCCTGCGAAGCCGATATCGCCGGTACGATCAGTATGTACGCCCTGGCGCAAGCAGCCCAGGTTCCTGCGGCGCTGCTGGACTGGAACAACAATTACGGCGACGATGAGAACAAGGGGGTGGTTTTCCACTGCTCAAACCTGCCGAGTGCGTTCTTCGGGGAGCAGAAGATGGACTATCAGGAGATCATTGCCGGCACAGTGGGCAAGGAGAACACGTATGGCACGATCGTGGGGCGCATCGCGGCAGGGCCGTTCACGTACGCACGTGTCTCGACGGATGAGTTCAAGGGTGAGATTAAGGCATACGTAGGAGAGGGGCGGTTCACGGAGGATGCAGTGCAGACCTTCGGGGGCTATGGGGTCTTTGAGGTTCCACAGTTGCAGCGGTTGCTCCGGCACATCTGCGAGCAGGGTTTCGAGCACCACGTAGCAGCCACCCGCGCCCGCGTGGCCGAGGCCGTTTCAGAAGCCTTTGGTAAGTACATGGCCTGGTCCGTTTACCACCATGCCTGAATAAATGTGTGAACAGCAAGGAGTAGGATATGACTTTTATGATGAAACAGACACGAACAGGCTGGTTTGTGCTCGCCGTAGCGATGCTTTTGTTTGCTGCACTGGCCGGTTGCAAGTCCGAAGATGCTGCGGACACAGACGGGACGGATCGGCCTCAGGTTGCGCTTATTATGAAATCGCTGGCGAATGAGTTTTTCGTTTCGATGGCAGAGGGCGCAGAAGCCCATCACGAACAGCACGCCGCGCAGTACGACCTGATCGTAAACGGGATCAAGGACGAGAGCGACATCAGCCAGCAGGTTGCGCTGGTTGAGCAGATGATCGCAATCGGCGTCGATGCGATTGTTATTGCCCCGGCGGATTCCCGGTCGCTGGCGCCGGTGCTGAAACGGGCCAGGGATGCCGGAATTGTCGTCATCAACATTGATAACAAGCTGGATGAGGCTACGCTGGCGCAGACCGGCATCGACATACCGTTCGTGGGTCCGGACAACCGGGAAGGAGCGCGTCTGGTCGGGGAGGCTTTGAGCAAGCATCTCAAGGCCGGAGATGAAGTAGCCATTCTGGAAGGTATCCCTACGGCTTTTAATGCACAGCAACGGCGTTTGGGTTTCGAGGATGCTATGCAGAGCGCTCAGATGCGCGTAGTGGATGTGCAGAGTGGGCAATGGGAGCAGGCCAGAGCGAACACGGTGGCCTCGGCCATGATCAACACGCATCCCAACCTGAAGGCCATTCTGGCCAGCAATGACAATATGGCGCTTGGCGCTGCCGCCGCCGTGCGGCAGGCTGGCAAGGTGGGCGAAATCGCCATCGTAGGCTTCGACAACATACAGGCTATTCAGGAGATGGTGCGCGATGGGCGCGTGCTCGCTACTGCCGATCAACACGGAGATCAACTTGCCGTCTATGGCATCGAGTACGCTCTCCAGATCCTGAATGGCGATGCCACCCCCGAAGATAAGCAGACGCCCGTCAATCTCATTACGGCAGAAAACCTTTAGGCGCGTGCATGGGCAAAGGGCGAGAAGCTGTGCGAGCGCTGTTGCGCGTCCGGGGACTTTATAAAAGCTACGCAGCGCCGGTTCTGAAGGATGTTGATCTGGAGGTCTTGTCCGGAGAAGTCCATGCGCTTGTAGGTGCCAACGGCGCAGGCAAATCAACCCTGGCGCGAATCATTTGCGGTCTGACAGCCCTGGATGGCGGCCAGATGACGCTGGAGGGGCAAGCGTACCGGCCGCGCACAAAAACAGAGGCAGAGGCGCACGGGGTGCAGATGGTGATGCAGGAGTTGAATCTGGTCGGCACTCTCAGTATTGCAGAAAACCTTTTCCTCAACCGGCTTCCGCATCGTCTGGGTTTCCTTGATTATCGCCGCTTGCACGCGCAGGCGCGGGAGGCGCTGGCTGCTGTGGGCCTGGAAGACCTCGACCCGGCGCTGCCTGTCCGTTCGATCGGGGTCGGGCATCAGCAGCTCATTGAGATCGCGGCAGCCCTGGCTCGACCCTGCCGTTTGCTCATCCTTGATGAGCCGACGGCGGCCCTTACCAATCCTGAGATCGACTTGCTCTTTCAGCATGTCCGGCGGCTGAAGGCCGGAGGGGTAGGGATCATCTATATCAGCCACAGGATGGAGGAAATCCTCACGGTTTGCGACCGGGTGACGGTTTTGCGGGATGGGAGTGTTGTGGATACGCGCCTCACGCAGGGACTTTCCGTAGATGAAATCGTGCAGCGCATGGTAGGGCGAGACAGGGCTGAAGCAGTGGAGCAGGGTAAAAGGAAGCCCGGATCGGTGGCGTTGCGCGTGGAGGGGCTTTATCGAGGAGATCTCGTGCGCGATGTGAGCTTTGATGTACACCAGGGTGAGATTCTGGGACTGGCCGGGCTGGTCGGTTCCGGAAGGACCGAAACGCTTCGGACCATTTTTGGAGCCGATAAAGCGGAAGCAGGGATTGTCCGCCGGGGCGCGGATGCGCCGCCGTTGCACTTCAGGCAACCGGGCGATGCCGTACGCGCCGGGATCGGGATGGTCCCGGAAGATCGTAAGCAGCATGGCCTGTTGCTTCCCTTATCCATCGGGATCAATACCACGCTCTCCCGCCTCCAGTTGGTTTCGCGCTCCGGAGGATGGATCGACAAAGCGCGTGAGCACGCAACGGCAACCCGCCTTAATGACCAACTGGCAGTTCACCGCCTGTCCGTCAGACAGCCGGTTCAGGAACTAAGCGGCGGCAATCAGCAGAAGGTCGTGCTTGCCCGCTGGCTGCTGCGCGACTGCGACGTGCTGCTCTTTGATGAACCCACACGTGGCATTGACGTGGAGGCCAGGCAAACCGTGTATCAACTGCTGAATGAACTTGCCTTACAGGGAAAAGCCATCGTGGTTGTTTCCAGCGAATTGCGTGAGTTGATGGCGATTTGCGACCGGATTGCAGTTCTCTCCGCAGGCCGGCTGGCAGCTACTTTCTCGCGGGATGAATGGACGGAGGAGGGCATTATGGCGGCTTCCTTCAGCGGATACCTCAGCGCTGCGGACAAAATACATACATGATATGCAGCATGGTAAAGACATAGTCTCTCCGACCGGAACCACTGTTTCCCACAGAAGCCGAAAGCGCCTCACCGAGTATGTCGGCATGATAGCAGTGCTTGCGCTGCTCGTGCTGCTCTTTTCGCTGCTCAGCGAGCACTTTTTCTCACGCACCACTTTCACGATGCTGGCGAACCAGATCCCGGCGTTAACCGTGATTGCCGTCGGTATGACTTACGTGCTGGTTATTGCAGGGATTGACCTCTCTGTAGGTTCTGTGCTGGCGTTGAGCGCGGGGCTGCTGGGAATGGCGCTCACGGCATGGGACTGGCCGCTGGCGCCCGGCATTGCGGTATGCCTGGGCATGGGCCTTGCAGCGGGCCTCGTCAATGGATTCATTACCGTGCGATGGGCCATACCGTCTTTTATCGTCACCCTCGGTATGCTGGAGATCGCCCGCGGCGGCGCTTATCTCGTCACGGATTCGCGTTCGCTCTTCATCGGCTCCGTTGTGTCGCCAATCGGAGCGCCGGTTGCAGGCATCGGTCTGTCGCCGGCTTTTTTCCTGGCGCTGCTGGTGGTCTTAATCGGGCAGGTTGTCCTGACACGCACCGTCTTCGGGCGGTGCATGATCGGCATAGGGACCAACGAAGAGGCAGTGCGGCTGGCTGGAATAGATCCGCGTCCCGTCAAGGTGGCGGTGTTTGCCATCGCAGGATTGCTCGCGGGGTTAGGGGGCCTTTTTCACGTCGCTTATCTGGAGTCTGCCGATCCCAATGCCGGAATCGGGCTGGAACTGTCGGCGATCGCTGCGGTGGTTATTGGCGGGACAAGTCTTATGGGTGGGCGTGGCTCGGTCGTAAACAGCTTTTTCGGGGTCCTGATCATTGCCGTACTCCAGACCGGCCTGGCGCAAATCGGCGCCACAGAGCCGACCAAGCGCATCGTGACCGGGGCTGTCATCATCGCCGCCGTGATCGTGGATGTGTACCGGCATCGATTCTCGCGGCGGCGGGTCACCGCGTGATTGCCCGGCGCAACAAAGTGCCAGCGCTGATCCTTGAGGGAGGAAGCGTTTTTCTATGGCTTGCGCCTTTTAAAGACAGGGAGAGAAAAGCAGGCAGATGCGTTCACCGCATCTGCCTGCTTGCGCAAAGCGCTCCTCTTTATGTTCCGGTAGAAGGAAATGAACAGCCCGGTAGGCATCGACTAGAGCGACCATCCCTCGCGGTAGGCTGGGCTGACGTACTGATTGGCTTCCGCTACGTTGGTCACCCGCATGTCATCGGAGTTCCATTCGACCTTCTCACCTGCCCATAGCGCAACCAAGCCCAACAGCATCGTTTCGGTCAGCGGCCCGGCATACTCGAAGGGGCAGACCGTCTTTTCCTGGCCTTTCGCTGCCCGCACCCAGTTTAGTTCATGCCCGCCCTGGTGCCCTCCGGATACTCGTTCGAGCATCTTTGGGGGATCGCCTGTTTCTTGAGCAAGCGATTCCGGCAGCAGGCGCGGGTTCAGCCCATAGGTCTCGTGGATAAGCTTGCCTTTCTCGCCGATGTAGATCACGCCGCCTTCAGGATGCATTTTGAAATCTTCCGGAAGTTCGACCGGCCGGGAGGGAGCCATTCCGCCATCATACCAGGTCAGCCGTACCGGCGGCATGTCTTCACGAGCCGGGAAGTCATACCAGCTCATGGTGGCGTGCGGATAGGATTGTTTGTTGAAAGGCGTAGACACCGTTTCTACGCTTGTCGGAGCTTGCAGCTTCAAGGCCCAGAAGGGATGGTCGATCAGGTGTGCGCCCATGTCCCCCAGAGCGCCCGTGCCCCAGTCCACCCAGCCCCGCCAATCATGCGGATGGTACGCAGGATGGTATGGGCGGTAGGCAGTCGGGCCGAGCCACAGATCCCAGGCCAGGGTGTCGGGGATGCTTGCCTCGCCTTCAGGTCGTTCAATGCCCTGAGGCCAGTACCCGATCGGGCGGTTCGTCCATACATGCACCTCGCGCACAGGGCCGATGGCTCCGTTCCAGATCCATTCGTTGACCTTGCGGGCGTCGTCGCTGGAGTGACCCTGATTGCCCATCTGAGTAGCAACGCCCGTCTCGCGTGCTTTCTTGGCAAGGGCGCGTGCTTCGTGGATGGACCGTGTGAGGGGCTTCTGGACATAGACATGCTTGCCGAGATCCATCGCTGCCGTGGCGATCACCGCGTGGGTATGGTCGGCAGTTGCAATGATGACGGCATCGATATCTTTCTGCTGGTCCAGCATCACGCGGTAGTCTTTATAGGTCTTCGCGTCGGGATACTTCTGGAAAGTTTTGGCCGCATAGTCAAAATCAACGTCGCACAGGGCAACGATGTTTTCGCTGGCAACGTTGGCGACGTTGTTCCGGCCCATACCACCCACCCCGACACCCGCAACGTTCAGTTTGTCGCTGGGAGCAGTGTACCCGACGCCGCCGAGCACATGGCGAGGCAGAACGGTTGCCGCAAAGGTGGAGGCGGCAGCGGCGCTGACGAATGAACGGCGTGTAATGTTTTGCTGTGCCATCAGGTAGCTCCTCAAGTGATCAGGGTTTTGTGGCTTGCGTACAAAGGCTGCCCGAAAAGTTTATCGACGGGTGGAGGGACAGTAATTTTCTTCCATGGAGACGGATGGTTGAACGACACAACGCACCGCTGCCCGGTAGCCTTTCCATAAGGTGGTTTTAATCTAAGAAAACAAAAGGCATAGAAAAACATCCTTGATTTTTGAACTGCAAATCCAGGCTGCATTTCACGGCACTGATCGATTGGTTATTTCCTTTCATGCTGTGCTTCTTACCTTATTTGTGTTGCTTGCTCAGAAAGAGACAGTAAATTAGGATCGCTTTCGGTCAAGAGCAGGGATCGCTCGGCAGAGGAGGTCTCTTGCCTCCTTTCGTCCTCTGCAAGCGCTTTCCGGCCTGGAGAGATCCCTGCTTCGTAATTATAAAACCGCAACCCTCAGAAGTTATATGGCCAACCCCTCTGATCTCAACCGCTACGCTTCCGGCGCTCGCGCCGAGGCTGACTCTGTCGTTCTGGTTGCCAGCGGCGACCTGCGTCTCTCGGCAAACCAGATGTGCTGGCCGGAGCAAGCACGCGTCGAGAAGTTGCTTCAGGACCGCCTCGATCAGGATGGGTTTCGTCTCGTGCGCGCCCACCAGTACGATCCTCTCAAGCAGCACGGCTTCATCGACTCTCAGCGCATGGGGATGGAAGTTTTCAAAGACATCGATCCCCATGCCCGGCTGATCGTGCTCTGCACGGCCTGGCAATACAGCCATCACGTGCTGGCTGGACTGACAACGCACAAAGGCCCGATCCTGACGCTGGCTAATTGGAGCGGCGCCTGGCCCGGTCTGGTGGGACTGCTCAACCTCAACGGCTCACTCACCAAAGCCGGAGTTGGTTACAGCACGCTCTGGAGCGAACGCTTTGAGGATGCCTTCTTCAGGCAGGGTCTGCGCCATTGGTTGGAAAAAGGCTACATCGAGCGTGACGAACAGCACGTGCGCCCGCTGTCTGGCCTGCGGGTCCCGGAAGAAGAGGCGCATCTGGGGGGCCGGCTCGGCGCGCAGTTGGGGCGGGAAAAGGCGATCCTCGGCGTTTTTGACGAAGGCTGCATGGGCATGTATAACGCCATCGTGCCGGACGAACTGCTCCACCGGACGGGAATCTTCAAGGAGCGTCTCAGCCAGAGCGCGCTCTACTATGAGGCTGCACAGGCAAGTGAGGAAGAGGCTGAGAGGTGCTATCAGTGGCTGCTGGACAGGGGCATGACGTTCTGCCTGGGCAAGGACCCGGAAACGGAATTGACCAGAGATCAGGTGCTCTGGCAGTTGCGGACCTACGTGGCGGCGGTGCGCATTGCAGACGATTTCGGCTGTGACGCGGTCGGGATTCAGTACCAACAGGGGCTGAAGGACCTGTTGCCCGCTTCTGATCTTGCCGAAGGGTTGTTGAATAACCGGGAGCGACCACCGGTCTACAGCCGTGACGGCAAGCGGGAACTCTATGCCGGGCAGGCGCTTCCGCACTTCAATGAAGTGGATGAGTGCGCTGGAGTCGATGCGCTGGCAACCAACCGGCTATGGAAGGCGCTGGGGTTTGCGCCGGAGACGACGTTGCATGACCTGCGCTGGGGCGAGGCATATGAGGGTGAGTTTGTCTGGACACTGGAGATCTCCGGCGCCGTGCCGCCCGCGCACTTGGAGGGCGGCTATACCGGAGCGCGGAGCGAGCGGCAGCCGGCGATGTACTTTCGGCTGGGGGGAGGCACGATCAAGGGAGTCTCCCGTCCCGGAGAGGTAGTCTGGAGCCGCGTCTATGTCGAAGAGGGCCGGCTCAAGGCAGACCTGGGGCGTGCGCGGGCGTTGGCGCTTCCGGAGGAGGAAACGGAGCGGCGCTGGCAGGCAACGACCTCGCAGTGGCCGATTATGCACGCTGTGTTGCTGGGCATCAGCCGGGATCAGATGATGAGCCGGCACAAGAGCAACCATATTCAGGTAGCTTATGCGCCGGACGCGGCAGGGGCGCAACGGGCGCTGGCGGCAAAGGCAGCGATGTTTGAGGCAATGGGCATCGAGGTGTTCATCTGCGGAACGGAAACGGGGTTGGAGGAAAAGCGCTTGACTGAAACACCAGCTTCTTCCTCTGTCAGCCGATGATATGCTTATGCTCTGTAGCCTCGATGGGTGCGATGCCCCCTTTTGCCTCTCGCAGAACAGGATGAATGTGGAAATTGCAGTTCCGTCAGTGACGGCGCCTGCCTGCATGATTATTGCGCTGCGCTCCGGGTATGCATTACAGATCGAAAAAGCTTTCAACTTGCCGTCATCTTTTTTATTCTAACCTCTGGCTCTTCTGGAATCGCTGCCAGTTCTTCTACTCGTAACCGAGGATACCACCATGATGCATCTTAAAAGGTCTTACGCAGTCGGGCTTCTTGTTTTCTTTCTGGGATGTGGCACAGCTGAGAAGGTCGCCACAACCCGAATGGGCGTTGGCGTTCAGCCTCCTGCAAATGCTACGGTGCTTTTTGATGGAACCCGTGAGATGCTGGACGAAAACTGGACCTACTGGGAGGGGCCGCGTTTTGCTTCTGCGCTCCCAATCAAGTGGGAGATTGTGGAAGATCCGGTTGATGAGGGAACGGTTGTCACTACATCGGACCCGGCCGCGGCGGGTGGACTCTATGGCGCTGCCGACATTGTGACAAAAGAGGCATTCCGGGACTTCAGGTTACATGTCGAATTTATGATCACGGAAGCAGGGGGGAACAGCGGGGTATACTTGCAGAATCGCTACGAAATTCAGGTGCTTGACGGGGATTCGACTACCCACGGTATGGCTGCCGTTATCAATGAAGCC
>CBDUBU010000073.1:0-14922 GCA_965365465.1 uncultured Rhodothermaceae bacterium
AGCATATCACCAAAACCGAGTTCGATGCTCTGCTCCCGGTAGCTTGCTGAAGCAAGCAAACCCAACGCCGGACCTCCTTTCCGAGTGTCGGTTATGGCATCGCTCCGAACGACCAGCGGAGGGAGGTGGCCCGCATTAAGCACCCTGACCTTTTCTCCGTTCGGCTCCAGTTCAAGATAAACCAGAGAGACAAAACGCTCCGGCATCCCATCCCGGCAGAAGATCTTGTTGATCTGCCGGCCAAGATCAGCCAGCGATGCAAAATTCGGAGCGATTGCTCGCAAGGTGGACTGCAGTTTTGCCATAACCAACGCTGCGCCGAGACCTTTCCCAGCCACATCTCCTAATGCAACGCCGAGTCGACCGTTTTCCATCAGCAAATAATCGACCAGATCCCCTCCCACTTCGTTTGCAGGCCTCGTGAAAAGCCAGACTTCCCAACCAGGAAACTGCGGATGCTCTCGGGGGAGCAACGCAAACTGGACGGCCCGGCCTGTTGCTAATTCATCCTGCGCAAGCAGCTTATCCTTCAGTTCGAGCAGAAGCACGAAAAGCAGAACGATGAAACCAGCAATCAGCGAACCTAACGGGGTGGAGCTGAATGCGCCATTTACAAAGAAGAGAACGCTGCCCAGAAGCAATATCCGACGTGCAGGCGGCAGCTTCAAAATACTGCTCTTCAAGACCCAGAAAACCATATGCGACCACCGGCTGAGCTGGCCCATCTGCGCAAGTTGCCCGCGCGTTTCATCATCCAGATAAAACTGGTAGATTTCTTTAACGTCGCGGCTCATGTCGCGGTGAAGCTCACCGCCGTTAATATCATCCCAGAAGGTTTTAGTCAGACGAGAACCTCCCGCAGCCCTTTTTCGCTCTTGATCCTGTCCTTTTTGGTCACGCATAAGAACCTGAGTTCTCCTGTAGAAGGATTGTTCATGCATTTCTACGGATGTAAGAAAAAAAAGATGACCGTCAAAACGAAATGAGCATCATTCCCTGACGCTTACGCTGCTGCCTGCATTGTTCACTGGTAATACATTGGAGGTTTGCGCAAAACAGAATGCCAGGTATTACCTTCCCGAATATGACAACGCCGAGGTAATTAAAGCTGTACTGCACCGGCGTGCGAATATTTATCTCAACGGAACATCATCCTATGAATCAGGCAATTCAGGCAATCTTCGACGGTATTCTCGAGGGCGACCGCAGCGGCGTTTCGGAACAGGTTCATCGCGCCCTTGAGGCCGGTACAGATCCGGCGACTATTCTCAATGATGGCATGATTAGCGCAATGTCGGAAGTGGGTCGTCGATTTGAGGAAGGGGAGTATTATGTTCCTGAAATGCTGATTGCAGCACGCGCCATGCAGGAAGGACTTACTGTTCTCAAGCCCCATCTCGTAGAGGCCAATGTCCAGTCCGCCGGCAAGGTAGTGGTAGGAACGGTAAAGGGCGACCTGCACGACATTGGCAAGAACCTGGTATCAATGATGCTGGAAGGCGCCGGCTTTGAAGTGCTTGATCTTGGAACCGATGTTGCTCCGGAGCGATTCGTCGAGGCGGTGCAGGCGCACGGTGTGAACCTGGTAGCAATGTCTGCGCTCCTCACAACGACAATGCCGAATATGAGAAAGACTATCGAAGCGCTGGAACTCGCCGAGGTTCGCAACAAAGTCAAAGTTATGGTTGGCGGCGCACCGCTCTCCGAGCAGTACGCCCGTCAGATCACTGCGGATGGCTACGCAGCAGATGCGAGCCGAGCCGTAGCGCTCGCCAGGTCGCTTATGCAACCCTCTACTTGAGGTTCGGAAAAGTACGATGGTTTTCTATTATGAGCGCAACGATAGCACCTGCTATTCGCAGCATACCTCAACCCTTGCTTCTTACTGAACAAGGCATTACAGACACGTATTGCTGTTCATTTCCTGTTTTCCATGAACAAACCCTTGAGGAAGGAACAGACAGGCTGCTCCGTTCGCAGGGAGCCGCGCCAGACTTACTTCGCACGCGCAGCGCTCGCTCGGTGGCGGCAGCACAGCGTGCATGGACAGAAGGGCAGGCGCTTTTGCGTCCCAATGTAGCGCTCCGCGACCTCGCTGTGTCCGCCCTCCGTCACGAGCGCCTTCGCCTGTTTGGAGGTGGCGTGCTTTCAGGTCCCCTCGTTGCCAGGCATCTGGCGCCTGCCGAACGTGTGATTCTGCTAGTCTGTACAATCGGGCCTGAACTGGAAAAGCAAGCCTCTCGGAGCATCTCAGACGACCCTGCATTCGCTTTTTTCCTTGATGTATTAGGCTCACTGGCTGTCGGCGACCTCGCCTCCGCAGCCTGCACCCATATCGCCGCCATGTCGCGGCCAATGCAAACAACCGTTCCGCTTGGCCCAGGGCTTGAGGGTTGGCCCCTGGATCCTGGCCAGCTTGAAATTTTTGACCTGCTGGATGCCTCACGAATTGGCGTTACACTTACCTCTTCAAGCCAGATGATTCCACGCATGTCGACTTCGCTCGTTGTGGGTATTGGATCCCAGGTTACGGCTACAGGCTGCCCGTGCGACTTTTGCAATATGAGACTGACGTGCCGCCACAAAGACGTGTATAAAGAGAAGATGTGATGTCATGCCTCCCTCCGACATATCGTTAACTGTACATCTTCAACCTGCTGACCGCATTGTCAGGGTTCCCGCCGGCGCGACTGCCCTTGCCGCTATACGCACCGCAGGCATAGAACTTGTCACCGTTTGCGGTGGAATCGGGATCTGCGGTTCCTGCAAAATTAGCCTGGTAGATGGATTCCTGTCCGAGCCGACACTCGATGAGCAAATGGAGCTTGACCCTGAAGATTTAGCTTCAGGATACCGGCTTGCCTGTCAGGCTTCGATACACTCGGATGTGACGATTGACATCCCTCCCAGTTCTGTATCAATATCCCAACACCTGCTCCTGGATGGCGCTGAGCACGACCTTTCAATCGATCCTCCCGTTATACCGCTGGATCTGCAAGCTCAACCTCCTGCCCTTGATGATCTCCGAGCCGACGACCGGCGCATATTTGATGCAATCCTGCAACCGGGAATCTCACGCCCACACATCAGCGGTGAAGTGCTTGCAGAAACTGCACAAACTTTACGCAACATGGCTTGGCAGGGGCGGCTTGCGCTTCGTACAGATACTCGCGGAACCGAAATAGTATCTGCCGTCGCAAAAGGCGCATGTCTGGCGGCGACGGCGTTTGATATCGGCTCTACTACGCTCGCCGGTTATCTGATTGACCTTGAAAGTGGAGTTGTTGTCGCTCGCGCAGGCGAAATGAACCCGCAGATAGCATTTGGAGAGGATATTGTTAGCCGCATAGCCTATGCCAACCAGTCGGAGCAGCATCGAATGATGCTTCGAACTCGTATGGTCACGACGCTGGATAAGATGATATCGCACCTGTGCGAAAGTGCAGGATACTCACGGGAGCAGATCGTCGAGGTCGTTGCGGTAGGCAATACCGCTATGACCCATCTCTTCGCCGGGCTTCCGGTAAGGCAGCTTGGGGAGGCGCCCTATTTGCCGGTCAGCAGCACCCCTCTGGTTTTCCGCGCTCCTGTATTGGGCTTCAACCTCAGACCTGGAGTTTACGTCTATCTCCCGGCTAACATCGCAGGCTATGTTGGATCCGACCATGTCGCGGCGCTGCTTGCGACACGAACGGCCGAAGTCTCAGATCCTGTGGTTACGCTGGATATTGGCACAAACACTGAGATCAGCCTCTCAACCGGCAGCCGGGTGCTTACTTGTTCGTGTGCATCCGGCCCGGCCTTCGAGGGCGCTCGCATCCGGCATGGGATACGCGCTGTGCCTGGCACCATTGACAGGGTCCATTTCAGGAATGATGCTTTTCACTACACCACAATTTCCAGTCTCCCTCCTGTTGGAATTTGCGGTTCTGGAATCCTTGACGCTGTAGCTGCCATGTGCGACGCAAGGGTTATTGATGCTCGCGGCGTGTTTCAGTCGGAGAGTCTTTTCGTTTCTCGCTCTTCAGGCAGTCTTTCGTTTGTCCTTGCAGAAGCATCTGATGCCGGACAGGACCGCAGCATCCTGGTTACTCGCAGGGATGTCAATGAGATTCAACTGGCAAAAGGCGCCATAAGAGCAGGTCTGGAGACCCTTATGATGGAAGCAAATGTGTCGCCGGACGATATACTTACGTATTATCTTGCGGGTGCATTCGGGACTTACCTCAACATCCGCAGCGCCATACGGATAGGTATGTTTCCGGATGTTCCTGAAGAGCGGTTCAAACAGGTCGGCAATGCGGCAGGCATGGGAGCACTCTTGCTGGCAACCTCCCGTGAAAAGCGCCGGGAAGCAGCGGAACTGGCAGAACGCATCGAATACATTGAATTGACAACACACCCTGCTTTTACGGAAGCTTTCGTAAAGGCATTGTATTTCTGATCGAGCACCGGTCAGATTCACTTTTTTCCTTCTCAGCACCATGACCTCTTTGCAGAAGCGCCTTAACAAACAAAGCATTCTGGTTGCAGACGGCGCAACCGGCACCAATCTCCAGACAATGGGCCTTCAACCCGGAGATGCCCCCGAAAGGTGGGTGCTGAATGAACCTCAAAAAATCCTTGCCCTCCATCATGCATTTATCGAGGTAGGCTCCGACATTATTATGACGTGTAGCTTTGGCGGCAACGCTGTGCGTTTGCGAGAGACATCTCTGCCTGAATCCGTATCACAGGTTAATCGCCGGGCGGCGGAACTGGCGCGTGAAGCTGCTGATGCCTCAGAGCGCCCTGTACTGGTCGCCGGATCTATGGGGCCGACTGGTCAATTGCTTGAACCCTATGGTCCGCTGCGCCGCGAAGATGTCGTGGCTGCCTTTGCTGAGCAGGCGTTCGCCCTGACAGAAGGCGGTGTTGATTTGCTTGTGTTAGAAACACAGTTTTCTATAGAAGAAGCTGCTGCTGCCATTGAGGGAATTCAGCAAAACACTGATCTGCCGCTTGTATGCACGTTTAGCTTTGACCGAGGCTTGCGCACCATGATGGGCGTCAGTCCCGCACAGATGGCAGAGACCCTTACTGCAAAAGGTGTATCAGCATTAGGAGCAAATTGCGGGACTACCCTGGAGAACATGCAGCAGGTTGTATCCCTCCTCTACGCCCACAGCCAGGGCATTCCCATCTGGGCAAAACCCAATGCAGGTCTGCCCACTGGAACGCCTCCCGCCTACACGGTGACGCCTGATGATATGGCCGAATTCGCGCTTCGGTTTGTCGAGGAGGGCGCTTCTATTGTTGGGGGATGTTGCGGGTCCACCCCCGCTCATATACGCGCTATCAGACAGGCCATAGACGCTGCGAAAACCACAGATTCAACTCAGCCGAAGGCAAGAACGAACTGAATCCAGATTGCGGAAGCGGAGAAACGAAAAACACCGGAGGTCCGCCGGCGCTGAACGGTTCGTCGGAAAGATCTTCCTGACTTTCCCATTCAGATATCCGCTTACTCTCCGGTGCTCCTTTTAACTGTGTTCAAAATAATCAAAACAAAGTTCGATGCGCAAAACCTCTGACTTTTACTGCTTGCGTTAAAGAGAGGAAATTTCATCATCCAAAGGATAACATGCACAGCCGCCGCTTCTGATCTCTTATGGACTTACGGGCGAAAAGCCAGAGCCTGAGCCAAACAAAAAGCCTTCGACGTAAGCGTTATGTTTGGGTGCGCTTTACATCGAAGGCTACGTAGGTCCGCGGGGACTCGAACCCCGAACCCGCTGATTAAGAGTCAGCTGCTCTGCCAGTTGAGCTACGGACCTGCTAAAGAAATATAGCTGCTCGCGTGCTTCTTGCCCTCTCGCAGATAGCAAGCAGTTCGGCAGAAGAGAACGTTGCTAATTTACTGCTCGCCTCCCTGAACTGCAATCGTCAGCTACAGTTCCATCTTTACTTCATATCCACAAAAGCAAAAGTCGGCCCACCCGGTGTAATCGAACATACTTTCAGGCAACCTACTGCGTCATTTCATTGTGAACAATGCGCAGTTCGAAGTCTTCCGTGATGCTGAATATTTCCCGGAGAATACCGATCGTTATCCTGGCGCTCCGGTCCAAATGGATCCCCATGTCGAGACAGAACCAGAAATCATCATCAGCGACTGAACGTTCATCCCATTCCCCTATCTTGCTCCCCACCCGCTGAAAAAAGTAAAGTGCTCTGGATCGCTCAACCTCATCCAGCGACGCTACCGCAAAACGAAGCTGTAATGCATCCCGCCGCTTGAGAAAAACAACTGCTTTACTCGTTTCTCCAACGTGAAACGACACACTCTCATCCTCTCCTTCAAGCAAATCGTCCAACGTCTCAATGATTCGCTCCCGTTTATCGTCGTAGTGTGATAGCCTTGACTCAACGATAACAGGATCTACCTTCGATGTCTGACTTCCAACAAGGTCGTGTAAATACGCAGCAAGACGCCAGAGCACGGACGCATGACCGTGAAGCTTCTGCCTTGCAGCATCAAGGTTTCCCTGCTCGAGACGACGGAGAGCATCTACCTGATAAGGAAACATTTCCAGAAGAAACCTGATGCATTCCGTTGTCGATCCGATTCGATGCGTCAGCCGGACTCTTCCTTCGCCTGCTAACATTTCATCGAGACGCCGCGCGGCATCATCAAGGGTCGCAGCGCCAACTCCGACATCGCCTTCCAGTAAATTGTGAATGGCCTGAAGCTCAATTTCTATAATCTCCGACAGCGATTCCGCGCTTATTGATTCCTGCATCATATTTGGCGGTCGTAAAAACAATCAGATTCTCCTTAATAAATACGTGGCATTGTGTCCCTCTTGAGAAGCTTTCTCAGGATTCAGACATACAGCCCCGTTGTATGCGGAGACATTACCCCTTCTATTGCCTGGCAGATCCCGCTGAAACCCGGAAGTGCGACCGGAACAGTATCAGAATCGCAAGTTTCACAGAAACAGGGGAACGCCCAAACAAAGGAACCCGCCGGATCGCTCCAGCGGGTTCCTTTGTTGCGCCCTCGGAAGGATTCGAACCTTCGACCCCCGGTTTAGGAAACCGGTGCTCTATCCTCTGAGCTACGAGGGCAGTCTGTTGCAACCCCCGGCGCCGTTTAAACTACACTACAAATCATGGCCAATCAATCCCGCAGTTTTACCGATTGTCTTCATCCCAAATTGACCGCGCCATCGTTCATCTCAGCCTCCTGACCCCAATCTTATTGCGGAAACGTAGATTTAACAGGAGGTAAAGCAGTAAATATAGACAGGTTGTTCAGATTTCCTATCACGATTTGACCTTCGCTCTCAACCCATGCGTGCGCTTCCAGACCTCCCTTAGCGTTTTTTACAACCCCTATACGAAGGGTAGCAGGATAGCTGCGCCGCCTGAACATCATTAGTAATACAAGCGCTTGCGTCAGGCACGGCTTGTTCCTGAGCATACGCCGGCTAACGGCTGACACTGCCCAGGTTATTTTCGCAGGAGTCAGACCATCATCAACAGGCTCCTCAAAATACCGGTCGGCAAAGCGAAGCACCATTCTGAACGGCGCTACCCACAGGGCAATCCGGGTTGTTGCCAACATCAGCACAGAACGCGCCAGCAGTGATCTATCTTTTGCCGTCAAGCGCCGGATTTTCTGCAAATACCTCATAACACTTTAGCCTGCTCTATAAAGCACACCCGCCAGCAAGAAAGAACAAGAAAAACGCTTCATTTTCTTTACAGGCTACCCCGGACGAACAGTGATGAGATGATGATCTTCCAGACTCTGGAGCACCGCCAGCAAATCGCTCATGCACCGATCCGGTTCAACATCAAACTCCTCCAGCAGCGTTCCATGAACTTCCTTTACGGACTTCGGTTCTTGAATTAACTGCCAGATCCGGGCGCCTACTGCGTCAAGACCATAATAGACGCCATCCTCCATATTAAGGATGACAGCCTCGCCGGCCAGGTCGGAAGAAACCTGGTTGCCTCCTGTCGTAATGACGGAGTCCTCTGTAATCATACACACACCTGCTCAATGTTTATGACCGGCAAAGCAGCATAGCACAGGACAAAACCTGCGCTATGCTGCTTACACCCAGTAAAGTAACCGCAGACGGATCAATCACTGGTGATGCCGGTACGGATAATGCAATAACGCCGGTTCAGGAGGCTCGAAGATAACCCAATTCTTCCAGCTTTGCGATCACTTTATCTGCGCCTTCCTCAACCGTTTCTTCAACCGTGCGGCACAGCACTTCAGGTGCTTCGGGGGCCTCATAGGGATCATCGATGCCGGTGAACTCTTTGATAATGCCTGCCCGTGCTTTCGCATAGAGCCCTTTCACGTCGCGCTGCTCGCATACTTCAAGCGGGGTTTCCACATATACTTCGATGTAACCCCCTTCACGTGAGATAGCATCGCGGTTTACCTTTCGATCTTCAGCGTATGGCGCAATGGGTGCGCAAATTGCGATGCCGCCATGCTTGGTTATCTCACTCGCTACATAGCCGATCCGCTGAACGTTTGTAGAGCGCCCTTCCCTCGAAAAGCCCAGGCCTTTGCTCAAGTGCGTGCGTACTACATCACCGTCAAGCAGGGTCACTGACCTTCCGGTTCGCTCCAGCAGTTTCGTCATCAGCGCATTGGCAATCGTGGATTTGCCTGAACCGGATAGTCCCGTGAAAAATACGGTGAAGCCTTGTTTATGCTTCGGCGGGTGGGTCTTGCGCAGTTCCTCCACGACCTCCGGATAAGAGAACCATTCAGGGATACTCTCTCCTTCCATCAAGCGCCTGCGCAACTCGGTGCCGGAAATATCGAGCGTTTTTTCCCCCTCCTTTAACTCATCGACTGGCTTGTAAACATCCTGATCCGGCAAGTAAACCATCATTTTGAACGGCACAAGACCTATGCCCAGTTCATCATGATGCTTGAGAACGAGTTCCTGAGCATCATAGGGGCCGTAAAATGGCTTTCCTGAACTGTCGCTTCCCGGACCGGCGTGGTCTCTGCCGACAATAAGATGCGTGCATCCATAGTTTTTCCGGATGATGGCGTGCCAGACAGCCTCCCGAGGCCCACCCATACGCATAGCTAGCGGCAACAGACTGATGGCTGCCCGATCCTTCGGGTAATAGTTCAACAGCTTTTTGTAGCAGCGCACCCGTGTATAATAATCAATATCGCCCGGCTTAGTCATACCGACCACAGGGTGAACCAGAAGGTGGCCGCCAACCTCTTCAGCAGCACGATCGGTCAGTTCCTTGTGCGCCCGGTGCATAGGGTTGCGCGTCTGGAAGGCAACAACGCGCGTCCATCCGTTTTCTTCAAAAAATTCGCGCAGTTCGCGCGGGGTGTGACGCAGTTCGTGGAAATCATAGTGTTTGGGCAGTTGTACCCCTTCAATCTTTCCACCAACATAGTATTCACCCGCCTCGTCAAAGAGATAAGCGACAGCAGGGTGTTCTTTGCTGGTTGTTCCGAACACTTTCTCAGCCTCATGCTCTTTGTTCGGCTGCCATACATCTTCAATCGTTATAATAGCGAGCAACAGACCTGTGTCATCCCGAAGAGCTGCCTTGTCGCCTTTCTTAATCGACTGTGCTGTCTCGGCAGAAACATCAAGGTTGATAGGCATCGGCCAGAGCACGCCGTTTGTCAGCCGCATCTCATCAACGACACCTTCGTAATCTGCTTTATTCAAAAATCCCCGTAAGGGTGAGAAACCACCGTTTAGGAGCAGTTCAAGGTCACATAACTGCCTTTCGTTAAGCGTGATAGACGGATAGCTAACAGCATCCTGCTTGATTTGCTGCGCTTGATCTTGAGAGACGATGAGTTCGCAAAGCTCGCCACCGTGGGCGCTGATAATCTGAGGTATTGCGTCGTACATTTTACTCGTTGTTTGGTTTTTTGGTGGTCTAAATGTAATAAAGCCAGGGCAATGCTCATAGCCATATCAAGCTGACCATCGTAATGGTCACTGCCATAACCATTAAGGTTACCGGCAAGCCTGCCTTGGTGTAATCGCGAAAACGGTAGCCGCCTGCGGCCATAACCATGAGGTTCGTCTGGTATCCGATTGGGGTCATAAAGCTCGCAGATGCGGCAACGGCTATCGTAATAGCGATAGCCTCCGGACTCACGCCCAGATCGCGAGCGATTACCAGCCCAATCGGAAGCATGAGCACTGCGGCAGCGTTGTTGGTAATTAACTCCGTAAGAAGATTTGTTGATACATACAATGCTGCAATGACAGCAATAGCGCCTAATCCCGCAGCCACCCCAGTGATCAGATGTGCAACGGCTGCTGCAACGCCCGTTGCTTCAAGCGCCTCGCCTATTCCCAGCGCAGCCGCGATAACCACAAGCACTGGAACGTCGACAGATCCCCTTGCTTCGCGCCCCCGGAGGCATCTTGTAACGATCATTGCGAGCGCTGCGACAAAGGCCGTTACTACCAGCGGAAGAATGCCCGTCGCAAAGGAAAGAATCATCAACATGAGAATGAAAAGCGCCACAGGGGCCTTCTTCGCCAGGGGTTTATCCCGCTCCGCACGCCTGGATGCTACCAGATAAAACTCATGCCGGTTCTGATTCCAGCGTTTATCAAACCCGTTCCACGCTTCGATCAGCAGTAAATCCCCTGCCTTGATAGGGATGCGTCCCAACGGACCATTTACACGCGCATTCTTACGCTGTATCGCAAGCACCAGCCCCCGGTAGTTCTCTCGAAAAGCAGTCTCGCGCAGCGTCTTGCCTACTAGATCAGAAGATTCCGCTACAACGGCCTCGAAAAGCGGCAGCGTCTCGTGTTCGTTCTGTTCGAGCGCCGGAACGGCCCGCTCCAATCCGGGCATTTGCAAAAGCCGCTCAAGAACTGATACGCTTCCCACAAACGTCAAGGTATCTCCTGCTTGTAAAATTTCATCGGGTCTGGCTGGAATCAAATGCTGCTGACGATGCAAATGAACCAGATAAGCATCTTTCAGGTCACGCAAATTCGACTCCATGATGCTCCTGCCTTCAAGCGGCGAATCAGAAGCAACTTTTATCTCGAACAGGCAATCCTGCAATCCTTCTTCAAAACGCTGACCAGATTGCTTGCGATCAGGAAGCAGCCGATGACCGATGAGCGTAAAATAGATCACTACAACGATCACCGCAGGGACTCCTACCCAGCTTAAGTCAAACATCCCCAGCCCTTCGTAACCCGCTGATACCAACAAGCCGGATACAACGATATTCGTAGACGTACCGATCAGTGTTGTCATCCCTCCCAGTATTGCGGCATAAGAAACCGGAATCAGCAGCTTGGACGAGGAAAGTCCCGTCTGCGATGCCCATTGCTGCACTCTGGGTGTGAGCATCGCTACAATGGGAGTATTGTTTAGAAAAGCCGACAGGACGGCCGTTGATCCCATCAACATGGGAAGCGCTGTTGAAGCCTGCGCAGCCTTCGGGAAGAACACAGCATCGAGAAAATGCAATGCTTCTGTACGTTGCACGCCGGCAGCCACCACGAAAAGAGCGCCCACGGTTAAAACAGCAGGATTTGCAAAACCCTGAAAAGCCTGTTCCGGTGGAATGATGCCGAAGAGAAGCAGCAAGCCAAGCCCACCTAGCATTACCAGGTCTGGCCGCACCACATCCCGGACGAGCGCTGCGACAATTGTGCAGATAACGCCTACCGTGAACCATCCTTGCCAGCCAATCTCGACCACTTGATTTATGTTCTGATGTTATTTGAGATCTGAAACAACCTCAGACCTGGGCGGTGACCTTATGGCTGACGCGGTCGCGAAAGTACGACAGAGTCCGACGAAGCCCTTCTTCTCGTTTCACCTGCGGTTGCCACTTCAGTAGCCTCTTTGCCGCCGTAATGTCGGGCTGCCGAACTTTTGGATCGTCCGCCGGAAGTGATTTAAAGATGATCTTACTCGGACTATCCATTAAATCAATGATCTCTCTGGCAAAAGCAAGAATGGTGATCTCATCAGGGTTTCCGATGTTTACAGGTTCACTCACGTCGCTCATCAGCAATCTGTAAAGCCCTTCAACGAGATCGTCTACATACTGGAAAGATCGTGTCTGGCTTCCATCGCCGAAAACGGTTAACGGCTCGCCCCTGAATGCCTGCCCGATAAAAGTGGGAAGCGCTCGTCCGTCATCCAGGCGCATACGCGGACCATACGTATTGAAAATCCGAACAATCCGGGTTTCTACTCCATGATACCGGTGATAGGCCATCGTGATGGCTTCCGCAAATCGTTTGGCTTCATCATAAACACCACGAAGCCCCACAGGATTGACGTTGCCCCAGTAGTCTTCGCGCTGGGGATGCACCAGAGGATCTCCGTAGACCTCGCTTGTCGAAGCCAGCAGGAAACGCGCCTTTTTTGCTTTTGCCAGCCCCAGAGCCTTATGCGTGCCCAGAGCGCCTACCTTCAAGGTCTGAATCGGATACTTTAAATAATCAACAGGAGAGGCTGGACTGGCAAAGTGCAGTACGTAATTGAGCGGACCTTCAACGTACGTATAATTCGTGACATCATGTTCAATGAGCAGGAAACGTGGATGACCGATTAGATGTGCGACGTTATCCGGGCTGCCGGTGATGAAATTATCCATGCAGATAACCTCATGACCTTCCGCAATGAACCGGTCACACAAATGAGAACCGATAAACCCCCCTCCTCCGGTGATCAACGTGCGCGGTGCATCCATCATAGGATTTATTCAGAACTGTTTTCTTCACTTCTGACCATTTACTGTATGCTCTGCTGCCTGCAGTGCAGGCGCAGGCTCAAAGTACGGCCTTCCAATCGAATAGTACTCAAACCCAAGCTCGGCTGTTCGCTTTGGCTCGTAAAGGTTTCGTCCGTCAAAAATGATATGCCCGGCCATCCGCTTTCGCATCCTCCCGAAATCAGGACGGCGGAATTCGTTCCATTCTGTGCAGATCACAAGCGCATCGGCATCCTGAAGCGCCTCATAGGCATCTTCCGCGTAGACAATCTCATCTTTGAACACCGCACGGGTCGTGCCGATAGCCTCGGGATCAAAAGCATGAACCTGCGCCGATTTTTCGAGAAGTTTCCTGATGATCGTATGTGCGGGCGCTTCTCGCACATCGTCGGTGTTTGGCTTGAAAGCCAAACCCCATACTGCTATACGCTTACCCTCCAGCGAGCCTCCGAAATACTCTATGATGCGCTCTGCCAGCAACAAACGCTGCCGGTCGTTTACCTCCAGAACAGAACGCAATATCCTGAAGTCATACTCCTCATTCACAGCGGTTTGAAGCAGCGCCTGCACATCTTTGGGAAAGCAACTCCCCCCGAATCCGATTCCCGGATACAGAAAATCTTTACCGATACGGTGGTCCAGACCAATTCCGAGACGCACTTTGTCTACATTTGCACCGACCTTTTCGCAAAGGTTGGCAATTTCGTTCATAAACGTGATCTTGGTCGCCAGGAATGCATTGGCCGCATATTTAGTCATCTCCGACGACCGCTCGTCCACTACCAGAATTGGATTGCCCTGCCTCACAAACGGTTCATACAACAACGTCATAACTTGAGCGGCGCGGTGGCTCGATGTGCCTATGATCACACGTTCCGGCTTCATGAAGTCGTCCACAGCCACACCTTCACGAAGAAACTCCGGGTTGGAGACCACATCGAAGTGACGGCCTGCCATTAGCCCAGCCTTTTCAAGCACAGCAGAAACCTTGTCTGCCGTGCCTACGGGGACCGTGCTCTTGTTGACGATCACCTTATAACCCAGCGCAGGATCAGAGCGCAACTGTTCTCCAATCTTTTCCGCAACCCCAAGCACGTACGAAAGATCGGCTGAGCCGTCTTCAGCAGGCGGCGTGGGCAATGCAAGAAAGATCACTTCGGTCTTCCGGACTGCTTCCGCCAGATCCGTCGTAAAACAGAGACGATCCTCACGCAGGTTTCTCTCAAAAAAGATCTCCAACCCCGGCTCATAAATGGGCAATTCGCCCTGCCGAAGCATTTCAATCTTTCTCTGGTCTATATCGACGCAGATGACTTCATTGCCCATCTCAGCGAAACATGTGCCTGAGACGAGTCCTACATATCCTGTTCCAACGATTGATATGTTCACTTGCTGTTTATCCTTACAAGTTGCGAGAATACGTTCCCTGAAAGAGCATACCCGGCCCTCTCCTTGCAAAACGATCCTAAACTAGGTCGCCGCCTGCTGTGGCAGCAAGTACCTCTGACATACCGCAGATGAACCTTTGGCGCACAAGCATTGCGCTTTATGCCTTCTATTAAAACGAAAGACCGTGGGTTCTCCAATATTGCCTGAAAATTGTTCGCAAAAGGAGAGTCACACTTCCATACATGTATGCTGCCGTCAAAGGAGCCAGCGCGATGCGCCGGATCTACTATAATATAGCTAGCCTTTATTCATACCATATCATTGGTGAGTTGGTCCGTATTGCTTCGTGGTCCGCCCCCAATTCGATAAACGGGCGCATCTGTTTCAGTTTCTTGCTGGCAGTTCTGCGGTGGTTGCATACAGCTGATGAGGTGCTTTATTTATCAGATACATAAAATCATTGATGAAAACGAGAATCTTGAAAATTGTCTGACCAAACGGCTCGTCTTGATGTAAACAATACATTCTTCCAGGTTAAGTCATTCGCTTCTCTGATTCCCTTTGTTTCTTTTGCATAATGAGGCACGTACTTGCTTATATATTACTGTTTTCTGCAATTGCAGGAAGAATAGCGGCGGCCCCTACTGCCTCACTGCCTAGAGATAGAAGCGTTGCGCCGGACAGGACGGCTTATCATAGTTCCAGCGCAGCGCCCCCGACAGCGTCCTACACCTATTCGGCGCTGGCCGTTGACCGCTTCAGCGACGGCG
>CBDUBU010000074.1:0-14913 GCA_965365465.1 uncultured Rhodothermaceae bacterium
TGCGCCAGCTTCTCGATCACCTCTTCCTTTGTGCGTCCCTGAAGCGCAGGCAGGAACACCTTGAGCAGGTCGCCGAGCCGCCACTCCTTCTTCCGTTCCACGTACCGGCTCATCAGGGGCCCGCTAATAATGGAACTCACCAGCGCCAGCACCACCAGCGCGACGAACATTTCCTCCTGAATCACCCCGTAGTTGAGCGCCAGGATGCCCAGGATGATTTCCATGGCGCCGCGTGCATTCATTCCGTAACTGATTGCCAGCGCGTCGCGGCGCGTGAGGCCGCCGAGGTGTGCGCCCAGCATACAACCGGCGGTCTTGCCCGCGAATGCTATCGCCAGCACGCCCAGGACGAGCGGCAGGTTGAAATAGGCCAGGAAGTCGGCCTCCAGGCCGATTGAGACGAAAAAGATAGGCGCGAAGACATAGGTTACGAACTGGTGGAGGATCATCCGCGTCTGCGCCCGCATATGGGTGGAATCTCCGACGGCAATGCCGACCAGAAAAGCGCCGAAGATAGCGTGGATGCCGATGGCTTCGGTGGCGGCAGCGCCGATCAGGGTCAGCACCAGCGTAAAGCCTAGCACGCCGCCCGGCCAGCTCAGGCGCGACTGGATCCAGGGCAGCGCCTTATGCACCAGCCACCGTCCCACCGTCAGCGTAAAGGCCACCAGCAGGAGGGTGAACGTGATCGTTGCGCCGATGCCGAGTCCGCCGTGGTCGGAGGCCGTTCCGGTGTTCATCATTCCGAGGATGATGGAAAAGATGATCCACCCGACCAGGTCGCTGAACATGGCAGCGCCCATCACCAGCATCCCCACATCCGTCTTGAAGATGTCGAGATCCATCATCACCTTGGCGATCACCGGGAGCGCCGAGATGCTGAGCGCCGTACCGAAAAACAGGGCAAAGGTGAGCAGATCGGCTCCCGGTTCGATGCCCCAGAAGCGCGGGAATGCGTACGCGCCTGCAAACCCGATGGCGAAGGGGACCAGCGTTCCGAGCACGCTGATGTAGAGCGCCGCCCGACCCTGCCGCCACAGGACGCTCAGTTCGATCTCCAGGCCCGCAATGAGCAGCAGCAGGACGACGGCAATGGTGATGAGCGTCTGATAGCCGAGCGCAATGGCGCCGGCAGCCGGGAAAAGCTCCCGGAACAGGTCCGGAGCAAGCGCTCCGAAGACGGTGGGACCGAGCAGGATGCCTGCCAGGATCTCCCCCACGATAGCCGGTTGCCGGAAGCGGTTGAACAACTCGCCGAACATACGCGCGAGTCCCAGCATCACGGCGAAGCCCAGAAAAAGGATGGTGATCTCGTGGGGGGTAAGTCTTTCCATAGGCTGAACAGGAATCAAACAGGAAGGGGAGACAGAAGGAGGCTCCTCCTGTTCAGTCGGCCTCTAGGCGCTCACGCGCCACCCAGAGGTTGCAAGGAATCTCCCGGAGCACCCATTCCATGTCGCTCGGAAAGAGGCGCGTGAAAAAATGGCTGCGTCCATTCGCAGAAGGCATCACGAGGAGGTCGGCTCCGACATCGCGGACGAACTGGGCGGCCACCAGCCCCTTCCAGCCTTCGATGCAGTTGGTTTCAATCGGCGTCCGGCTGCGTCCGGCCGCGTCCACGAAATCCCGGAGCAGTTGTTCTTCCCTGGCGCGGGTCTCTGCCCGCATTCTTCGGGCCTGTTCCTTTCGGACCCCGTCGGCCAGCGTCATGGCTTCGCCGTATTCCGGAAGCACCCGCAGCACATGGATGATTTCGGCCTGCTCCTGTTCGGCAAACCGGACTGAGCGGGCAAAAGCGATCTGGGCGTTCTCCGAGTAATCCGTCACAACGACGAGGCGGCGCATCGGCTCCGGTTGCTCCTTCGGCTCGGTAAAGAGAAGCACCGAGCAGGGGGCCTCCCGGACGAGGTTGTGCGCCACCGAACCCAGGTAGTATCGAAGCGGGCGCTCCTTCTCCAGCGCTCCGGCCACGACGAGGTCAACCTGCGCCCGGTCGACGGCCCGGAGAATGGCCTCGTCCGGCTCTCCTTCCTCCCAGAAGATCTCGACATTGCCCGGCAGACCTGCATCTTCCGCCGCACGACGCAGGTGGGCTTCCGCCTCCGGCGTGTGAGCGCCTGCATGGATGAGGCTCAACCGGGGGGCCAGAGCGCCGAAGTGCCGCGCCGCCTCGGCCAGCAAGCCTCGGAGCCGGGGCGAGAAAGCGGCGGCAACGCCGATATGTCGGTATAAATGCATACGCCTGCAAGATTCAGGGTTCAGCAAAAAAGCAGGCCTCCGGGAAAACCTCCGGAGCGCGAAGCCGCCGTTCGCCTGGGGCGCGTGTCATGGGTCTCAACCCGTTGGTCCTCCCTGCGAGAGCGGGGACCCGGCGGTCCGGCATGGATCCCGGATCGGGATCCATGCCGGCACAAACGGTAAAGGGAAACAGCTTTCGCACTTCAGCGGCTCCCCAGACCCTGAAGCCCTCTAGTCCAGAAAGGTTACCCGTCCCGTCTTCACGTCGTGCATGGCTCCCACGACCATCAGCTCGCCCGCTTCGACGAGCGCCTGCATCACCGGGCTGCGGTCGAGGACGTTCTGCACGGTCATCTGCACGTTCCGTTCGGCCACGGCGTTGACGAATGCCTTGTTGCTCGAATCGCGCGGGCCGTCAACGCCGTTGACGGCATAGACGGCAGGAGCAAGGTTGCTGAGGGTATGGGTCAGGTTGCCCAGTTCCACGTGGTCGCAGGCGCCCTTGACGGCCCCGCATTCCGTGTGGCCGAGCACGACGATGAGTTTCGCCCCGGCTACGGCTGTGGCAAACTCCATGCTGCCCAGGATGTCCGTATTGACGAAGTTGCCCGCGATGCGCGGCGCGAAAAGATCGCCGATGCCCTGGTCGAAAACCATTTCGGGCGGCACCCGCGAGTCGATGCAACCGAGCACGACGGCAAGGGGATACTGCCCGCCTGCCGTCTGTTGCACCTGTTCCATCAGGTCGCGTTCCAGCATCGTTTCGTTCGTGAAGCGGTCGTTGCCTTCCTTGAGCATCCGGAGCGCCTCGGTAGGTGTCAGGGCTTCCTGTGTGCCCTTCGTCTGTGTCACGGCCTGCTGTGCGTGAGCCGGCGCAGCAACCAGGAGCAGCAACAGCCCGAGCAGGGCGCCGGCGGGTAAATGGCGGCAAGATACAAATTTCATGGCATTATCTCCCAGAGGGGTTTTCAAGTGTGTGGATATGGGTTGCTGCCGGAGCCGGTCTCATGATCGGGACCCGCTCCGGGCAGCCAGGGGGGCAAGGGGGGCTGCGCCCGGAAAGGAGGTCGCAAGGGCGCCGCGCGGCAAGACGGCCAGCAAAACGCTCTGAACAGCATGATAGAACGGTTTTATCCCTTGCAACCCCTACGTTCGTAAGGGGTCAGCAGGGCCAGCCACGCCGACAGGGGGCAGCAAGCCCCCTGTTCGAGAAGAGATGCCGGAGAGGGAGATACAGGCATGGTTGGCTACCGGGAAACGCCAGGGCGCGGCTTGACGGCATGGGGCGGTCGTGTTACGGAAGCCGGAAGGGACCGGTTCCCCGCGCCGCGACGGATTTTCAAAGGCAACTCTCAAGCCGGAGGCAGCGTTTCTCTTTCCGCGCTATTCCGGTGCCGCGAGCGTTTCGGCTTCCTGCTCTCCTTTCCCGCGCCGATCAGATGACGCGCTTCAGACGGTGCTTCAGCTGCGCGATCACACTCTGTACGTCTCGCTATGGACTACCGTGTAGGTCTTCGCGCGCGCCGGTTTCTTCCTTGCCGCCGCCTAGTCCTACTCGTTGAATTCCATGAATTCCGAATACGAAGGATGCAGCTTCACCAGCAGTTCGAAGATTTCCCCGACCTGCGGGGTATTTCTTTGTCGGCCTTTATGAAGGGAACGCCTTCGACGAGCTGTTTTATTTTCTCGAATCGCACAGGAAATGTTTTTTTATGTGAAAGGTATCATGGACCTAGACGTGTTGGTCCTCCCCGCACGAGCGGGAAGCAGGCGGGCCTGTGCGCCTTGCCGGGCCGCCTGCCTTACTCAAAGCATAGACGCTTCACGCCGTTCAGCATGATACTCCGGTTTCACCACATCCTCTCCCGACGCGCCCTCCTGAGCAGCCGCGAAACGCCTGCGCCCAATGGTGAGCAGCACCGGGCGGGGGTGAGCAGTTTACACAACAGCGCAGACCTGTTATCTTGCCTTGCAGATGCAACCGGCGCCGCAATGGCAGCACATTTCAACCGAACCTGCAACCACCCTCAATGATGCCGATGAAGCGCATGACCCGTTCTGCACGAATGATTTTCTGCTGCCTGCTCCTGGGGTCCGCCGCAGGCGCTTGCAAGACCGCTCCGGAGGGTCAGGCAAGCCTGCCCTCTCCCGCAGGGAACACGTATACCACAACAGGAAACCCCATCCTGCCCGTCGAGGCGGCGGACCCCACGCTTGTCCGGTTTGGAGACCGCTACTACCTGTTCGCCACCGGAGCGGGCGCTGCCGAAACCGGCTTTGCCGTGTGGAGTTCGCCGGATCTTCAAACGTGGCAGAATGAGGGCATGGCGCTGCGCTTCAGCGAACTCGGCTGGGCCGAACAGAACGCCTGGGCGCCGGATGTGGTGGAACGCAACGGCGCCTACTACCTGTACTTCTCGGCAGACAGCCGCATCGGTGCAGCAACGGCAGATCGCCCGGAAGGCCCCTACCGGGATGCTCTCGGCAAGCCACTCATTCCCTTCTCGCCGGATCTTTCCGTCATCGATCCGATGGTCTTTATCGACGATGAGGGAGCGGCCTACCTGTACTGGGGCGCTGTGCCGGCTTCGTGGCTCGATGGCAAGGTTGATACCATCCACACAGCCTTGTGGGTGCGCAAGCTGAACCCCGATCTGCTTTCCTTTGACGGGCCTGTTGTCGAAACGGTGGCAACCAGCCCGCGTGGGCCGCACATCGAGGGTTCCTATGTCATCAAGCGAAACGGCGTCTATTACCTGATGTGGTCTGAAGGCAACTGGAATGCCGCAGACGATAAAAACGCCTACCGGGTCAAATACGCCAGGGCATCCTCCCCGATGGGACCCTTTCTCCAGCCGCCGGACAACACGATCCTCGCCTCCAACCGGGAACTCGGCATCATCGGGCCGGGCCATCACTCCATCATCAGAGAGCCGGAAGCGGATCGGTATTACATCGTCTATCACGCGCACAGCGGCATCCCCGACCCGAAGGAGGGCCGCCCCCTGCGCAAGATCTACATTGACCGGCTGCACTTCGAGGCCGACGGAGCGATCCGCCCCGTTGTTCCTACCCGCGCCGGCGTCGGCTCGTTGCCGATCCGGCCCTGATGCCGAAAAGAAATCATTCCTTTGCCGCCAGCGTCTCCAGTTGCTGTCGTCCGCGTTCCAGATATTCCAGCATCCGGCTGACGATTTCCGGATGCTCGCGGGTGTAGCTGAACCGTTCCTGCGGGTCCCGCCGCATATCGTACAGGAGGCCAGGGGTGTAGTAGCTGCCGGGATTGTTGAAGTTCGGATGCCCGCCCCGGTAGAAAGTCCGGAGCACGAACTTCCAGTCCTGCGCGCGCACTGCTGCAATCTCGTTGTCGTCGAAGAAGTACAGATACTCGTGCGGGGACTGGCTGCCGCCCTGGAGGACGCTCCAGATGTCCTTGCCATCGAGCGGGCGGCCCGCCGGCAAGGCGCCGCCCGCCAGTTTCACCAGTGTCGGAAACAGGTCGATGTGCATGGCGATGGCCTCCGAACGCGCGCCGGCAGGTATCTGTCCGGGCCACCGCGCCACGAAGGGCACCCGAAAGCCGCCTTCCCAGGCCGACCCCTTGCGTCCGTGCAGGACGCCTGCGCCGCCCTCGAACCAGGGGCCGTTGTCGCTCGTGAAGATCACGATCGTATGGTCATCCAGACCGAGGCGTTCCAGGGCGCCCAGGATCTCGCCCATGCCCCAGTCGATGGTTTCCACCACGTCTCCATACAGCCCGGCCTTCGACTTGCCCTTGAACCTGTCAGACACGTACAACGGCACGTGCGGCATCGTGTGCGGCAGGTAGACGAAAAAGGGCTGGTCCCGGTGCTGTTCGATGAACTGCACGGCTTCGGCGGTGTACCGCTCGGTCAGCGTCGTCTGGTCTGCCGGCTGTTCGATGATTTCCTCATCCCGCATCAGCGGGATCGGCGGGTCGCCCCGCTCGGTGTTGTTCATGTCGTTGCTGTAGGGGATGCCGTAGTACATATCGAACCCGTTGCGGGTGGGCAGGTAGGGCGGCAAATGCCCCAGGTGCCATTTGCCGATGGCCGCCGTGGCGTAGCCGCGCTCCCTGAGCGCTTCGGCCAGGGTAACTTCCTCCTGCGGGATTCCGGTTTCACTGTAGGGAAAAAGCACTCCCTTTGCCAGCCCCATCCGGATCGGGTAGCGGCCCGTCATCAGGCCGGCGCGGGCGGGCGTGCAGACGCTGGCTGCCGAGAAATACTGCGTCAGCGCCACGCCTTCATCGGCCATGCGGTCCAGGTTCGGCGTGGCGATCAGGTCCGCCCCGTTGAAGCCCACGTCCCCGTAGCCGAGGTCGTCGGCCATGACGAGAATGATGTTCGGGGGGCGGTCTGCCTGTTGCGCTTGCAACGGCAGCGCCGTCGCCAGAAAAACACAGAGGAGGGACAGGTTCAGCGTTTTCATCTCTGGTAGATCAAGGGTGGAAAAATCAACGGTTGGGCGGCTGCCAGGGCACGGCCCCGCTCTGCTGGATGTGCGCCCGCAGGGCAGCGGCAAGTTCGTCGTAGACGGCCTGGTTCTGATCCGCGAGGTCGCGTTGCTCCTGCGGGTCCTCCGCCAGGTTGTACAGCCTGAACGGCTCGAACGGGGTGTTCTGGAGCAACTTCCAGTCGCCGCGCCGCACAGCCCAGATGGTCTGGCCCATGTACCGGTTGTTGCCCTCGCGCCGCACGAAAACCAACGTTCGTTCCGGCAGCGCGGCCCCACCGGTGAGCGCCGAAAAGAAGCTGCGGCCTTCGATGTAATGCGTCACGCTGATGCCCGCCGCCTCCAGGGTGGTGGGGAAAAGGTCCATCGAAAGCGCCACGAGGTCCGAGCGGCTGCCCGGCGCGATGCGGGCCGGCCAGACGACCGCTGCCGGGACCTTGATCCCGCCTTCGTACATCTCCTGCTTCGCGCCGCGCAACGGCCCGTTGCTGGCCCCGGCGCTGTCCTGCCCGCCGTTGTCGCTGGTGAAGACGAGCAGCGTGTTTTCATAGAGGCCCGTTTCCTTCAGCGCCTGCACCACCTGCCCGATCCCGGCGTCCAGATGCTCGATGAGCGCGACGAGCCGCGCCCGCCGGTCCTCGATGCCCGGCTCACGACCCTTCACCCGGTCGAGCCAGTCGTCCGGCGGCTGAATGGGCGTGTGCGGCGCGTTGTAGGCAAGGTACAGGAAGAACGGCGCGTTCCACCGCGCCCGCTCCCGGATATAATCGGCGGCGGCGGCAGAAAACAGGTCGGTGGCATGGCCTTCCGGGTCGATCTCGGCGTTCTGGTCGCGCATGTAATTGATTCCGAAGCGGCGATGGTCATAGTAGTCGTCCATCATGTCGTCCAGAAAGCCATAGAACGTGTCGAAGCCGCGTTCGAGGGGCAGGTTGGGCGAGGAGAGGCCGAGGTTCCACTTGCCCACGGCGGCGGTGTGGTAGCCGCCGCGCTTGAACATCGTGGAGAGCAGCACCGCTTGCGGGTCGAGGTAGCCCCAGGTATCCGCCGCGTGCGTGCGGATCAGGCCCGGCACCCCGACGAGATCCGGGTAGCGGCCCGTCAGCAGGGCGGCGCGGGTGGGCGAGCAGACCGGGGAGTTGGCGTAGAAGTTATCGAGCCGCATCCCCGCCGCCATCAAGCCATCGACGTTCGGTGTTTGCAGGTCCTCCGCGCCGTAGCTGGAGAGGTCGCCGTAGCCCAGGTCATCGACCAGAATGACGACGACGTTCGGGCGCTCCTGCGCCGAGGCCGGAAGCGCCGCCGCCGGCAGCACGGCTAAAAGTATTGCCGCAGCGAAGCGCCTGCCCTGCCTGTTCCAGAGATGTTTTGCTGCGTTCAGCATGGCGCAAAGGGTACAGGCGGCGCTTTTCATCAGCAGCGTTGCTCCGCACTTTCAGTAGATGGATGCCATTCGTTTCACGGCGAGAGAACCGGCAGCGCCTGTTCCCGTGACCAACCGGGCGCCCGGAAGAAAGTACGCGCCCTGACTGCGAAGGTCAAGGCTGCAAGCGCCGGGAGGCAGCATGGGGCGCCGAAGCATGGACGCATCCTCGAAGTTGAATATCTTCCGGGAAGAAAAGGAGTCCGCCATGCAACAGGGTCAGGAGACGCCGTTGCAGATCTGCGCAGTCATGGAAATGCAAAAAATCACTATCCGGGTCACCACTGAGGCGGCTCGTATTTACCAGTCGGCCTCTGATTCGGAGCGCCGAAAACTGGATGCGCTCCTGAGCCTTCAGATCAGGGAGACGGCGCAGCCTTCGCGTCCACTCAAAGAGGTCATGCGAGATGCTTCCGAAGAGGCCCAGGCCCGTGGTCTGACGCAGGAGCTTCTGAAGGAGATGCTGGATGAGCCGTAAACGAGGAAGAAGGAACTCTCTTCCTGTTGCCTTACCTCCAGCAGGGGGGAAGAATCAGCGGTTCCTTTTCCCGAACGTTGTCCTCATCCAGAAGGTGAGGATAAGTCTGATGCTTCTGGATGACGGTCCCCCGGTCCTTTCGGAGAAAGGTGCATTCCAGCAAGCGAGGGATTTCCAGATCTTTCCTTTTGACAGATCCTGCGTCATTGTTGGGGTGGATGTGTACGCAGTGAAAGTTCCGGGATAACTTCCCGGCGGCCACCCTGAAGAGGTTCAGGAAAGTCCGGTCAAACAGTTTGTCCAGGGTATGGAACTCGATCAGGAGAATCCGAAAGCGTGACAGGAGGGACTCGTCAACTTCACAGAGCACTTCATACTCTGATCCCTCTATGTCCATTTGTAATATCAAGTCATCCCCGGCGCCGGGAACGTACTTGTCTACCCATGATCCCAGGGTGAAATAGACCTCGTCGTTGAGCGCTCCCAGAAATTTTTTGTCGAACGCGAACAGATCCGATTCTATCGGAGGCGCACTTACGGAATAATCTGCAAGGAACGATTTTATTCCTCTTCCGGCCAGATCGGCCTCAAAGGTAGCCGTCTCAGCCACGCCAGGAGAAAAACAGTATCTGATGTTTTCCAGGTCATCCGGGACGAGATAGCCGCCGTCTCCTGAGCCGCCGATCCGGATGAGTTCCTTATCTGTAGCAACAGGTTTCAGCAGGGAAATGACTTCTTTGATCTCCTCGTTGGAAGCTGTACGATAAATGCCGATGCCTGCCAGCAGCAGGGCGTTCTTCACACGTTCAATAAAGGAGGCTGTCATTTTTCAATCTTCTGTTGTTCAGGTGCGTCTGTATCCTCAGAGGGCGCCCAGCGCAGAAAATACGGCTTCGGCATACCGTTCCGCCGTGTTTTCCGAGGCGAAACGCGCCGCTTCGTCGGCGGCGAAGCCGAAAGACGACGGATCGGCGAGAAAATCATGCACCGCTTCCGCAATGGCCTGCGGTGAGGTTGAATCTACGGCGCGTCCGAGCCTGCGCACGCGAATATGCCTGCCGACCAGCCCGTAGTCGGAGCCGAGCACGGGCTTCTGCGCCGTTGCCGCCCGGACGAGCACGTTGCTGGAACCCACATGTTGCTGGTAGGGCAGGAGCACAAGGTCGGAGGCCCGGACCATTGCCTGAATCTCGTCATCGTCCACGAACCGATCGTCGAGAACCACCTGAACGCGGGTGGTTTGCCGCACCTGGTCGAGGAGGGCCAGGGCCTGCGTGCGCTCGCTGTCCTGAATCCGCCCGGCCAGGATCAGGCAGAACCGGCGCTGCGCCCCTTCCGGCAGCAAGGGCATTGCTTCGAGCAGCCGGAAAAGTCCCTTCCGGCTGTTGAGCACGCCGAACAGCAATCCTGCCTTGCGGCCCGGTTCGACCTTCCATCGTGCGTGCATTTCCGTACGGGTCATGCCGTTATCCAGCAGTTCTACCCCGTCGGGCAGCGCGACCACACGCGCGGCGTCCGTCAGACGCGCTGCGTAAGGGACGGCGTACGGGTCCAGGCAAAACAGGGTCTTGAAGTGGGGATTGCGCAGCGCCGCTTTCAGGAGCAGGGCTTTGGCAAAGCGTTTGACTCTTTCTTCAGGGTGCGGCGGGGTTTCGTCGTACAGGTGGGCGTGCAGCGTGGCGCGGAAGTACAGGCCCGCCAGCGATACCGGAAAGCCGAACCGCAGGTTCGTGACCAGCGGAAGCAGGGCGTGATCGAGGTACATGAACAGGCAGTGGTCCGGCCTGAGCCGGGAAGCGTACCGGTGCAGCAGTCGTCCGTGCTCGAAATGGGCGCGCAGGGCCTGAAAAGGACGGGAGCGCTGCACCTGCACCGTTTCCTCGATCCGGATGATGCGCACGTTGCGACCGCCCTGCCGCGCCGCCAGTTCGGACACCGAGGGGTATTTGCTCAAAAACTGCCCGGACAGCACGAGGTCCAGTTGGCCCTGCACGTCGTGTTCGATCCAGTAGGAAAGAAGCTGGCGCACGAACAGCCCCTGGTGCCCTCCGGCGTACAGTTCAAAGAGGAGGATATGAGGGTGCGGCATGGCGATTCAGGAACCGGAGGGTTCGGCTTTTTGAAACAGGGAATGCGTCACCCATTGCTGAAGCTGGAGGCGCAGCGGATGCCGCCAGACCGGCAGGAAGACGACCGTGAGGTAAGCGGCTATTTGCAGCAAGGCCAACAGGGCAGGAGGCACGGCCTCCTTCAACTGCGCATATAGCAGAATCGACAACCCCATGCCGGCCAGGCCGGCAGCGCCTACGCCCAGGCTTTGCCGTTGCAACAGTTCTCCGGCGCGGATGCCGTAGTCACGATGGTAAGCCAGCAGAATGAGGAGGCTGCCCGCCGCCAGTGCCACGACGAACCCGACGACCACGCCCGCAGCGCCGAAGAGCAGCCCCAGCCCGCCTCCCAGCGCCACGTTCAGCACGCCGATTGCGGCGTGGCCGCGCACGTTCCAGCGCAATTCGCCGACGCCCAGGTACCCGAAGTAGGCAGGGTTCGTCAGGATGTTCAGAAACCATCCGAGAAACAGCAGCACGCCGGAGACGACGAACAACGGCTCATAGGCGCCGATCCACAGCCGGGAGATGACCGGCGTGAGAGAGATCATCAGCGGCAGAAACGGCGCGACGAGGAAAACCAGCAGCCGGAAAGACTTCCTGTAGACCTCCTGCACCTGCCCTGCATCCGTCTCCTGAAGGTGCGCGATAGCGGGAACAATGGACTGGTGCGCCGTGACGAGCAGCGCCCTGAGCTGCATCACCATCTTGTTCGCCATCTCGAAGAAAAAGACGGCCCCTACGCCTCCGAACCGGGAGAACAAGGCTTTCGTGACCGGTTCGAGCAGCATGGCCCAGAAGGACATCACCTGGAAGTTTATCCCATAGCGGAACATCTCTTTAAAGGCAGCCCGGCTCCACCGGAAGGGAACAACGGGGAGCGAGGGCAGCAGGCGTTTCAGCATGATCCACGCCGCCGCGAGCAGCAGCGCGGCCTGAAGCGCCTGCGCCTGCGCCAGCCCGATCAGCCCGCGTTCCGGGACCAGCAGCAGCGTCAGGCCCAGATAAACCACCGCGCCGGCCATGATGAGCAGGTTGCGCAGGTACACCCGGTGCGTCCCGTCGATGCAGGACTGGAGCACCCCGGCCAGCGACGAAAGCCAGAAAGAGAGCAGGGCATACGGCAGCACGGCAAGCGCATCCGGGATTCGAGCCTCCGGCTTCACCACCACCCGCAGAAAACCCTGAAAAGCCGGATAAAGGGCCAGCAGCACGACCAGTAAAAAGCCGGCCACCGACAGAACGGAGGTTTGAACGACCTCCAGCACCCGATCCCGGTCGCCGCGCGCGAGGTACTGCGAGACGAACTTCACGGCGCCGCCGGCCATTCCGAGGCTCGCAATGCTGCTGGCGGAAGTCCACGAAAGCACGAGCGCCCACACGCCGGCCTGTTCCTCTCCGATAACCTCGAGCAGGTACCGGTAGAGCACGAGCAGGACGGCGGCATTGACGACGACCTGGACGGCCGAGGCCGTCGCGTTGATCAGCACGCGGCGATTCCCGGTCATGCTACGGCGCCATTCGGTGTGCGATGGTAAGCCCCGCCGGCCATTCCGAGAAGGATGCCGAAGATGAAAGTGCCATCCTTCAGGTAAACCGGGTTGGACGTGATGGTCGTCAGCGTGAGCGCGACCAGGCACGATGCGGCGGCTAGCCCGCAGAGTCGCACGAACGGGTCTCCGTGTCGCCGCCGGAAGGCCCGGATGCCGCGCCAGGTCAGCCGCGCCCACACGAACAGAAAAAGCAGCAACCCCCACAGGCCAAACCGGTACCACAGGGAGACATAGCCGTTGTGGATGAAATCATCGGTGTCCGTCGACATGTGGGCAATATCGAAAAACGTGTAGGGAACGCCCATGCCGCGCCCGACTACCGGGGTCTGCACGATGCTTTCCCAGGCCGCCGCCGTTTCGCGCCAGCGGTTGACGAGCGAGGCATCCTGCGTGGCCGCCGTCCCGACGGAAACAAACCGGTCCATGAGGCCGCCCAGCACCAGATTTACATATTGTCCGAAAAAGATCAATCCGATGGCGATGAACAGGCCCAGGCCGGTTGCAGCGAGCAGGAGGAGACGCCGCTTGTCGGCGCCGCTGATGAGCAGGAACATCACGAAGGCCCCAAAGAGGAAGGCAAGCCATTGGCCGCGGCTCTGCGTGAGCATCAACCCCATGAACGTGATCAGAAAAATGCCCAGCACCGGCAGCAGATTACGCAAACGGCGGACGAACGTGACGAAAACCAGTCCGATCAGACTGAGCACCATCAGGAGCACATCATTCATCACCACGCGCCCCCGGATGATCTGGAAAGCGTATTCAGCATCGCTGAGCGCCCGCTGATAGGCGAGCATATTCCGAAAGGAGACAAACAGCCCGACGCCGCACAGCATCAGCACGATCAGGAGCGGCGCCCTGGGATAGCGTACGAAGGCCTCCTTGACGGGGAAGTAAAGCAGCAACAGCAGGAGCGCCGCCCACTGGCTAAACGCCCAACTCAGATGCCCGCCGTACAGGACGGTGAGTGGAAACGTGAGCGTGACGCCGACGAGAAAAGCAAAAAGCGCCTGTTCTTCCGCTTCTTCCAGAATACGCTCCTCCCGCAAAAGTCCTCTCGTAACGAACCAGTGGGCGAGGTACGCCATGTAATAAAGCCCGTAGGCCACTTCAAGGATACTGATGCCTTCGTTGTAGCCGACGATAACGGCAAACCCGCCTATCACGACGCACAGGTTCAGCAGCGGGCGCTGAAAGCAGTACCAGACGGCAGCGCCTCCCGCCAGAAGCACCGGAAAGAACAGGAGGGCATCAGGAGCCTTCCAGGTGAGAAAGATGATAATCAGAAGCCCCAGCGCAAACCCGCCGGACAGCGCGAAGCGCCCCCAGTTCCAGAAGGCGCGGGGCGTCAGGCTGAAAAGGGCTGTGCGAAGGGCCGTCATGGGAAATGACGCTTTTCAGGCTCGGCAGCGGCTTCCTGCAAGCGCACGGCGAAAAGTGCGTGGTTGCGCCGCCACCAGCTAAAGACCAGCGCGAACACAGCAGCGAGCAGGAAAGCTGAAAACGTGGCGGCCAAGACCATGATGGAACGGCGCGGCGCGGCTTTTTTCACGGGCGGAACGGCGCGGTCCAGCACCTGCACGGCTTCCATTTTCTGCTGCTCCTGCAAGCGGGCCTGCTCGTACATCGGACGGATCACCTCCAGAATAGCAGCCTGGATCGTGCGCTCCATTTCCAGCGACGCATACTCCCGCACGACGCCGGGAACGCTGCTCTGCGGGACCGGCAGCAGGCGCTCGCCGCCTTCGAGCGCCTCACGGTACTTGGCGTTGGACGCTTGCGCCAGCCTGCGGGCGGTTTCTACCTGCGCGTTGTTCTCGCCATACTCATCCCGGAGCACTTCGTACTGGATTTCCGCTTGCAGGGCTTTTGCACGCAGGTCCGCCACCTGCTCGAAGAAACCCTGCGTCTGCGCGGGCAGGTCGTAAACGCCGAACTGGCTCTGGAACGCCTGGGTCGCGTCGAGCACCGAATCCATCGCGGCTTCAGCCTCGAAATAGCGCCGTTCGATGAAGCGCCGGTAGTCGCCCGCGCTCTGGGAAAGCAGGCGGGCGTTCACGTCGTTCAGCCGGCGCACGAGGAAATTGGACATATCCGCTGCGCGTTGCGGGTCCCGGTCGATGGCGGAAACGGACAGGAAATCGTACTCGGCATCCAGTTCAAACTCGATATAGTCCTGCGCCAGGGCAAGCGCATCCTCGCGGGGTGTCTTGCTTTCCTCCAGTTCGTAGACCTGAACGAGATCGAACGAATCGACCAGCGCTTCCTGAACGGTGCGGCTGTGCAGAATCGCCAGATACCGGACGTAGTCGCCGCCTCCGGCGCCGAGCAGCGCAGAGGCGGAGGACGGCAGGTTCTTGAGCAGCGAGGCCGCGAGGCCGCCGCCCGGCGCTTCCGGCAGCAGCACACGAGACGTCGCCCGGTACACGTTCGGCATCATGAGCGTCAGGACGACGGCTGTCGCGGCGATCAGCGCAGTAACGCCGATGATGAACCGGCGCCACCGGTACAGTGTGCCGAGGGCCGACCAGAGGTTGCGATCGGCGCGCGCCCTGCGCTCGCGTTCTTCCACGGTAAAACTGTTTTCGATTTGCATGGGTCAAGGCGTACGAGTCAAAAAGAGAAGGCAGGCGGGCG
>CBDUBU010000075.1:0-14905 GCA_965365465.1 uncultured Rhodothermaceae bacterium
GGTTCTCGATAGAATCGAGGAGTATTACGAGAAGGGGCAGCCGGTGCTTGTCGGCACCACATCGGTCGAGGTTTCGGAGACGTTGAGCCGTATGCTTCAGCGCAAGGGGATCAAGCATAACGTGCTGAATGCCCGGCGCGACCGTGCGAAGGCGGAAGCGCTCATCGTGTCTGAAGCGGGTCAGAAAGGGGGCGTTACCATCGCCACGAACATGGCCGGTCGCGGCACGGACATCAAGCTGGCGCCGGGGGTAAAGGAACTGGGCGGTCTGGCGATTCTCGGCACGGAACGTCATGAAAGCCGACGCATCGACCTTCAGTTGCGCGGCCGTTCGGGACGCCAGGGAGATCCGGGAGAAAGCCAGTTCTACGTTTCGCTGGAAGACGAACTGATGCGCCTTTTCCGCTCGGACAGGACGGCGCGCATCATGGATCGCCTCGGTCTTGAAGAAGGTGCGGTGATTACGCATCCCTGGATCAACAAAAGCATCGAACGCGCTCAGAAAAAGGTCGAGCAAAACAACTTCGCCATACGTAAGCGCCAGCTCGAGTATGACGATGTGCTCAACGCGCAACGCGCCGTGATCTATGACCGGAGGCTGCACGCGCTCAAAGGCGACCGGCTGCGCGGTGAGATTCTGGACATGGTGAGGCAGGTCGTTGAGGACATCGTCGAGAAGCATTACGGCGAGGGAACGCTCGACGAAATGCGCGAAGAACTGCTGAGAACCCTGGCTTTCGACTTCGAGATCGACCGCGAGACGTTCGTGAAGCTGGGCGAAGACGGGGTGCGGGACAGCGCGTTCGAAGGCATCCAGCAGATGTACCACCGGAAGCGGGATGCGCTGGCGCGTTCCTTCTATGAAGGTGTCCGGAAGATTATGGAAAGCGACAATGAGCATAAACCGGTGCGGGTCGTCGTTGACTTCACGGATGGGCACCGGCTGTTACAGGTAGCCGCCAAGATACAGGACGCTTTCGAGAGCCACGGGCAGGAAGTGAACGATGCGCTGGAACGGGCCGTAACGCTGTCCATCATCGACGAGCGGTGGATGGAGCACCTCCGCGACCTGGATGAGTTGAAGGAAGGAATCGGGCTTCGGGCCTACGGTCAGCGAGACCCTGTCATCGAATATAAGATGGAAGCCTTCAAGCTGTTTGCGGAAATGATGGGCCGGATCAACCATGAGGTTGCCTCCTTTGTGCTCAAGGCAGGACCGCTCGTAGATGGGCAGGCGGCGCGGCGCGGCGCTTCTCCTGCCCGGCGGCGCGTGGATCCGAGGCGGGCGCAGGCATCTCACGCATCGGCGGAACCGACCTACGGGGTAAAAGCAGGCGGCAATGGCGCAGGCAGCGCCGCCGAGCGTGACCCGACTGTCAAGGCGCAGCCCGTCGTCGTGGCAGACCGGGTCGGGCGCAATGATCCTTGCCCCTGCGGCAGCGGTAAGAAATACAAGCATTGTCACGGTCGGTCTGCATAAGGTCCGGATGGTAAAGGAGATTGCGGAAGGTTCAAGGTTGCGTGCTCGTCGCTTCGGCGTCTCGCTTCCTTGAACCTTTCTGTTTCCGTCCTCTGGAAAGCATTATCTTTCGTGCATCACAAGATTGAGGGGCGGCGTGTTATGCATAGCCTCTCACGAAGCGAAATCCGTGAAGCCGTCGCACTATGTTAAGGTCGCTTTACATCAGGGACTATGCGCTGATCGAAGAACTGGATGTCGAGTTTGGCAGCGGTCTCAATATCATTACGGGGGAAACCGGGGCCGGCAAATCGATTCTGATCGGCGCGTTGAAAATGATTCTGGGCGAGCGGGCTTCAACGGAAGTCGTGCGCACAGGCGCCAAAAAGGCGGTCATCGAAGGGGTTTTCGATGAGGCGGATACGCCGCAAATGCGAGACCTGCTTGGGGAGAACGATATAGAATCGCAGTCGCAGATCATTCTGCGCCGGGAAATCAGCAGCAGCCAGAGCCGGTCCTTTATCAACGACACGCCTGCTACGGCGCAGCTTTTGCGCGATGTAGCGGCCCGTCTGATCGACCTGCACGGCCAGCATGAGCACCAGTCGTTATTGCGCTCGGAGACGCACCTGGAGTTGCTGGACAACTTCGGGAGCCTTGGGGGGCTGGTAGGGAGCTACCGAAAGCAGTATGGCATCGTTGAGGACCTGGTTCGCCAGAGGAACGCCCTCGTGGCCCGCGAAAGGGAGCTTCACCAGCAAAAGGAACTCTATGCGTTCCAGATTGAGGAGATTGACCGGGTTGCGCCGCAGGAAGGAGAAGAGGATAGCCTCGAAAGTGAGCGCCGGGTGCTGGAAAATGCGGAGCACCTTTATGAGGCCACCGCCCGGCTCTACGAAATGCTGTATGAGTCGGACAATGCCGTACACGATCAGCTCGTTGTGGCCCGCAACGAAATTCAGGATCTGGCCCGAATCGATCGGGACTTTGATGAGTCGCTGTCAGAGGTAAAGTCTGCCCAGATCGTCATCTCCGAAGTCGCCAAGTTTTTGCAGGATTACAACGCCCGTGTCGAGTTCAACCCGGAGCGCCTCGATGAAATCCGCGAGCGCCTGGGGGTGATTGACCTGTTGAAGCGCAAGTATGGGGGCACGCTCGAAGCGGTGCTGGCCTACCGCGAAGAGATTGGCGAGACGTATGATCTGGCGGCCAATTACGAAGGCGCGATAGAACGCTTGACAACGCAGATCAGGGCGGCCCAGCAAGAGTTGAGTGATGCGGGGCTGCGGCTGTCGGCGAAACGGCATGAGGTGGCGCAACGCATCGAGCAGGCTATTGTCTCGGAACTGGCGGGCCTGGGCATCCCGCACAGTCGTTTCGAGGTTCAGTTCAGCAGACGGGAGGATTCCGAGGGATGGATCATGCTTTCGGTCGCGGGGCGCGGTGTTGAGCGGTATATGGCTTTTGCCACCGGCATGGATGTCGTGGAATTCTATATTTCGACCAACGTGGGCGAGGCGCCCCGGCCGCTGGCGCGGGTCGCTTCCGGCGGCGAAATCAGCCGTATCATGCTCGCGCTCAAAACGATTCTTGCCAGGAGCGAGCGATTGCCCATTCTCGTCTTCGATGAGATCGATGTGGGTATCTCAGGCCCGATTGCCCGTAAGGTAGGGGAGAGTATGCACGCGCTCGCACACTATCATCAGATCATCGCCATTACCCACCACCCGCAGATCGCTGCGCTGGGAGACATACACTTTGTCGTGGAAAAACGGGTAGACAAGGGGCGTACGAGGACGCATATACAACGTCTGGGCGATGCAGATCGCGCTGCACAGGTAGCCTCGCTCATCAGCGGGGCAGAGATCACCGAGGCTTCGCTGGAAAGCGCCCGGGAGTTGATGGCGGCTCCGCGAAAAAGTGGATAGGCAGGCGGCTCCGCCGGGTTGCCCATAACCGGAAAGCCGAACATCCCTCCATGATGAGCCGGGGGTTAATCTTCATGTGCTTCCATGCGCTTAAGTTCGATGATTTCCGGTGTATTCTTTTCACCCAAATAGAAGAAGATGGCTCAGATCAAGTTTGGAACGGACGGCTGGCGCGCCGTTATCGCAGAAGAGTTCACGTTTGAGAATGTGACGTTGGTATCCCGTGCGACGGCGCAATGGATGCAGAAGAAGTTTGGAGCGTCGCCAAAAGCAGTCATTGGGCACGACACCCGGTTTCTCGGTCGCGCTTTTGCCGAGCGGGTCGCCTGTGTACTGGCATCGTACGGCATACACGTCACCTTTGCCGAAACCATCGCGCCCACGCCTGCCATCAGTTGGGGAACACGCGAATTCGGCTGCGATGCCGGCATCGTCATCACAGCGAGCCATAACCCGCCGCAGTACAACGGCTTCAAGATCAAGGCCAACTTCGGGGGGCCTGCATCGCCGCAGATGATAGCCGAAGTGGAGCAGGAACTGGACCGGCTTGGAGAAGCCCCATCGCTTTCCTCTTTCGAGGAGTTGCGTGCATCCGGAAAGATCGTATTACGGGATGTTCGGGCGGAATACATGGATATGCTGAGGTCGCGGCTCGACATAGCGGCGATAGCCGCTTCCGGGATACGGATGGCGCATGATGCCATGTTCGGAGCGGGGCGCGGCGTCATTCGAGAACTGATCGGGAGCGAGCAGGTGTACGAACTGCGCGGCGACTGGAACCCCGGTTTCCATGGTCAGGCGCCTGAACCCATCGAACGCAACCTGCAAATGCTCTCGAAAGCAATCGTGCGTGAAAGCTGTGCGGTGGGCATTGCGAACGATGGGGACGCCGACCGGGTGGGGATGTATGACGAGAACGGAAAGTTTGTCGATTCGCACCAGATCCTGGCCTTGCTGCTGAAGTATCTGTATGAGGAGCGAGGACTTCGCGGTGATGTGGTTAAGACCTTTTCCACGACGCATATGCTGAACAAAATGGGAAACGTGTATGGAGCCAGAGTGCATACGCTGCCCATCGGGTTCAAATACATCGGGCCGCTGATCGTGGAAGAGGATATTCTAATTGGGGGTGAGGAATCAGGCGGCGTGGCCGTCAAGGGACACATTCCGGAACGGGACGGGATTTACATCGGCCTGCTCGTCGTGGAGATGATGGTGAAGCGCGGGAAAAAGCTCTCCGAACTGGTGCAGGAACTCTTTCAGGAGTTCGGGCCGCACGTGGCGCGTCGGATCGACCTGCATACGACCGAGCAGAAGAAGCAGGGGGTGCTGGACCGGTTGCGGGCCGGCGGCCTGGAGGAAATTTCAGGCAACCGGGTGACGGAGGTGCAGACGCTGGACGGATTCAAGCATATCACCGAGCATGGCTGGCTGCTGGTTCGTCCTTCCGGCACCGAGCCGGTGCTGCGCATCTATTCGGAGGCCGGGACGGAGGAAGCCGCTGATGCGCTGATTGCCGACGCTGTCCATCAGTTGGGCGTCAGCAACGACGCGCATTGATGGCCTTGAGACTGGTTTTCTGAATCCGTTCCGGGCAGAAGAGATGGAAACTTCTGTTTCTTTGCTTCCGGTTGATGACGTTTCCTGCTATCGAGATGCAACTTCATTACAAGAAGTACGGAGAGGGCAGCCCGCTGATCATCCTGCACGGTCTTCTGGGAGCGAGCGGCAACTGGCATACGCTGGCTACTCACTCTTTCGGAGAGCGCTTTGCGACCTATACCGTAGACCAACGCAACCACGGCCGTTCTCCGCACAGCGAGGTGGTGGGATATGCTGCCATGGCGGAGGACGTTTGTGCTTTCATGGACAGGGAGGATTTGTCTTCGGCCTGTTTGCTGGGGCATTCGATGGGGGGCAAAACAGCCATGCAAGTCGCCCTTGCCTACCCGGAGCGTGTGGACAAGCTCGTTGTCGTAGACATTGCGCCACGAGCATACAAGGCGAGCCACCGGGAAATACTGGATGCACTTCAGGCGCTGCCGCTCGGCCAGTATGGTTCGCGTCAGGAGATCGATCAGGCGCTCGCCCGGCGCATCTCCTCTTCCCCGATCCGGCAATTTCTGCTCAAGAACCTGGTATACGACAAAGAGGCCGGCGTGTACTCGTGGCAGATGAACCTGGAAGCGTTGGACCGGGGCTATGAAGAAATCAACGCCGCCGTCGGCAACGGGAAGGCTTTCGATAAGCCGGTTCTTTTCGTTCGGGGAGGGCAATCAGACTACATAACGGAAGAGGACGAGGCTGGGATAAAAAAGCTTTTCCCGAAAGCCGAAATAGCCACGGTTCCCGGAGCAGGTCACTGGGTACATGCGGAAGTTCCGCAGGCTTTTGCCGAGGTCGTGCTGGCATTTCTGAACCGGTAGTCCGGCAGAACAAACAGCCTGTGTAAGGGTTGGTTCGGCTTGTTCTGTCCCTGGAATCTGAGCGCCCGCGAAGAGTCTGTGCCAGGGTGTGCAGACGCCCAGGCGGAGCGATTTCTCTGGCGGAAGCGTCGCTTCCCCGGGTTGTCAAACCGGTTCTCATTGTTTTCAAGTTAATGGTGAAGAAAGAATGGCATCGTCTGCGGAAGTGTTGGCGCGGCTGCTGAAGGAGCGCATTTTGGTGCTGGATGGGGCTATGGGCACGATGATCCAGCGCCACGAACTGGATGAGCAAGGGTTCAGAGGGGACCGGTTTCGGGATCATCCCCACGAACTGCGAGGGAACAACGATCTGCTTTCCCTGACGCAGCCCCAGATCATCCAGAGCATCCACCGGGAGTATCTGGAGGCAGGAGCCGACATCATCGAGACCAACACGTTCAACGCGACCTCCATCTCGCAGGCAGATTACCATCTGGAGTCGCTGGCCTACGAGTTGAACCTGGCTTCGGCAGGACTGGCGCGGCAGGCGGCGGATGAGATCACACGGCGGGAGCCGGAAAGGCCCCGGTTTGTGGCGGGCGCCCTGGGACCTACCAACAAGACCCTTTCCTTATCTCCGAAGGTAAGCGACCCCGCTTACCGGGCGGTCACCTTCGATCAGGTGGTTGCTGCGTATGAAGAACAGACAGCGGGTCTCGTGGAAGGCGGCGTCGATGTGTTGCTGGTGGAGACCATCTTTGACACGCTCAACGCCAAAGCCGCGCTGTTTGCCATTCAGGAGTATTTCAAGCGAACCGGAAAAGTGCTTCCGGTTATGATTTCCGGCACCATCACCGACATGAGTGGTCGGACCCTGTCCGGGCAGACGCCGGAGGCGTTCTGGTACTCGGTTTCGCATATGCCCCATCTGCTGAGTGTGGGCCTGAACTGTGCGCTGGGTTCGCAGCAGATGCGACCGTTTATCGAAGAGCTTTCCAACGTAGCAACCGTGCCGGTAAGTCTGTACCCGAATGCCGGCTTGCCGAACGAGTTCGGCGGGTATGACGAGTCGCCGGACTTTATGGCCGGGCAGTTTGAAGATTATGCCCGGAGCGGCTTCGTAAACATTGTGGGCGGGTGCTGCGGCACGACCCCCGATCACATCCGGGCTTTTGCCGATGTAGCCACCCGATTTGCGCCGCGCCGCATCCCCACTGTCGAACCCTATCTCCGCCTCAGCGGTCTGGAGCCGCTGGTGCTGCGTCCGGAGACAAACTTCGTCAACATCGGAGAGCGAACCAACGTAACGGGGTCCCGGAAGTTTGCCCGGCTCATCAGGGAGAATCAGTATGAGGAGGCTGTTTCGGTAGCCCGCCAGCAGGTCGAAAACGGGGCGCAGATGATCGACGTGAACCTCGACGAAGGGATGCTCGACTCTGAAGCAGCCATGGTTACGTTCCTGAACCTGATCGCTGCCGAGCCGGAGGTTGCCCGTGTGCCTGTCGTGATTGATTCGTCCAAATGGTCGGTCATCGAGGCAGGTCTCAAATGCGTACAGGGGAAGGCGGTTGTCAACTCTATCTCGCTCAAGGAAGGAGAGGAGGTTTTCCGGGAGCAGGCTCGCAAGGTGCGGCAGTATGGCGCCGCCGCTATCGTGATGGCCTTCGACGAGCAGGGACAGGCTGATTCCTTTGAACGGCGGATCGAGATCTGCCGCCGCGCCTACGACATCCTCACCCGCGAGATTGGTTTTCCTCCCCAGGACATCATTTTCGACCCCAACATCTTTGCGGTGGCAACCGGGATCGAGGAGCACAACGGTTATGCGCTCGACTACATCCGGGCCACAAAGTGGATCAAGAAGCATCTTCCCCTCGCCAAAGTATCCGGGGGGGTGAGCAACATATCCTTTTCGTTCCGTGGGAACGATCGCGTCCGGGAGGCCATGCACGCGGCATTCCTGTACCATGCCATTCAGGCAGGGATGGATATGGGCATCGTCAATGCAGGGCAGTTGGAAGTCTACGAAGAGATTCCGCCCGAACTGCTCGAACGGGTGGAAGACGTTCTGTTCAACCGCCGTCCCGATGCCACGGAGCGGCTTGTGGATTTCGCTGAGCGCATCGTGACGGATACGCCTGCTGCGAAAGCCGTGCAGGATGCCTGGCGGAACGCGCCCGTCGAGGAGCGGCTGAAACACGCGCTGGTAAAAGGAATCGTTGAGTACATCGAGAGGGACACGGAAGAAGCGCGTAGCCAGTATGCCTCCTCGCTGGAGGTGATCGAAGGGCCGTTGATGGACGGGATGAACATCGTCGGAGATCTGTTTGGCGTGGGCAAGATGTTCTTGCCGCAGGTCGTCAAGAGCGCGCGCGTCATGAAGCGGGCCGTGGCGTATCTGATTCCTTTCCTCGAAGCGGAAAAAGCGAAAAATGCAGACACCCGGAAACAGGCAAAAGTGTTGCTGGCAACCGTCAAGGGAGACGTTCACGACATCGGCAAGAACATCGTCGGGGTGGTGCTCGCCTGCAACAACTACGAAGTGATCGATCTCGGCGTGATGACGCCGGCAGAAACCATCTTGCAGGCCGCCCGCGAACAAAAAGTGGACATCATCGGGTTGAGCGGCCTGATTACGCCCTCCCTGGACGAGATGGTGCATATGGCGCGGGAGATGGAGCGACAGGGATTCGCGCTCCCGCTGCTCATCGGTGGAGCTACAACCTCAAAAGTGCATACGGCCGTCAAGATAGCGCCGGGTTATTCAGGCCCTGTGGTTCACGTGCTAGATGCATCCCGCAGCGTTTCGGTTGTCAGCAGCCTCCTCTCGCCCGAAGCTAAAGAGGGCTTTGTGCAGGAGGTAACGGAGGAATACGAGAACGTCAGGACGCAGCACGCGCAGCGCACGTCGAGCCGGGTCTATCTGAGCCTGGAGCAGGCCCGCCGGAACCGGTTCACCAGCGACTGGCGGCAGACGCCGATCACGAAACCGAACCGTCCGGGCATTACGGTGCTTCGGGACTACCCGCTCGAAGAGATTCGCCGCTACATAGACTGGACGCCCTTCTTTATGGCCTGGGAGTTGAAGGGGAAATACCCGCGCATTTTCGAAATGCCTGAAGTCGGCGTAGAGGCAAAAAAGCTGTTTGACGATGCCAACCGGATGCTCGACCGGATGATTCGGGAGCGACGGGTTCAGGCAAACGGGGTTTTCGGCCTGTTTCCTGCCGCCGGCGCCGGAGACGACATCCTTATTTATGAGGACGCCAACCGTTCCGAAGTGCATACGGTGATTCATACGCTGCGGCAGCAGGCGGAGAAAACGGCAGGGCAGCCGAACCGGGCGCTCTCGGACTTCGTCGCTCCCGAGGAAACCGGCATGGCGGATTACATGGGCGCCTTTGCGGTTTCGGCAGGTTTCGGAGTGGAGGAGATGGCAGCGATGTTCGAGCGCGAGCACGATGATTACAACAAGATCATGGTAAAGGCGCTGGCCGACCGGCTGGCGGAAGCGTTCGCCGAACGGTTGCACGAGCGGGTGCGCAAGGAGTTCTGGGGCTACGCGCCGGGCGAACGGCTTTCCGGCGACGAGTTGATCCGGGAACAGTATCGCGGCATTCGTCCGGCGCCGGGTTATCCTGCCTGCCCGGATCATACCGAGAAATGGACCCTCTGGAACCTGATGGAGGTAGAGACCAACACCGGGATCAAACTCACCGAAAGCCTGGCGATGATGCCCGCCGCTTCTGTGTCGGGGTTTTACTTTGCCCATCCTGATGCGGGCTACTTCAACGTCGGCAAGGTTGCCAGAGATCAGGTAGAAGATTACGCAGCGCGTAAGGGGATGGATGTGGCCGAAGTGGAACGCTGGCTCGCGCCGCACTTGAACTATGACCCGGAGGTGCTCAAACCCGAAACGGCCTGAGTCGGATTTGCGCATTATGTATCCAGGGGCGCTGCTTGTTCAAAAAGCGGCGCCCTTTTTTCGCGTTGTTCATCCTCCGGCGCTTGTCCGGTCCATATGCCGGAGGAACAGCGCTTTGGGACTGCTGTAACACGGCTGGTTGTATCTATGCGGAGACGCCTGATGACGAACATAATCTACATACGGCAGCATAAGGCGCCGGCCTTCGTTCTGGCGGTCATGTTCCTGGCATTGCTTTGCGTCAGGCCGGCTGCGGCGCAGTCTGCGGGCGGAGGCTCTGTGCTGGATGACCCGCTCGTGCAATACCAGGCCAAGAGAGGATTGGATCTGCTCTATGACATGAGGTTTGAACAGTCCTACAAGCTGTTTGACCAGATTGATCGACGGTTTCCCAGGCATCCTATCGGGCCGTTCCTGAAGGCATTGAATACCTGGTGGGAGATTTTGCTGGATATGTCGGACGACTCCCATGATGACGCTTTCTTTGCGGCTATGGACGAGGTCATCGCACGAAGCGACCGCCTTCTGGCGCGCGACCAGGAAAACTTCGACGCCATGTTTTTCAAGGGAGCGGCGCTGGGCTTCCGGGGGCGCTTGCGTTCAAATCGCGGCGACTGGTTCAAGGCTGCCATGGACGGCAAGCGGGCAATGGATTACGTGCTGGCGGTCGCCAAGAAAGATCCCGGCAATCACGACTACGTCTTTGGAAAAGGGCTTTATGACTACTATGCCGCCGTCATTCCAGATCGGTATCCGTTTACCAAAACGGTGATGGTATTTTTCCCGAAAGGCAACCGGGAGCGCGGGATTCAGGAGTTGCAGCGAACGGCTGAAAAAGGAACGTACATACAGACAGAAGCAGCGTATTTCCTGCTACAGGTTTTTTACCTCTTTGAAGACGACTATGAGAAGAGCGTAGAATATGCGACCTGGCTGCGCGAGCGGCATCCGGCGAACCCCTTTTTTCACACCTTCGAGGGGCGCGTTTATGTGAAATGGGGACGCTGGCAGAAGGCAGAGGAAATCTTCTCCGCCGTAGTGCAACGGTATCAGCAAGGGCTGACCGGCTATAATGCAGCCTCCGCCGAGCAGTCCTACTATTTCCTTTCCCGCAGCAGAATGGCCCTGGGCGACTACGAGCAGGCGCTGGAGTACCTGAAGAAGCTGGACACGATTGCTGCCCGAACCTCCAGGGATACCTATTTCAAGGTCTGGGGGCGTTTCCGCCAGGGCATGGCGTACGATGCCCTGGGCCGGCGCGACATGGCCGTGAAACGCTACAAAGAGGTGCTGGCGATGAAGGATTGGGGCGACGTGCATGAGCGGGCGCAATACTATCTGGATGAGCCGCATCAAGGGCGAAACGCAGCGCTTTCCTATCCCCGCACGTCAGGGCAGTAAAAACGGACAGGATGGGCTGCCAAAGCTCCGGCGAGATTCCGCGCTTATCGAAGCCGGTGCGAAAACAAACAGGCCGTAAGTCTCGTTCGACCTGTATCGTGCAAACCAAACCGGCCAGAGAAAGATGTTATTCCGCTATTCGGAATGGGATGAGGAGCGTCACGGGCAGGCGCAATCTACGTTTGAACGCCTTTTCGAGCTTTTCCAGCAGTTGCTTCAGCATACAGCCGGGGACGCTGCGGAAGCGCTCCGGTGGCTGACGCAACTCGATAACCGCTACGGCCTGACGGATGAAGGCATGAGTCTCAGCGACTTCATCGAGGAACTCAAAAAACGCGGATACCTCAGAGAAGACGCGCCGGGCGTCGTCCAGATCACGGCAAAAGCAGAGCGGACGCTCCGGCAGCGTTCGCTGGAAGAGATCTTTAGCCAGTTGCGCAAGGGCGGTCGCGGCGAGCATAAGACGCCTTTCGCAGGCGCAGGCGACGAGCGGCTGCCGGAAACGCGGGACTGGCGCTTCGGCGACGACGTACACCTGCTGGACGTGACCGGCACGCTGTCCAATGCTTACCGGCGAAGCGGCATTGATGACTGGTCGCTTGCGGAAGACGATTTCGTCGTGCATGAGACGGATCACCACGCGAGCATGGCAACGGTCCTTATGATTGACCTGTCGCACTCGATGGTGCTCTATGGAGAAGATCGCATCACGCCTGCCCGCAAGACGGCAATGGCGCTTTCCGAGCTGATTATGACCCGGTATCCGAAAGATACACTGGACATCGTCGCCTTTGGGAATGATGCGTGGGAGGTGGCTGTCAAGGATTTGCCGTACCTGCAAGTGGGGCCTTATTACACGAACACCCGTTCCGGATTGCAGCGCGCCCGCGATATCCTGCGCCGCCGCAAAAACCGCAACAAGCAGGTCTTTATGATCACCGACGGCAAACCGAGTTGCCATATCGAAAATGGGCGGATGTACCGCAATGCGTTCGGACTGGACCGGCGCATCGTGAACAAGGTGCTGGATGAGGCGGTCATCTGCCGGCGGGAGCGCATTGCCATAACCACCTTCATGATTGCCCGTGATCCCTATCTGCAAAACTTTGTCCGGGAACTGACGGAAGCAAACCAGGGACGCGCCTATTATGCGAGCCTGGATGATCTTGGGGGGTTCATCTTTGAGGACTACGTCCGAAACCGGCGCAAGAGGGTGCGCTGAAACACAGAACGGGTTTTTCCTGCGCTGCCCGTATGTCGGCAGGACCCCTTTTCTTTTTCTATCCGGCTCCGCGCGGGTATATCTACAGGAACACGGCTGCCAGTGGACGGACGCATCAAACCCAAAAAAAGTCTCGGCCAGAATTTCCTGGTCGATCCGAACATTGCCCGGAAGATTGCCGGATCTCTCCGGGTCCCGGAGGGCGGGCACGTGGTTGAAATCGGGCCTGGACTCGGCGCGCTGACAGGCGAGCTGGTCGGGCGGTTTTCTCCCCTTACGGCCATAGAAGTGGATGCGCGTGCTGTGGCCCACTTGAAGGAAGCATATCCGGATCTGGACGTTCGGCAGCAGGACGTGCTTACGGTAGATTGGGAGGCTCTTGCAGAAGAAAAAGGAAAACCGCTCTATGTAATCGGAAATCTTCCGTACTATCTGACGAGCCAGATCCTTTTTTCCCTGCTGGATGCGCGTCAGGTGATGGCGGAGGCCGTCATGATGATGCAACTCGAAGTGGGGCAGCGGCTCATCGCGGTTCCGGGGACGAAAGCCTATGGCATCCTGAGCGTTTCCACGCAGCTTCATACCCGACCGGAATTATTATTCAAGGTCTCTCGCAACGTTTTTTTTCCGAAACCAGATGTGACGAGCGCGGTTATTCGGCTAGTCTTTTCCTCCGAAAGCAAGGCCGCAGGAGTTCCGGGCGACCTGTTGCAGCAGGTTATCAGGACGGCCTTCAACCAGCGCCGTAAAACGCTCCGTAACAGCCTGGGCTTCTGGACAAAAGAACAGGAAATGGCGCTTCCTCACGGGTGGGAGCGCTGCCGCGCAGAAGAGCTTGCGCCGGAGGACTACGCGGAACTGGCGCGTTTTTTTGCGAGCAGCAGGAAGGAGTAACCTTCGGGGCTGCGCCGGGTTCAAGATGCAAGGAGGGCAGCGTCATCACGGTCCTCTTATACCACGCCACCTTCTTACGTTAATGCCAGAGGTATGGCCGAGCCTATCGTAACAGAGAACCAGGACCGCCCCGGCATCGTGCTGGAGGTCGATCGCCAGCTCGTGGAGGACATCTCTGCGCTGCTGGACACGGATCAGCGCGGGATGGTGATGAACCTGATCGCCGATCTGTATCCGGCCGACCTTTCGCAGTTGCTGGAGCATCTGCCGTTCGACGAGGCGTACCGGCTGTTTCACTGGCTGCCTGTGGAAGAAGCGAGCGAAGTGCTGCCCGAACTGGAAAGCTCACTCAGGACGGCGCTGCTCGAAGAAACACGTCCTGCGCGTATCACGGCGCTGATCGATGAACTCGACACCGACGATGCTGCTGATGTGCTGGCCGAACTTCCGCACGCCATCGCGGAACAGGTGCTGCCCCGTCTGGAAGATGCTGCAGACCTGCGCGAACTGCTGGCCTATGGAGAGGAAACGGCCGGCGGCATCATGGGTACGGAGTACGTCGCTGTGCCGGACGACAGTACGGTGGCCGAGGCAACGGAGGTCGTGCGCCAGAACGCTGAAGAAGTGGAGCACGTCTACGTGGTTTATGTGGTAGACGACAAGAAGCACCTGAAGGGGTTTGTTTCCCTGATGCGGTTGCTGCTGTCCCCTTCCGGGAGTCTCATCCGGGATATCATGGAGCCGGATGTCATTTCCGTGACGCCTGAAGTAGATCAGGAAGAGGCGGCGCGTGCGATGGAGCGCTATGACCTGGTTTCGCTGCCTGTCGTCGACAATCAGGGCGCGCTGCTGGGCATCATCACCATCGACGATGTGGTGGACGTGATCCGGGACGAGGCGCAGGAAGACGTGCAGTTGATGCATGGCGTCTCCGGGGATGAAGACCCGCGCGATTCCGTGCTCAGAATCAGCCGGGGGCGCCTGCCCTGGCTGCTGGTAGGTTTGTTCGGCGCCGGGCTTTCCGGCACGGTGATCAGCGTGTTTCAGGAAGGGCTGGCGCAGGCCATTGTGCTCGCCGCCTTTATTCCCATCGTTACGGCAATGGGAGGCAACGCCGCCGTGCAGAGCGCCGCCATTGCCGTACAGGGGCTTACTTCGGGCGAGATATGGGTCGGGGATATGTTCAGGCGCATTTTCAAGGAACTGTCCGTAGCGCTCGTGAACGGGATGTCGCTGGCCCTCTTGATCAGCGCCTTCGTGCTGGTAACCGGTATGGGAAACGCGGTGCGGCTGGCCCTCACCATCGGGCTTACCATGCTCTCGGTAATCATTCTGGCGACGACGAACGGCGCCCTCGTGCCCTTCATACTCAAGCGAACCGGCGTCGATCCGGCCAGCGCCATGGGACCTTTCGTCACGACGCTCAACGATATCATAGGCCTTTCGGTCTATTTCGCAATCGCTTCTGTCGTTTATCTCTAGAGACCGAACGGCTGCGGAAGCCTGTCTATTTGATGGCGCTGACCTTGAAGGTATGGGCGTACAGGGAGGGCACTTCATCAACCGAAAGCACCGGCGCCTCGATATGCAGCTTTCCGCCCTGATTCTGCCACTTCAGCGGTTGCTCGTGGCCCAGCAAGGTCACTTTGGCGCCCGCCGCCGCTTCTACCG
>CBDUBU010000076.1:0-14709 GCA_965365465.1 uncultured Rhodothermaceae bacterium
GGTTTGGGAAGCCTGAAGAACTGGCTGATCTGGTTGTGTTTCTGATCAGCGACCTGAGTTCCTACATGACAGGAGCCGTTGTTGTTATCGATGGAGGTGAGGCGCCGGCATCGGGGGGCCAGTTCAATGATCTGGCAAAGCTGCCTCGGGAAGAGGTTGCCGCGCTCTTTGCAGGAATGAGGAATCAATAGCCTCTTGCATCCCCCAGTCTGGCGCGACCTGCAGGCTACGGATTTTTCTTCGGGCACCGGTGTTGCGGGTTTCCCTGCGACGGAAATCCTGCCGTTACAGGGATCCTTTGTCAGATTCCATAATTATTAACCTGTATAGTTCGGTTGCCAGCGTTTTTTAAGATGGAACGGATTTTGCCGTAAAACACAACTGGTTCTCTGTCTAGCCTTATCATAAGAACAATTGATTTAAGGTGCGCTTATGGCAAGTTTACATCTCAATGACTTCATTCGCGCCGGGCAGGATATCGAGGGCGCACAGTATCGAATTCGGGCCAAAATACAGGAGGCACATAAGGCATTCTCAGCCAGCCACATCTATCCCCATCTGGGCGAACTGGTCGACCTTTATACATCGCTTCAGGCTATTCTGGGCCAGCTAAAGGGGCTGCGAGACTCCATACCCAAAAAAATCAAAGATATTGACCTGGAGGACCAGGCTATTGTTTACGAACGACAGCGCATGGATGATGGTCAGCTTTCATACATAGAAGAACTGGTGGAGTGGGCGCTGCCCTATGTTCAAGCGGCTATTGAAGAAGGCAAAACCATCTACGAGTTTGTCGAGGACAACATTCATCTTCAGGAAGTAGGAATCGTCCCGTCCTACATCGAAGAAGGATATCTGATGATCCCCGATCGTGCTGCAGACCTGATGTATGTTCTTCAATACAACCTGTCTATTGTAACCGGTTCTACAGAACGATTTCGAACCCTGCGAACTACGCATATCAAGACGCTCCCTCATGGAGGCGAGAAGATAACGCCTCAGAAAGCAAAGCTGGATCTGCTTGAAGCAAAGCGGGACTTGCCCAATCCTGCAACGTATGTTCTGAACACAGAGCTTAGCTTTCCCTATGAGCCAACTATGCTTCCTGTGGGAAAGCGCAAGCTGATGCGCTACCTATCGCAGCAGGGAGGAGTTGCCTGATACTAGAAGAAATAGTCTGATTGCGAAGCAGAAGGAGCCGGGTTTTGGTCACGCTGTAACGTAACTGTAGATGCGCTGCGCCGCTTCATACCCCGACGTTATGGTGTCTCCAACAGAAATTCCCCCTACGTAGTTGCCGGCGAAAAACAGTCCGGGCAACGCTTGTTCGAGTTGCGTGAGTATGTTCTTTACTTTTCCGTATCCAGGCTCGTACTGCGGAATGGCGCGTTCCCAGTAAATGTGTTTCACGAAAGTCGGTTCGCCTGTGACGCCGAGCAGAATGCCCAGGTCACGGAGGACCGTAGCGGTGAGGCTAGCCGTAGAAGAAGAAGCCAGTTGCGGAGCGCGCGCTCCACCGGCAAAAGCAGTCAACAATACATGACCATCGGGAGCACGGCCCGGAAATAAGGTAGATGAAAAAAGCGCGCCCAGAATACGAAACTTGGACTCGACCGCCGGGATCAGCATTCCGAAACCATCAAGAGGATGCCTGACCTGTTCCCGGCGAAATCCAAGCCCCAGAATACTTACCGGGGGATAATACACACGATGCAGAGGAGTGAGATCCACACGGGTTGGCAGTTGAACCGATGAGAGCGTGTGAGTAGGAGCAGTAAATAACACGGCATCAAAAGGAGGTGAACCGGCATCCTCAACCTCCCTCGTTTCTATATGCCATGCCGCGCCTTCGTGGCGTAGCCGAGTAACGGTTTGTCGGGTGCGTATCCGGCTCTTGAGGCAGGAAGCGAGGGCATCCGGCAAGACCTGCAATCCGTCCTGGAAGGAAATAAGCGTTCCAGTCGGCATCGCGCTTTTGCTGCTTTTCGTTTCCCTTGCCTTCCTGAACATACCTCGTATCAGAGATCCGTATTGCTGTTCAATTTGAAAGAGGCGTGGGAACGCATGAGGAAGGGAAAGCTGTTCAGGGTCGCCGGCAAATACGCCGGCTACAAATGGGTTGATGGCGTAATCCAGAAATTCGCGGCCCAATCTTCTCCGCACAAATGCCGCGACGCTCTCTTCTTCACTGGCAGGACTGATAAAAGGCTCGCGCAGCAGGCGCAGCTTGGCAGCAGGAGAAAAAAGCGGCGTGCGCAGGAAGGACAGGGGAGAAGACGGCAGCGCAACAGGGATTCCGTCGCGCACTACATAGCGCTTACTGGCAGATGCATTGGCTTCTATTCGCTGATTTCCGAGATCGAGTTTGTCTATCAATTCATCTGTAATCGGAGTTCTGGTTTGTATGGAGTTGGGTCCATACTCTACCAAATACCCATCTTCCTTGACAGAATGAATTACTCCGCCCGTTCTATCTGATGACTCAAAAACGACAACGTCTTGCATCTGGTTTGTCAGATGGTAAGCTGCTGTAAGCCCCGCAATTCCGCCGCCAATAACCGCAACACGCTTCATAAAGGATACAGGAGTTGAATAAGCCTGATTCAGCAGTGGCCAGGCAATACAGCGTGGAAACAACGCTGACCGGCGCCGATGTCAGGGTTGAATGGCATATTGTGATAAATCAGATGAAACCTGGAGGCTTCCAATCTGTAACAATATAAGTGTATATAATCGGAAATAGACGGAGGGATCCATGGCCACCGAACGAATGAATCAGAGCTGGCGTCATGTCAAGTCGCAAATCTTGAATATGTGGAGTGAGGCTGACTTTGGAGATGCCGAGCTGAAGCGCGCCCGTGGCAATCTAAACCAGATGGTCAAGCTTATTCACCAGAAGACCGGGGAGCCTCGTGCAGAAATCATTCAGAAGATGAGCGCCATGTTGTAACAGGGGAAAGGTGTATTCCTTTTATGTTTAGAAGTATGCTCAGGAAGCCCGGCCATGCCAGACCGGGCTTCTTTTTTTGTACATTCGGGTGTGATCTATCCTGTAAGCTCCTTCGCTAAATGTATGGCTGAATCTGTCTCCAACCAGAAGCTGGGCGCGTCAATGTCCCATGAAAGCGCTTCGTATAGTGAGCGCAAGTCGCACAGTCTCTATCTGCTGGAAAACTGGGAGTCGCGTGCTGAGCAGGCCAGAGTTGGGGGAGGGCAGGAGCGGATCGAAAGAGAGCATCGCCGAGGTAAGCTTACGGCGCGAGAGCGCATTGCGCTCCTGGTGGACGACATATCCGGATTTATGGAGATAGGCTTGTTTGCCGGATATGGAATGTACGAGGAAGACGGAGGGTGTCCCGCAGGCGGCGTCGTAGTGGGACTTGGGCGCGTCAGTGGCCGGCTCTGTGTGATCGTGGCAAACGACGCTACCGTAAAGGCGGGAGCCTGGTTTCCTGTCACCGTCAAGAAGAACCTGCGTGCTCAGGAGCTTGCACTTGAAAACCGGATCCCGATCATTTATCTCGTGGACTCAGCCGGGGTCTATTTGCCTTTGCAGGATGAGATTTTCCCCGACAGAGAGCACTTTGGCCGGGTTTTCCGCAACAACGCGCTCCTGTCGAGTCTGGGTGTGCCCCAGATTGCGGCTATCATGGGAAGCTGCGTAGCAGGAGGGGCCTATCTGCCTATTATGAGTGATGAGGCGCTTATCGTTGACGGTACAGGTTCTGTTTTCCTGGCCGGGCCTTTTCTTGTCAAGGCGGCCATCGGTGAAAGTGTCGATGCGGAGACACTTGGAGGCGCCCGAACGCATTCTGAAATCTCCGGTGTGACAGACTACAGAATGCGGGACGATCAGACGTGTCTCAAGACCATCCGTGACCTTGTTTCTCACATCAGCCCGCGCGTGCGGGCAAACTTCGGGCGCGTAGACTCCATAGCTCCGGCCTTTTCAGCGGAAGAGATTCTCGGCATTCTTCCTGTCAGCGGCGCCCAATTGTACGACATGCGTGAAGTTATGGCTCGTATAGTGGATGCCGATACGTGGACAGAGTACAAAGCAGATTATGGAAAAACATTGCTTACTGCTTATGCGCGTATCGATGGCTGGAGCGTCGGGATCGTGGCGAATCAACGCCTCCGCGTCCGTTCAGGGACAGGTGAAATGCAGATCGGAGGCGTCATCTATTCAGATTCAGCCGACAAAGCTGCACGCTTTATCATGAACTGCAACCAGAAGAACATTCCCCTCGTCTTTTTCCAGGACGTATCAGGGTTTATGGTGGGTAAACGAGCGGAGCAAAGCGGCATCATTAAAGACGGAGCCAAAATGGTCAATGCAGTGGCTAACTCGGTCGTACCCAAATTTACGGTTATCGTGGGCAATTCGTACGGCGCAGGCAACTACGCGATGTGCGGAAGGGCGTATGATCCGCGTCTGATTTGCGCCTGGCCGTCTGCACGCATCGCTGTGATGGGGGGCGCGCAGGCTGCGCAGACGCTTCTGCAAATACAGGTGTCGAAGTTGGAAAAGCAGGGCCGCACCCTGTCGGAAGACGAGCAGAATACACTGTTGTCTTCTATTGAATCTCATTATGAGGAGCATACGTCGCCGTACTACGCGGCTGCCCGGCTCTGGGTAGATGAGATCATTGATCCTACTGATACACGTATGTGGCTCAGTCGGGGAATCGAGATGGCCGATCACCACCTAAGTGAGCAGACCTTTAATCCCGGCATCATTCAGACCTGAACCAGAAAAAGCTGTGCCTGAAAAAATGGAAGGGTTGCAATACAATCCAGAGGAGGCCATTGGAGTATTGTCCCGTTCTGATAACGTGATGGCGGAACTCATCAACCGAGCCGGCCCTTTCAGGTTGGAGATGCGCTCTATGAAAAGCCCCTTTGAGTCGCTGTTGCAATCGATAGTATATCAGCAACTTTCCGGGAAAGCGGCGGCTACGATACTGCATCGGGTGCTTGCGCTCTTTCCGAAAGGTCAGGTCTCGCCCGAAGTTCTTCTTCAGCTTGCGGATGCAGACCTTCGTGCAGCCGGACTGTCTCGTGCAAAGCTCGCTGCGGCGAGAGATCTGGCTGTGAAAACAACGGAGGGGCTTGTCCCTACCGCTGAGCATCTATATGCAATGACTGATGAGGAAGTCATTACGCGCCTTACGGCTGTGCGGGGCATCGGCCGATGGACCGCAGAAATGCTGCTCATTTTTTATCTGGGCAGGCCAGATGTTCTTCCTGTTTCTGATCTCGGTGTTCGCAAGGGTTACAGACTTGTTTACAAGCAGGAAGAACTTCCTCTGCCTAACGCCTTACTTTCCTATGGAGAACGCTGGCGGCCGTACCGGTCTGTTGCCTCCTGGTATCTGTGGCGCGCCCTGGATGCTGCGGCCACGCTGGAGGGAGAAGCGGGTTCACAGATTTCCTGATTCTGTCGGGTCTTTTCAGGCACTGGGTTTGCGAGGGTTTGCAACGTGCAGTTGGGGTTGCATAAGAAATGATTCTTCCAGGGCTTTAGCTTCGTCAACGAATAATTGCAGGTGCGGAAAGGGAATCTCAATATCTGCCTTCCGGAGCGCTTCACGCACTTTTTCTATGTATTCATAACGGATGGGGACTTCCAGTTTGGGCGTGCGCACCCAGATCCGCAGCGTCATATCCACACTGGAGTCGTTGAGGCTGGTGACAACCACGTCCGGTGGATAATCAGGGTGCAGGCGTCCGTCGCCTTCGGTCAGCCGGAGCACGACTTCTCGGGCCTGCTGGGGAAATTCCTTATAAGCAATTCCAAAAGGCACCTCAACACGCACGACGCCTAGCATGGAATGGTTCACAAGTCGCTGATTGATCATTGTAATGTTCGGCATGACCATAATCTGGTTGTTCAGGGTGCGCAGCCGGGTGGAGCGTAGCGTGCTTTCTTCCACAGTTCCGTAGACGCTATCCACTTCTATATTATCCCCGACCCGGAAAGGTTTGTCGAGCAAGATGGTCACGCCTGAGATGAAGTTTTCTATGGTATCACGGGCAGCAAAACCTACGGCGATGCCAATGATGCTGAGTCCGGCCAGAAGCGCCGTGACATCGATGTCAAATTGCGCAAGCACCATAATGGCGATAAAAGTCAGGACGACCACGCGATAAGTCTTGAGGATCAGGTTGCCGAGGCTGGCGTCGATTCGCTTGCTCCTGCCGAGCACATTTCCCAGAACAGAGCCAAAAACGCGGTAGGCGATATAAAAAAAGAGAAATACAAAAAGCGCGCTGATGGCTTTGGGGATGAAATCGACGACGAGGTTGGCAAGCCCCTGGTAGAGCTGATTGATTACAAGTTCCCATTCACCTGTAACCAGCAGGCGGCCTGCTTCCCCCACTTCGCGGCTAAACTGGGTTATAACGTTGCTTGTATCTACAACAGATGCTGAGTCAGCGATAAGAGAATCATTTGCTATTTGCAGGGTGTCGGGGCTTGCCTGCTGGAGAGGAAAGATGTTGTTCATAAAGGCGGTCGGTTATGCACCAAACGTGGCATCAGTCCTGAAGTAGAAAGAAGGGTCGTCAGAATGATACAAATAAACTCGCATTCAAAAACCGTCTGAGTGGACTCAGGAAGTTGTGATGAGAGAGCGTGGTCAGGAAATGAATCGTCCTTGACGGCATCTGTCCGTATGCCGCCTCCGGAGTCGTGGAAGGAAAGCTTTGGAAGGTAAGGAGTTGCGTCTAAAGGGGAGCGCCGGGGGAGGGCGCCTCATCCGGCGCTTGAGAAGAGCAGTTGCAACGTTGTTCACTTGAGCAGCAGCATGGTGCGCGCAATCACGCGCTCCTCTGTCTCCATTCTGTATACATATACTCCGGAGGGAAGGGATCTTCCTGATGCATCCGTGCTGTTCCACTGGACTTCGTGAGTCCCGGCGGGTTGGGAGCCGTTTACAAGGACGGCTACCTGTGCTCCCAGAAGGTTGTAGATAGAGATTCTTACATGGCCAGCCTGAGAGAGGTTGTACCGAATGGTGGTGGTCGGGTTGAAAGGATTGGGATAGTTGTCCAATTCAGAAGGCAGGATAGGAGGCGGCAGCACCTCATCTCCGATGCCTGGAATAATATGTTGCCGCGAAAAGGCTGATCCTGTCATGCTGTGATCCACAGATTGAACGCTCCAGTAGTACGACCTCTTTGGATCCACTCCGGAAATGACCCACTGTAGATTCCGCCCGGCGTTTCCCGGCAATGGCACAAGACGTAGACCGTTTGCCTGGGATAGAGGAGAAAGTACATTCGAAGCACCTGAACGAGTGCCGACCCTCAAGTTATAGGTGATCCCTTTCGAGGGTGTCGTATCGTCGGTAGAGGGATACCATTCCAGCGTCAATGTATCGCCGACTCTCCGGGCGCGAAGCCCTGTTGGAGGAGAGGGGGCCTGATTGATAATGTCGCGTAAATCTGGAGGCGCCTTGCCAACCCGGGTGTTGTTTCGGTAGTACAGGAATTTGAAAGAAGAGGGTTCCTCAGAAAGCGACTGCCCTGTCATGAGCAAATCAAGATCACCGTCACGGTCAAGATCACCTGTGGCAATGGCTCCGTACCAGAGGGCAGACAGTTCCATCACCGTTTCATCAAACGCTCCGTTCGTGTTGGGGAGAAGCTTCATGGACGTGCTGCCGGATTCCGAGACGCCCAGAAGGATGTCCAGATCGCCGTCATTGTCAAAATCTAACCACTCTCCGTAATAGGCTGTAGAAAGGGTATTCCCTACATGAACAAAAACGCCGTCCTCGTTTCTGTAGATGCCGGTAGGTGCAGTTGTTTCTCTGTTAGCTCCGGGCCGGCCGACGACAAGCACATCCAGGTCGCCATCATTGTCGTAATCTCCCCAGCGAATGACACCCTCGAGGGATCCGGGAAAGCGCGCCTGTGCATCGGCAAACACTTTCCCGCGTTCGTTTCGGAAAAGATACGTAGCGGGAGAACCCGGGAAGGTCCGGTGCATGACGAGCACATCAAAGTCGCCGTCGCTATCGTAGTCTCCCCAGGTCACAGTGCCGTTATTGATTTCAGGAAGGCCCAGTTTAACCTCAGTGAACCGGTCGGTGCCATCATTCCGGTAAATAACCGTTTTATTGCGGCCCGTGCTCAGCACATCCAGGTCGCCATCGTTATCGTAGTCAAAAAGTGCGGCAGACGCCGTGTTGATGATTTCAACGAACGCGACATCCTGAGAGGATCCCTGAAACTTGCTTACAGGCACGTGGGAAAAAAGGAAGTTCCCATTGTTCTTGTAGATAGCGATGCCTGTGTTGCCGGCTACCAGGACATCTACGTCGTTGTCATTATCATAATCTCCCAGAGCAACTGATGCGGCGCGGACATCCGAAATGTAGGTTCGAACCTCTGGCAAGGCAGCTTGTGCATCTGTAAATACGGGTGCGCCATTCTCCTCAGAAAGTCCGTCGTTTCTGTAGATTCTTGCCGTTCTGGCGGCGTTTGCTGCTTCGCTGCCAGATATGAAAACGTCAAGGTCGCCATCCCCATCGAAATCAGCCAGTCTCATCGAGCCAAGAATGCTGGGACGGATAGAAGTGGGGAGCAGCGTGAAGGGCTGTGAAGAAGCAGGTAAATGAACTGCGGTGAGCAGAAGCAAGAAAACTGTAGCCGCAAACGGGTACTTCATGTGTGTGCTGGGATGGTCGCTGTGCGCTCAGTTATCCGCGAATCATAATCGAGGGTGATAATGTTAATACACGCAAACTTGCCTAAATGATGAACATGGCAGAAAAAACGTGCCATATCAGTCAGGAAGGAGTCATTGCTACCATCGCAGGCGAAGTGCGACAGAGGGCATTCGTGGAAGGAGTGTACGAGGTATGATTTTGGGGGTCGGCGTTTCGCTTCCTGTGCTGCTTGATGTTTTCTCCGGATCGATTTCAAGCCTCCAATCGGCTTCATTGGCTCGATTGAGCGCATTTAATACATCCACACGTACTTGCAGCGCCGCCGGGCCGAGGACATGGGTATAAGCCATACCCATGTCCAGTTGATAGAATGGCTTCAGTTTGTGATCGTAAGGCTTTCGGAAGTCATAGGGACCGTACACCGGGTCCTGTGTAAGGGTAGTCGCAGGTATATAGTCGTAGTATGCCTGTCTGAAAGCCCACGTTCGGCCCCATGCCCCATGCCAGCGCACCGTCATCGTAAATTGTGGGCTGGGTATCCAGTCCAGTGCAAGTTCCAGCCGGTGCGGCTCTCCCCATGGCACAGGCTCATACTTCGGCAGAGAAACCTGTTGCGATTCGGAGTAGGCCCCTGAATTTACTTCCTCACTGTATCTGCGAAGCATATTTCGCGTTCGCATGGCCTTGCTGTATTCGTAACGGGCGAGCATCCGCGTTTGAGGACCCATTCGCTCTATCTTCAATGCGCCGCCGTAGGAATATCCTTTTTCATTGCTCAGAAAAGCTGATTGAACCCTGGCTGTCGAGTCGCCGGGTTCGTCTGCAAGCTCCCAGAGGGCTTGATAGTCAATGTCGAGGAGGTGGGTTTGCTTCTTGTAATAGGTTTCCAGTCTCAAATCCCATGAACCAGAGGGATTCCAGCGCAAGGCTCCCGCTACATGATAAGCTTTGGGAGGGCGCACCGTGGAGTCGACCGGGAGCCAGAAGCGGATGGAAGAAAGCAGCGCACTCGGACTAAAGCTGCTGACGCTGAACTGGTTGACAAACTGACGATACAGCCCCGCTGCTCCTTGCAAAGACCATGTTCCCAGCGAACCGCTGTTCTGATCGTACTGAATTTCAAAGCGGGGCTCTGCATAGAAAGTCCCTTGCTGCGAAAGGATCGTTGCACGCGATCCTAGTCGCATGGTAATATGCTCACCCAGGGTGGTTTTTTCTTCACCCATAAAAGCAAGGCGCCAGCCGGAGGCGGCCAGGAAAATTGGAACATAGGAGACATCTTCGATGCTGAAGCGGTGCTCCGTTCCGGCTGCTTCGACACCTAATTGAACATAGTGGTTTTTTCCCGGAGAGAAATCCAGCGTTGATTCCAGCGCCACCTCACGAATCCGGTTGCCATCGTCTGTTGGTTTCAAATCTTTTATCTGACGAAGGGGGATTGGGCCGTCCGGTGTCGGATAAACGACAGTGGATCCGACAGGAGCATTGTAACCGTGTGTAAGGAGATACTGACTGCCTCGAAGTTTTATGCTATAAAAGGCGCGAGATCCCAGGAGGCTTGAATAACGGATCTGGCCCAGGGAGTTCACCCACTGATAGTTATCACGGCTAGGAACCCCCGAACTGTCGCTGTCTGCGCTTCCGGCTACGGCATCAACGTTTTGCCTCGGAGCCTGGTCGGGATCACCCAGCGACACAGAGATCTGGTTTCCATTGATCTGATTCCATCCGCGATAGGCGGAAGCGTAGATGCTGCGGCCTGCACTCAGGCGGAGGCGTGCGGCGGCATGAAAATCATTGAATCCAAATTCGGGGTCATTGATAGGAATAAGCAGTGTATCCAGTAACCCCGCTGTCACTGGATCAAGCTGGATTCTGTCTTTCTGCGCCAGCGCTGAAAATCGCAAAAGAAACAGATCCGGCGTATTCCATTCGCGGAGAAGGTTGTAAAGCGGCGAATAGAGATGAGACGGGTAGACGCCCCATATCCCTGTCCGGATCGCCGTCATAAACTGTCCGGATACGCCATCAGGGTTGCCGATCTCAGCTTGAAAACGTCCGTTGAAGCTTAGCGGGTCCACCTGGACATCCATCGTATATCCATCAGCGCGTCCGAGCGCGTGCTCTGCGGCAATTACTCCTGAAAGATGGCTGCCCTGTGGCGCGCCGAATCCGGCTTTGTAAAGAGTGATTTTCTGAAGCGCAAACGGGTTAAAAGCTCCCAGCAAACCCCGGAGGTGGACCGGCTCAAACAGCGGGACCCCATCAAGGCGGAATTGATGCTCTCCGGACTCCCCTCCCTGAACGTGTACGTCCGCCATAGCATCGCCAACCTGGACCCCCATCAACTGGTTAAGCCCACGCAGCAGGTCGGTCTCTGCAAGCGTATGTCTGAAACCAGACGTGTTGTTGTACCAGAGTTCGCTTGCAGCATCCTGGTCTTTCACGCTGCGGGTGTCTTCCACGATCAGTGGCGCAATGTACAGCGAAACAGGCTCCAGCGAGATCTTAAGTTCGGTATGTTCTGCCGGTCTGACCTGCACGGTGTCGGTCTGAACCCCATAGCCAAGATAGGTAGCCATGATGCGATAGCGGCCGGGCCGAATCTGGGCAAAATTGAAAAGACCGGTCGCATCGGTCGCTGTGCCGGAGGAAACATCAGCAAGCAGCACATGAGCGAAAGGTAAAGGTTCTCCGGTGGTCTGGTCCAGCACCACACCTCCAACACTACCCGGAGCCGGAATCAACGTGCGGGCAGGCGTCAGGACATAGGTTCCTGAGCGCAGCCGGTGAAATTCGAGGCGTGTGCCTTGAAGCAACTCCCGCAAGAGCGCCTCCGGAGGGCCAGGCCGAAGGATGAAGCTGGTATACTCGTTTGCAACCAGGTCAGGGTCCCACAGTAAGTCAATGTGAACAGATGCCTGGAACTCAATAAGCACTTCGCCAAGCGGGCGACGATCATTGCTGTTCAGCCTGTTTTCTCCCTGTTGAGCGTAAGACGAGTATACTGGAATCAAAGCGCAGAAGGCGCCTGTGATCAGAACAGCAAACGTCCTTATAACTGGATATCTGGACGTTACTATGTTGAAGACTCGTCGCAGGGTTATAAGACGGTTGTCTCTGATAAATGCGAAATGCTCTCAGGCCGGCGCTAATCAAACAAGGTCCTGCGCCGCTGCAAAATCAACCTGGACAAAGCGTAAGCTAACCACTTGAAGATTCTACGCTTCTACCCATTACGGGCGACCAAATTACACCCCTCAATGCTAATTGCCAAGTCAAATAGAAGGGACAGTGTAAAGACCTTTCAAAATAAAACCAGAATAAAGCAGATGTGGTGAGGGGACGCATGAAATAGAAAAAAGCAGGCAGGGAAGCCGTCGCGCTCCCCTGCCTGCAATCAGACCTGCAGACCACGCAACACCCAAAGCATGGCCTAAATATGGAATTGCTTACCTGGAACCGGCCTCGTATAGCTCAAAGCCGCCGGGGATGCTCCTGAACTGATAGCGATTATAGCCGCCGCTCAGGTCGTTAAGAACTGAGGCAGCACTCTCCGGATTCTCATTGATGTAGGAAAGGGATTCTTCCAGCAGATACAGGTATTCCGGAGAAACCTTTATCTGAACGCCAAAACGGTGTTCCACCTCGGAAAGAATTACCTCAAGCGGCTGATTGACTAAAAAGAACTTCCCGGATCGCCACGCAAGGGCATAGTCAATATTGCCTGGCGCAGGAGTCGTAGGTGATAAAGCGCCTGCGCTGAGTTGACTGGATTCGCCCGGCTTTAGCGTCACTGCCTGGGCTTGCGAGGCAGATGATGCCAGCTTTACCGCCCCTGATTCGAGGGTTACCTTTGTAGCGGGAGAGCGTTCTTCCTGCCATGCACGAACATTGAACCTTGTTCCAAGCACCGTCACCCGCGCATTGAAGGTCTGAACGACGAAGGGCGAGCCGCTCTTTTCAACGCTGAAGAAAGCCTCTCCATCCAGTTCAACGGCGCGAACCTGACGCCAGTTAAAGAATCGTGAATAGGTGAGGGCGGAGCCGCTGTTGAGTTCAACAGTAGACCCATCCGGTAGTTGAACGCCGGCTACTTCTCCCAGAGGAGCCATGACGGAAACCGGGCGGAGCGCCAGGGTAAGGCCGATGCCGATCAAAATAACGATACTGGCAGCAATGGCCGTCCAGTACACCATCTGAGGCTTTACAAGGCGCAAAGGAGAAGGCGGCGTGGAGGTATTGATCTCGCGCTGGAGGTTCGCCCAGATGTTTGCTCCCATGCGCTCAAACACTTCATCGGAAGGTTCAGCCTTCAACAGGAGGTCGGCGGTTTGCCAGGTACGCATCAAATGCGCCTGTTCATCCGCTTCCTCTTGTGCAATAGCCTCCAGAACATCAGGAGGCAAGGCAGCAGGCTCGGAGGGGGGGCTGCCCCTGCCGTCCACACCGGATTGGATGAATCGTTTGTTTTTCATACTGTGTGTTCAGTTTCAAGAGCACCCAGGCGTTCGCGCAGGTGCTTCAAAGCCAGCACGATGTGTGTATTTACCGTACGCGGCGTCAAGTCCATAATCTGAGCTATTTCCTCATGGCTGAAACCATGAAAGCGACTGAGCATAAATGCCTCGCGGCGGCGCTCAGGCATTTCAGCAACCCAGGCTTGCAGACGCTCAGCAAGCAGCGCAGCTTCAACACGCTGGTCGCTTGCCGGCTCATCCTCATCATTCCACTGGTCTGCCTCGGGGGCTGAGGATTCATAATGTTGCGCTGCGCGGTTGTAATTGAGCGCTACATTGCGAACCATTCTGTACAGCAAAGCCTTCAGGGAGCGTTCAGCGTCCAACGTTTCACGCACCTGCCAGAGCTTCAGGAAGACATCCTGCACGACATCTTGTGCTGCATCTTCACTTCCCATGAATCTCCAGGCATACCGAAGTAGGGGGGCGTGGGTAGCTTGAAACACTTCAGTGAACGCGCCGGTGTCCGAAGCCCTCAGTCTTAGACTCCATCGGGCAAACGCACTCTCCGGAGCCAAACTCGCATTCTCCGTCTTTAAAATCATTACAGTACAAGTTCACTGTTAAATACACGCGAGTCAGGCACAATGATGAATGCGTGCCTGAAAAATCTTGGTCTATCCGAGGGCAACATCCATTACCATCATAATGACAAACCCCATCATGGCGCCAATGGTTGCCAGATCCGTGTTTCCACCTTGTTGTGACTCCGGGATAAGTTCTTCGATTACTACAAAAATCATTGCTCCGGCAGCAAAGGCAAGCGCATACGGGAGGATCGGGGTCATTATGGTGACGGCTGCTGCTCCGATGACCGCAGAGATCGGCTCAACCAGGCCGGAGAGTTGACCGTACCAGAAACTTTTAAACCGCGATATGCCTTCGCCCCGCAGTGGAAATGCAACGGAGATTCCTTCGGGAAAGTTCTGCAAACCGATGCCCAGCGCCAGTGTGATGGCTCCTGCAAGGGAAGCGGTTTCCGGAGCGTGTATCCCTGTTGCAACGGCTCCGAAGGCGACCCCCACTGCCAGTCCTTCGGGGATGTTGTGCAAGGTTATGGCAAGCACGAGCAAAGTCGATCTTTTCCAGGTTGTATGAATGCCTTCCGCCTGCGATGTTTCCGCGCCGATATGAAGGTGAGGCAGGAGGTAGTCAGCAAGACGCAGAAAAATGCCGCCTAGAAGAAAACCAATCAGAGCAGGGAGCCATGCCGGAAGGCCCTGCGCCTCGGCCATCTCGATAGAGGGGGCCAGGAGCGACCAGAAGCTGGCCGCAATCATGACGCCGGCTGCAAACCCCATCATCACGTCGAGCAACGTACGGTTGATGCTCCGGAACAGAAAAACCAGCGCCGCACCGAGCGCAGTGACTCCCCAGGTAAAAATACCTGCCAGCAACGACTGGACCAGCGGACTCAGGCCCGCAAACCATTCAGCCATCTTCTTCTTTATTTTCAGTAGGAGGCGAGTGACAGGGCGGACTGCTCGCTAGCCAACGAGAACGCCTGCAAT
>CBDUBU010000077.1:0-14703 GCA_965365465.1 uncultured Rhodothermaceae bacterium
CGCCTGGGTGTGTCGTTCCCGATCACCGAGAACAGCAAGCTGTATTTCAACTACGGGCATTTCCGCAACATGCTCCAGCCGTACAGCCTGTTTACCATCGAGCGGATCAACACCGGCGCCGTCAACTTCATCGGCAACCCGAACATGCCGATGCCGAAGACGGTGAGCTACGAACTCGGCTACGAGCAGAACATCCTCGATCAGTTCCACCTCCGTCTGGCCGGTTACTACCGCGACCTCTCGAACCAGCCGCGCGGCGTGTACTTCGAGAGCATCGACAGCGAAGTGCGCTACACGCAAGACCGCCCGTGGAACTACGGCGACGTGCGCGGCTTCGAGATCACGCTCAGCAAGACCCGCGGCAAGTGGCTGCGCGGTTTCGTCAACTACACGTATCTGGCCTGGAAAAACGGCAACTTCGGGTTGTCCAACCTCTTCCAGAACCGCGTTCGCCAGCGTCAGTACCTGCTGACGACAACCGACCACTACCAGAACACGCCGATTCCGGAGCCGTTCGCACGCTTCAACCTGGAGTTTATCGTTCCGGAAAACTTCGGGCCGGAAGTGGCCGGGGCCAACATCCTGGGCGACTGGCGCGTCAACTTCCTGGGTGAGTGGCGCAAAGGCTCGCTGCTGACCTGGACGGGCCAGCAACTGGTGGGCGGTCGCAGCCCGGTTAAGGGCCTCCAGAACAACACGAACTGGAGAGACTTCTACAACCTGGATATGCGCCTGGCGAAAAACTTCCGCATTGCCGGCATGGGAGATGCACAGTTCTTCGTGGACCTCACGAACGTGCTGAACATCCGGCACATGCATCGCTGGAGCACCACGGAAGGCGACAAGGACTTCGAATACTACATGAAGTCGTTGCATATGCCGGGTGACATCTTCGACGATCTCGAAGCGGGATCTCCGTATCCCTACATCCCCGGCAACGACCAGCCAGGCGACTACCGCAAGCCGGGCGTGGCATTTACGCCGATTGAAATCGTAGAGAGCCTGCCGGAGACCGGCAGCAGCCGCGCGTTGTATTACACCACCGGAGACCAGAAGTACTACGAGTTCAAGGGCGGCGCCTTTACCCCGGCGGATCAGAGCAGAGTCGACAAGGTGCTGGATGACAAAGCCTATATCGATATGCCGAACGAGGTGTACCACACCTTCCTGAATCCGCGCAACATTTTCTTCGGATTGAGGCTTTCGTTCTGATCTGTCTCAGATGGTGAAGGGCATCCTTCGGAGAGGATGGGATAGTGTAGGCGTGAAGTTCTCGCAGCTTTCCCTTCTCTCCGAAGATGTCGCTTACACAAGACGGAACAGGCCCGATCTGCTGGTTAAAGACCTCCCCTCATCTCTTTAGCAAAAGAATCTTATGACCTTCACTTACTGCCAGAGGCAGGTAATCAGAATAACGGCGCTGGCGTTTGCCTTTCTGCTCATGCTGGGCGGAACGGCTGACGTGCAGGCGCAATGGTCCACGAAATGGCTCGCGGTCGGCAGGATGCACCATCCATACCTGTCCGGCGGCGCTGAGCCGGAAAACCTCGTAGAGGGCTGGCAATATCCCGGCATTCGCCCCGGCGTTGCATACAGCCACTGGAAAGGCTTGTGGGTGAGCGCCAAAAACTTTACGGACGAGACAGGAAAACAGTACACCGTACGTAACTCACACATCGGCCCCCGCATCCTCGGGCTTGGAGAGGTATTCGACCAGAAACATGATCTGGTGGCTCGCTTTGAGCCTCCTGTAATCAGGGTGGATGGATTCGAGACGTTTAACCGTCCTGTCATTGTCGACCGGGTCGATCCCGCGATCAAGGCGGATCGGTTGGTGGACAACGTAATCAATACGTCCATCGGTGTAACGGTGAACCGCTTTGCGCAGCAATGGAGCAACGATTACCACGATAATTATCACATCATCGAGTACACCTTCACCAATACGGGCAACGTAGATGATGATGCGGAGGTCGAGCTGCCAAACCAGACGCTTCAGGATGTTTACTTCGTGTTCATGGACCGTCCAAAGATCAATGCGCCCTCCGGATCATGGGACAACAGCAGCGGCGGCATGGCCTGGGGACAGCATACCATGAACGATGCTGTGGGCGACGGGAATGAAGATTACGGCGTAGACTTCCGCGCCCAGTTCTCCTGGATTGGTTTTGTCTCAGGAAAAGCGTTTAACACGCTGGGCAACCCGATGTGGTACAACCACCAGTGGAACTCGGTGTCCGATGACACGCTTGGCCGTCTTGGCGCCGCCACGATGGCAGGTCAGATTGTGCTACATGCGGATCAGGCGGCGCACCCGGCAGGCGCGACCTCGCCGGATGATCCGGCCCAGCCGCACACAATGACCTATCTGGACAGCGACTGGTCGGACATTACGACCGGAAGCGACCACAATAACATTGCCAAGATGGAGTTCGAGCGCCAGTGGATCGAGCGCGGATCGGAACTGAGCGCTATAGCTCCGGTAGGGGCCAACCCCCGCACGTGGCCGCATCACGCCTATCTCATCGAACCGGATAAAAACTTCGTCTCCACGACCGGCGACCCATCGCTTGGCAAGGCCGGCGGCTGGGGATTTGTAAACGGGTACGGGCCGTACCAGATGAATCCTGGTGACGAAGTCAAAATCGTGGTGGCCGAAGGCGTGGCCGGCTTGACCGACGAAGCTGCCTGGACCATCGGGCGCCGGTACAAGCTTTCCGGCGCGAACGACAGCCTGAAGATCGCCTTCGATGCGAACGGCAACGGGACGATCGAGGCCGACGAGAACATGGTAAAGAACCGGTGGGTGATGACCGCCCGTGACTCGCTGTTCCAGATGTTCCGCCGCGCCAGGGCGAATTACCAATCAGGCGGCAATGTCCCTCAACCTCCCATGCCGCCCCAGACGTTTGAGGTGACCTCTGGTACGGACCAGATCTCGCTGGCGTGGACCACCTATGCCGGAGAGCCTGACCCTCCGAACGGGTGGGAAATCTGGCGGGCGGAAAAAGACTACAACGGTGTTATAACGTCGTTGAAAGTCGAGAACGGCCTCGGTGTGCCGGACAGCGCACGCGCCTACAAAATGATCCAGGCATTGCCGGGCAGCGCCCGCTCGTTCACGGACAACACGGTGCAGCGCGGTCTTTCCTACTTCTACTACCTCCAGGCGGTAGGAAGTGAGAACACAGACCCGACCGGGCTGACTCCCACCGGGGTTATTTTCAAGAGCAACCGCTACTACACACAGACCTACGAGCCGGCGTTCCTGCGCCGCTCGCCTGGTCCGCAGCTTTCCGGCGTTCGCATCGTGCCAAACCCCTACAACATCTCGTCCGACCCGGAGGTGCGGTTCGGGGACAAGCAGGATAAGCTGGCCTTCTACGGGTTGCCCGGAACGGCAACGATCAAGATCTACACCGAACTCGGTGAGCTCGTTGACACGATTGAGCATACCGATGGCAGCGGCGATGAATTCTGGGATCTGACAACGTCCTCACGCCAGCTCATCGTGAGTGGTCTCTACCTGGCCGTCATCGAGAACAAGGACGACAGCAGTTCCGAGTTCGGCCAGCAGGTCATTCAGAAGTTTATCATCGTTCGCTAGGGGTGGAGCGTGCGCCGGAGAGGGAAGGTGCGAACAGAGCGGCAAGCTTTTTTCTCATCTTCCCCTCCAGGCTGCTTCAACCGGTAACCCTCCGCGTGTCGAGTGCAAGAGGGAGGCGGCTTGAGCCGCTGGACCCTCAATAACAAACGGTGCTCTTATGAAAAGGATTTTTGCTACGGCTTTATTCACCCTGTCGCTGGCGCTTCTGGTTTCGCCGGATACGAAAGCGCAAGGAACCATCGGGGATGACGTAAAAACGGAGAAACTGGCCCAGACCGGGTTCAAGTTTCTCAGCGTCCCGGTCAGCCCCCGCGCCGCCGCCATGGCGGACGCCCTGACCGCTGTGGAGTCCAACTCCGCCATTTCCATGTTCTACAACCCGGCCGGCATGGCCCGGTTGAACAGCACATTCGATGTGGTAGCCGGGCAGACACAGTGGATTGCAGACATCAAGTACAACATTGCTAGCGTTGCCATAAGCCCGATGAACGGAGCTTATGGTGTGTTCGGCTTGTCTCTAGAGACCGTGAGCTACGGCGACATCATCGGGACGCTCCGCTTTGATAACGAACGCGGCTACCTCGAATACGGGGAGGCTGGACTTTCCAACCCGAGTCCTTCCGCCCTCTCAATCGGTCTCGGTTATGCACGTGCGCTGACGGATCGGTTCTCAGTAGGCGGGGTCGTGAAATACGCGCAGCAGGATCTGGACAGCGGCGTGCTTCGCAGCACATCCGGCGGGTACGAAACCAAGAAGAACGACATGAGCACCGTAGCCGTCGACTTCGGTGTGCTCTACCGCACTGGTTTCCGCAGCCTCAACTTTGCGATGAGCGCCCGCAACTTCTCCCGTGAGTTGCAATATGAAGAAGAGAACTTCGAGCTGCCCTTGACCTTCCGAATTGGTCTGTCGATGGATATGATCGACCTGACCAGCATGGATCGCAACATGCACTCCCTGCGTGTTGCCGTGGACGCTGAGCGCCCGCGCGACTTTGCCGAGCAGCTCAGGGTCGGCGGCGAGTATATGTTCTACAATACGCTGGCAATCCGGGCAGGCTATGTGTTCCCGACGGATGAACAGGGCGTTAACCTGGGCGTTGGTTTGCAGCAGTCAGTGGGCAGCTTCGGGATCGGCGCTGATTACTCATACAGCGATTTCGGGGTATTCGATGTCGTTCACCGGGTTGCGCTTCACCTTTCGTTCTGAACGGAACGGTAGGGTATCTCGCTCAAAGAGGAGCTTTCACCTGCGATGCCCCTGAAACGGATACGGGGTTGGCAAGCGTGATTCCACAAGACCGCCGCAGCGCTTCAACGCGCATTGCGGCGGTCTTTTTCGTAGAAGCGAACCGTGCTCCCTCTTTTCGGAACTGCCTTGAACCTTGTGAAGATTAAGGAACATAAATAACTTGAATCGTTGGTTTGTCCACACACTGAATGCCTTTTCACGGCAGAAGAAGGGCCGCGATTGGTTTCCGGGTCGGGGATCGCCGGGTTACGTTGTCTCAGGATTGCGTATGATGTTTGAGCCATATGCAGGCGTTTGGTTAAGGCGCCGGGCCATTGAAAAGTCGGGCGAGTCCTGTACGGCCTGCGGCGCTGAACGTGGGAGGCACATGAGGCCGATAATACGGTTAGCTACGGTATTTACACTGGCAACCGGTGGTCTCCTGACAGGCTGCCAAGGGCCGGATGCGCTGGAGCAGGAAGCAGAAAGGGGAGGACCGGAGGCGAAGGTGGCTTTTACCGATGTAACCGGCGACGCAGGACTCGGAGGCTTTTTGCACGCCACAGGAGCCTTCGGGGAGAAATGGTTTCCGGAAACGATGGGTTCCGGCGCAGGCTTCATCGACTACGACGGGGATGGGTGGCAGGATGTGGTCATTGTGGGCGGAGGCGTCTGGCCGGAACGGAATGATCCAGCGCCGCCGGCGCTGGAACTGTACCGCAACAATGGTGATGGGACCTTTACCCGAAGAACCGGGGAGGCCGGGCTGGATCGTATTTCTACCTATGGGCTGGGGTTGGCTGCGGCAGACTACGACAATGATGGCGACCAGGACCTTTTCGTCAGCACGCTGTATGAGAACCTGCTTTTCCGGAATGACGGAGGTGTCTTCACAGAAGTCGGACGCCCGGCAGGGTTTGCCGGGGAAAAGGAATGGAGCACATCAGTCCTGTTTTTCGACGCTGATCGGGACGGTTGGGTAGACCTGTATGTTGGAAACTATGTGGTATGGGGGCCGGACCATGATCTGTGGTGTACGATGGACGGCGCGACGAAATCCTACTGCACCCCGCAGGCCTATGTGGGTCTTCCGGGCCGGTATTACCACAACAACGGCAACGGCACGTTTACGGATCAGACGGAAACGGCAGGTTTGCTTCCTTCTCCCGGCAAGACCCTCGGCGTTGCGGAAATGGACTTCAATGAGGATGGTTGGTCGGATCTCATTGTCGCAAACGACACGGAACGCAATCTGCTCTTCGAGAACAACGGCGATGGCTCCTTCACCGAAAAGAGCGTTGTCAGCGGGGTAGCGTTCGACGAGAACGGCAAGGCGCGGGCCGGGATGGGAATCGATGCAGCAGACGTGGACAACAGCGGTCATACGTCCATTTTCATCGGGCACTTTGCGACGGAAATGATCGGCGTCTTTCGGTATGTGGGCAACGGGTTATTCGTCGACCGGGCCGCCGTTTCCCGTGTGGGGCAGGCTAGCCTGATGACGCTTACCTTTGGCCTCGTGCTGTTCGATGCGGATCTGGACGGCTATCTGGACCTGTTCGCGGCGAACGGCCATATTGCAGAAGAGGTGGAGAAGTTGCAGGATGGCATTACCTACCGGCAGCAGCAGCAGTTGTTCATGAACCAGCGGGATGGGCGGTTCGTGGACGTGAGCGGCAGCCTCGAAGGCGCTTTCACCGACAGGATCGTAGCGCGTGGGGTAGCTTATGCAGATTACGACCGGGACGGCGATCTGGACCTCTTGCTCACCGAGAACGGAGGGCCTGTGCGGCTCTGGAGAAATGAGATCATCAACGGGCGCAGGAGGCCCGGCGACGTGAGCTTCCTGCGCGTACGGCTGGAAGGAGCCGAAAGCAACCGCGATGCGCTGGGAGCACAGATCGTAGCCGTGGTGGGCGAAAACCGCATGACGCGCCGGGTTCGTACAGGGTCGAGTTTTCTGTCACAGTCTGAACTGCCGATTACCTTCGGGCTTGATGGCGCTTCTGGCCTGGACTCACTGCTGGTTTACTGGCCGAGCGGGCATACAGATGCTTTCGCCGGTCTGGAGGCGAACCAGCAGGTATGGATACGAGAAGGAACAGGCAAACTTCAGCAGGAAGGCGCCGGGCAAGCTTCCCGGATAGCTGATGCGCAGCGATCACCGTGAGCAGAAAGGAGTTATGAGGGCAGGAGGCGCAGAAATAAAAAGATACGTTCGATACAGACACGCTGATATGTCAAGCTTTAAGGCAACAGCGCTCCGGTTTGGAGCCGCAGTCATCCTGCTCATCCCCTTTCTTCACGGCTGCCGTGGAGAAACAGCTACGCCCGGCGCAGCAGTTTTGAGGCAGCGCGAAGTCAGCCCGGAAGTTGCTTCTTTTCTGGAAGAGGCAAAGATCCTTGAAGACAAAGGTGAACATCGTGCAGCGCTTGCGCTCCTTGACAGCGCCGAACGGCTCGCGCCCGACCTGCCGGACGTATACTTTCTGCGCGGTTCCATTTACACAGAACTGAATGACTTTGAACAGGCGCAGCAGGCGTTTGAAAACGTGCTGGAAAATGACACGCAATACCGGGCCGCATGGTACAAGCTGGGAAACGTCGCCTTTTTGCAGGGACAGTACCGCCGGGCCGTGGAGATGTATGAGCGTGAGAAAGAACTGATGCTCGGTTCGCCGGCGCCGATAAAGGCTTATTTCCGCGATGTTGATGAGCAGTCGCTTCCCACCGTCAACTTGCAGTTGGGACGAGCCTATGACAAGCTGGGCGTCCTCGATAGTGCGCGATGGGCCTATGAAGAAGCCCTGGCTGCGGACAGCCTGAACGCGACCGGTCATGCCTGGCTGGCCGAATGGCACGAGGATGCCGGTGAGATGGACGAAGCGCTTCAGCACGCACAGAGAGCCTTTGAACTGGCCCCGGAAACGATGGATCACCGTTACCTGTTCGGTTCGTTGCTGGTGCGCAACGGCAGGCCAGAGGAAGCGCTGAACCTGCTGATGAGTGTGATTGCCGAGCAGCCTTCGCATCATGGGGCCAATTACAACATGGGGCAAGCCTATTTGCGTCTTGGGGAACAGGGAAAAGCAGGGTACTACCTCAGTCGTGCAGATACCCTCGAAAACCTGGGCGCAAAGATCGCCGAAGCGCAGGCGGCAGCCTATCAGCAGCCGGATCGTGTGGATCGCTGGCTCAACCTGGCAGACATCATGCTCTACGCCGGTCGCCTCGACGAAGCACAGCAGGCATTCAGCGTAGCAGCCTATCTGAAACCCTCCGATCTGAACCTCCAGAACGACATGGCGAATCTGGCAATGGCGCGTGGGGATACCACCGGCGCCATCAACCGCTATTACGGGATTCTGGCGCAAGATTCGACGTTCGCCGATGTGTGGTTAAACCTGGGAGTGGCTTTTGCCCAGTCCGGTCAGTATCAAAAAGCCCGCGAAGCCTGGAACCGCGCCTTGAAGTTTCAGCCCGGCCACCCGGAAGCAAGGACGTATCTGGCGCGGCTGCCGGACAGGAGATAATGTGGCTGAATGCTGGTTATACGAAGACGGTTCATCAATGAGATTTCTTTTTCCGATACGCTCTGTGGAAGGGCATTGTGCGCCTCGAACCAGGTCCTCAATCTGTCGCCTGATAGGACGGATCTTGTGTTTATGCATATTGCCGGCGGCTGTGGTCTTATCAGGCTGCAATGGAGGGGAGGCCGCAGAACAGGGCGCAGAGGCGGGAGCCTCCGGCTCGAATAGCGGACTTGCGTTCACGGACGTGACGGAGCAGGCAGGGCTGGGAGATTTTCGCCATGTTACCGGAGCTTTCGGGGAGACCTGGTTTCCCGAATCGATGGGATCGGGGGGAGGTTTCATCGACTACAACGGCGATGGATGGGCCGACATTCTGCTGGTGGGCGGCGGTGTCTGGCCGCAGAGTCCGCAGAAACTGGAGCGCGTTTTGTCGCTCTACCGCAACAACGGTGACGGCACGTTCACGCTTCAGTCGCAAGAAGCGGGTCTCGACAGACTGGATACCTATGGGATCGGAATCGGGGTAGGCGACTACGATAATGACGGCGATGAAGACTTTTATTTCTCTACCATCGGAGAAAACCAGCTTTTCCGAAACGACAACGGCGTTTTTACGGAAGTGGGTAAAACCGCAGGGGTGGCAGGCGACTGGGCGTGGAGTTCGTCGGCCGCCTTTTTTGATGCAGACCGGGACGGATGGCTCGATCTGTATGTTGGGAACTATGTCAAGTGGACGCCTGAAACGGACCTCTACTGCTCGCTCGATAGCAAGAACAAGGGATATTGCACACCAGAGGCGTACGAAGGGCTGCCGGGCCGTTTTTACCACAACAACGGCGACGGCACGTTTTCAGACAGGACGCAGGAAGCAGGATTTCTGCCCGCGCCCGGAAAATCGCTCGGCGTAACCGAGTTTGACTTTAACCGGGACGGCTGGCCGGATCTGATCGTAACGAACGATACGCAGCCGAACCTGTTGTACAAGAATAACGGCGACGGCTCCTTCACGGAGATCGGGGCTGTAAGTGGAGTAGCCTATGACGAGCACGGGAAGGCGCGGGCCGGCATGGGGGTGGATGCCGGGGTGGTAGACAGCACCGGGGAAGAAACCATCGTGGTCGGCAATTTCTCCAAAGAAATGATCGGTGTGTGGCGGCACATCGGAAACGATCTGTTCATCGACCGCGCTGCGGTTTCCCGGATCGGTCGCACCAGCCTGATGACCTTGACCTTCGGTGTTTTCCTGTTCGACGTTGATCTCGATGGCGATCTGGATTTTTTTGCAGCCAACGGGCATGTGCAACCTCAGGTTGAGACGACGCAACAGGGCATCTCCTACGCTGAAGCGCCCCATCTTTTCATCAATCCGGGAGATGGAACGTTTGAAGACAAGGCGCCGGAGACAGGAGGCGTGCTTCTGAAGAATATCGTTGCACGCGGCTCTGCCTACGCCGATTATGACCGGGACGGCGACCTGGACGTTCTGATTACAGAGAATGACGGACCTGTACATCTGTGGCGCAATGACTTGAACAACGGCGCTCATTTCTTGCGCGTTTACACGAAAGGCGTCGAGAGCAACCGGGACGGGATCGGAACCCAACTGGTTGCCTATGCGAACGGCCTGCGTCAGATGCGGCGTATCAGGACAGCCGTGAGTTACCTTTCAGCCTCCGAGAAAGCAGCTACGTTCGGTCTGGGCGCCGCGACGCGCCTGGACTCGCTGGTCGTGTACTGGCCGAGCGGTCTCGTGGAGCGCTTCAGCGACGTGCGGGGTGATCAGGAGATACTGCTGGAGGAAGGAGCAGGAGAGATCCGGCCTTTTCCAAAGCGTGTAGAGACGGCAGGATGGTAGCATGAAAAAACACGCGCTGCTGATTCCGAAAGCATAGGGGCGCCTCGTTTGAAACTCCTTTCGTACTATGAAAACAACTTATCTCACAGCGTGCCCTGGAGGCGGTGAGCGTTCGGTAAAGAACGTTCTGCTTCTCCTCATTACGGCGGCAATAATTTCAACGGCTGGATGCAAAAAACAGGAGCCGGAGCCGGCGCCCGTTTTTATGGACCAGACGACGCGAACGCTGCTTGCGGCTGGCAGCAACGCCTTACAGCAGCATGAATTCGAGGCCGCGCTTGCCCTGGCCGACAGCGCCGAGCAGCACGCGCCAAATGCTCCGGGAGTCCCTTTTCTGAGAGGGCGCATCTACTCGGAACTTGCGCTCATCGAGAAAGCGGATTCGGCGTACAGAAGGGTTGCTGAACTGGACCCTGATTATCGAGGGCTCTGGCATAACCTCGGCAACAATGCCTTTCGCCGGAACGAATACAGCAAAGCCATCGCTTACTACGAGAAGGAGTTGGAGAAGAACCCGGATGCCGGCCCGTGGAGAGGAATCGGCAGAGCGTATCAGGAACTGGGCGTGAATGACAGCGCAAAATACGCGCTCGACAAGGCTATTGCGCTGGACAGCACGTATGCCGCAGCGCACGTGAGTATGGCGCAAATCCTGGAGGATGAAGGAAATTTTGGGCTTGCGCTCCAACACGCGCAACAGGCCCTTGCGTTAAACCAGAACGACGTGGAGGCATACTACCGCGTCGGCTCCCTACTGGTAAAACAAGGTCAGAACGAAGAAGCCCTCCGGCATCTGGCGGTCGTTGCAAAGGAATGGCCCTGGCACCATGGGGCGCTGTACAACCTCGGCCAGGCAATGATTCGTCTCGGCAGGCAGGAGGAAGGAAAGGAAATGCTTGAACGCAGTGAGAAACTGCGTGCGTTGCAGGCGAAAATCACCAGCATGGAAGCGAAGGTGCGAAACTCGCCTACCGACCCCTACGCTCATGCCGGCCTTGCCTCCATGCTGCGCCGCGCCGGTCGGTACAACGATGCTATGCACGCATACCGCGTAGCGCTGTATTTGTATCCGCAGAACCTGGAATTCCAGAACAACGTGGCGGTGCTCCATCTGCTGCGAGGCAACCCCGATGCAGCCAGCCAGTGGTTCAGGGAGATCGTCCAACAGGATTCCACTTTTGTAGATGCATGGATGAATCTGGGTGTAGTAGCCGCCCGCGCCGGCAGGAAGGAGGAAGCGCGTTATGCCTGGAACAAAACACTTCAGTACAAGCCCGGCAATCCGGAGGCCCTTGCTTATCTGGCGAGACTGGACCAGGATCTGTAGGGTTCTGCAAAGCAGACGGGTTGCGAGAAGCAGGAAGAAAGAGTACCTTGAGGAGGCGCAAACAAAAGCGCCTCGCGTTGAGACAATCGTTTACCGTTTCAAAAAGCCATGATGAACCGCAGAAATTTCTTGAAAGCATCCACCGGCGCTACGCTCGGAGGGATCGTTTTGCTCAATGCAGGTTGCGGCGACAGCCCGGAATCGTCTGCCGGGCAGATGAACGATTCAACGGCTGTCGTTGGCGGCAGCCGGACGTTGAGCAACATTGGCGTGCAGTTGTACACGTTGCGCAGTCTGATGCAGGACGACTTCGAAGGGACGCTGGAGAAGGTGGCTGGCATCGGATACGATCAGGTAGAATTTGCGGGTTATTATGATCGCACTCCGGAGCAGGTGCGGCAACTACTGGACCAACTGGGGCTGGCCGCTGTTTCCACCCACATCGGGTACGACCAGGTCCGTGAGAACCTGAGCAGCGTCATGGAAGCCTCAAAGACGCTGGGCCTGAAGTACATCGTCGTGCCGGCGCTGCCGGAAGCAGCGCGTGCTTCCATCGACAGCTACAAGGAAGTGGCTGAAGTGCTCAACACGGCAGGCGCGCAATGCCGGCAGGAAGGGCTGGCGCTGGCTTACCATAACCACGCCTTCGAGTTCGAAGAAGCAGACGGACAGATTCCATATGACGTGCTGCTTGCGCAGACGGACCCGGATCTGGTAAAGATGGAATTGGATCTGTTCTGGATAGCCAAAGCAGGCAAGGACCCCATCGCGTATTTCAGTCAGTATGGCGACCGGTTCCGGCTCTGCCACGTAAAGGACATGACGCCTGGGGGCGATATGGCTCCGGTAGGCAGCGGAAAAACGGACTTTGCCGCAATTTTTGACAGGGCAGAACAGATCGGGATGGAATACTACATCGTCGAACACGATAACCCGGAGGATCCGATCCAGAGCATTCAGACCAGCTACGACTACCTGAAAGCAATGACGTACTGAGCGCAGCCTCCAAGCGCGTGAGCCGGCGCCGTAGGTCATGACGCACCATCGAGTGCGCCCGGCGCTGCCGCTTCGGTTGTCGGGATGATCCGTTCAGGATCTCCTGTTACCCGGCGGTTGCGCGTTAGAGCGGATCAGTAGCCGGGGGCCTGCCGGGCGCTCTGTGATGAAGCAGCAGTTTCTGACAAAGACTATTGCTCCGGCTTCAGCAAAACGGCGTCAACAACGAGGGATTCGCCGTCGCCCTGTCCTGAAACCTCTACAAAGGCATCGCGTCCCGGCTCGAACCGGTAGGAGCCGAGGTAAAGCCAGTCTCCTGCATTTGCTTGCAAATCAGCGGTTTTTGTTTCAACCCCGTCTGCATGGGCGATTGTTACGAGAGCGCGGGCGGCGGCAGGAGGGTAGCTCTCGAACAGACGAGGCCCGTAAAGGTATACGGCGTACACCCCTTCGCGCTCCACTGCGGGCAGGAACCGGGCAGAGGCCGCCTCGGTCGCAACGAGCGCGGAAGGGCCGTAAATGCCGCCTGCCTGTTTCGAGAGGAGGCGCGTCCAGTTTCCGGTGGTCTGGAGCCGACTTTCATTTCGATCGTCGATGAGAATCTCTGGCGTGCTGCCGTCGGCAAGAGGGTTGCGTTGCAGTTCACGCTGCAAGGCAGGCAGGTCTACCTGCTGAACGGTTGTTCCGGCATCCAGCGCCATTGATGCCGCCACGGCGGCTGATTGCCCCAGCACCATGAAAACAGGTTCCATACGGATCGACCCGTAGGCGATGTGGGATGCGGACAGCGCGACCGGGACGAGCAGATTGGTTGCTTCTTCTGGTTTCGGCGTGATCGTGCCGTAGGCGATCGGATATGGATCTACCTTCACGGCGCCTCCGAGATCGTCTCCTGCCCATCCACCCACTTCCACATTCCCCTCGTTTTTCACCATGCCGTTTACGACGAGGCGCTGCGTATTGTGTGAATCCATCGTGTAGGCTGCCATTCCTATCGCATCTTCCGCCACGACGCGGCCCGTGGCGTTGTGCTCGGTCATCACATAAGCCCCGATCATCCGGCGTGCTTCACGCACATACAACTGGTGCGGCCAGCCTCCGGTATCGAGGAATTCATCCCGGCAAAGCCCCCAGGTCTGCATCTCCCTGCGCAGGTGCTCCGGCACGCGCTCGTCATGGGCCAGGAAATAAATCAGCCCTTGCTGGTAGTTTGTGTGTTCCTGCCAGATGCGGGCGCGTTCTTCATAGTCGGCTTCCGGATAGTCCCAGTTTTTGCCGATGTAGTCGGTCGAGAAGCCGCCCCGGTTGTTCCAGTCCGTTTTGCCGTTGGGCATCCGGTCTATGCTGAAGCCGCCTTCGTTCAGGTTTTTCCAGGGCGCGCGTTCCAGCAGCCGGAGGAGCAACTCGTAACGGGCCGGGTTGTACCCTTCGGGCCGGGGCAGCGGCAGCCGGTTGGCCTCGTCCTGACAGAGGCACATACGGAAGTTGTACGTCTGCACCTTGCGATCTCCGGTTCCGCGCGGCGCAAGGGTCTCTGCGCTGATTTCGGGCAGCAGGCCGCTGGAGGAGTCGCCGGGAATGACGTATGGATCTACACCGTCCGGAAACTGATGGCGGCCGAAAAGCTGCACGCCATTGATCGTCTCGCCATAGACGCTGTTCGCTTCCCGCCCCACCGTGTAGGAAACGCCCGCCTGCGCCATCAGGTCGCCCTCGTAAGAGGTGTCGAGAAACATACGGGCGCGCACTACCACATCTTGCGGGTGCGGTTGTTCTCCGGCGTACGCCAGCGTTATTTCCCGGATCTCAGCGCCCTGCTTCTGCACGCTTTTCAGGCGGCGTGAAAAGAGCACGTCGATGCCTGCTTCGTCCACATACTGCTCGAATACCTGCTCGGCTACGTGTGGCTCGAACCTCCAGGCCTCCAGCGATCCGTAGACGTTGCCCACCCTTCGGTAAAAGTCACGGGAGAGGCCGGTGATGGCGTACTTGTTGCCGATGTCGGTCAGGCCCAGACCCCCCGATGTCATGCCGCCGAGATGGCGACCCGGTTCGACGAGCAGCACGGTTTTGCCGTACATACGCGCCGTATAGGCGGCAATGACCCCGGCGGACGTGCCGGCGTAGACGGCGTCCAGGGCGTCCAGGTCCGGG
>CBDUBU010000078.1:0-14614 GCA_965365465.1 uncultured Rhodothermaceae bacterium
TACGTTGGAGAGCCGGTATGGATGGGATGCGGAAAGCTGGCGCTGGGGCGACCATCACAAGATTGTTTTTCGGCATCTTACACGGAGCGAAGCGCTTCGTCCGCTCTGGCGGGGACCAATGGAATATCCAGGTTTTACAGCCACACTTTCCCCTGCTGCTGGTCGCCTTACCACCCACAGCGCTAGCTGGCGTATGGTCGTCGATTTTTCCACAACGCCCCCGACCGGATACGGCATCTATCCGGGAGGGGCGCAGGGAAACCCGTTCAGTCGGTTCTATGATCTTCATGTACCAGACTACGTCCATTTTCGGCATTACAGGTTGCATAAACCGGAATACCCATCCGATCTCCCGGACTCAGCCGTCAGTTCCCGCCTGTATCTGAACCCTGAATGAGTCTGTTGGGGCGCCGGGTCGGGGCAGCTGCAACAAGAACACGTTCACGTTAGATCTGGAGTGCTGCCTATGGATAAGAAGCCTCATACGGAACAGCGCTTTTCCACGCGCCTCGGCATGTTACTGAGCGTGCTTGGAATCGCCGTAGGTACGGGCAATATCTGGCGCTTTCCCCGTATCGCCGCTCAGAATGGAGGAGAGGAGGGGGCCGGAGCCTTTCTGATAGCATGGGCCATCTTCTTGTTCGTCTGGAGTGTGCCGCTGATCATTGCCGAGTATGCGCTCGGTCGAAAGGGCAGGATGGGGGTAGTAGGTACTTTTGCAAAGATCGCAGGCGAGAACTTCGGGTGGATGGGAGCCTTTGTAGGTATGGTTGCCACTGCCATCATGTTTTATTACTCAGTAGTCACCGGCTGGTGTGTATTCTATTTCATCCTGACGGTGGCGAATCCGCTGCCTGATTCAATGGCTGGGGCAACCGCCTGGTGGGAAGGCTTCCAGCAAAGCAGTTGGCCTGTCGTCTTCCACGCGCTGGCTATGTGCGCCGCTTCGCTGGCGGTGTGGAAAGGAGTAGCATCCATAGAGCGCGTAAATAAGGTGCTGATCCCTGCCCTGCTCGTGATTATTGTTGTGGCGGTAGTGCGAGCAGTTTCTTTGCCGGGTTCATCCGAAGGGATGCGTTTTTTATTTACGCCGCAGTGGAATCTTCTGGCGCGCCCTCAATTATGGTTGGAGGCGCTCACACAGAATGCATGGGATACCGGCGCAGGGTGGGGACTTATCCTGACCTACGGAGCCTATATGCAGCAGAAACACGGCGTGGTGCAAAATGCATTCATCACCGGCATCAGCAACAACGTCGTATCCCTGCTCGCGGCCGTCATAATCTTCGGGACGGTCTTTGCCCTTCTCGGCAGTCAGATGTCGCGTCCCGAAGTGCTCGCCGTAATGAAGGACAGCGGCCCTGCTTCCACTGGACTTACCTTTATCTGGATGCCGCAGTTATTCGCACGGATGCCGTTCGGGAAGCTTTTCGCTATTCTTTTCTTTCTGGGACTTTCGTTCGCTGCGTTCAGTTCGCTCATTTCCATGGTTGAGCTTGCCACGAGGGCTGCTATCGATCTGGGGTTCAGGCGGTCTCAGGCGGTGGCAATGGTTGGAATCTTCAGTTTTGTGCTGGGCATCCCCTCGGCGGTGAACCTCACGGTATTGAGCAACCAGGATTTCGTGTGGGGCGTAGCCCTTATGATTTCAGGCGCGTTCATTGCTTATGCCGTCATTCGGTATGGAACCCACCGTTTTCGCACAGAAGTTATAGATAGGGGAACAGGGGATTGGCGCGCCGGGCGGGGTTGGAGTTTCCTCATCGGCGTTCTTGTCCCCATTGAGGCAGTGGTGCTGTTGGGCTGGTGGTTGTACCAGTCTGCCGCTGTCTATGCGCCTGATACCTGGTATGACCCACGCGACCCGTACAGCGTTATGACTTGCCTGGCGCAGTGGGGCGTTTTGCTGGTCGTTTTCCTTCTGCTGAACCGGCGCATCGTCCACAGGACCCTGCAAACAGATACGCTCTTTCAGAAGTACAAGTAGAAAGATTGCCGCTTGTTAAATGCTATGAAGGGGAAGGAGTTCTGCCTGGCAAGAACTTTGCTCTGAAATAGGAATGTTGTTTGTCGTGCAGAAATGCTCAAAATGAGCATCTGGAGTGAGCAGCGACCAGGAAAATGCACAGATGGGCCACGTAAAAACAGTCTGCGCAGAAAAGCGTTCAACTTTTTTGAAGCACACAACAGGTGAAATACATGAATGCAAGAATATATAACCGGTTGAGAAAGAGCCTGCACGTGTCTGTTCTAGTCTTGCTGGCCGCATCTATCGTGAGTACGGCCTCGGCGCAGGACGAGGGTCTGCCTCTTGGTTCGAAATTTTCGATGTCAGGTCGGGCCTTTCAGGATGCAAGCGGAAACTCGATGCGTCTGGGTGATGCCAGAGGGGATAAAGGCACCGTCGTGATTTTCTGGAGCAACAATTGCCCCTGGGTGTCGAAATATGAGGAAAGGTTGTTATCTCTGGTATCGGAGTATAAGGCACAGGGACTAGGCTTTGTTCTGGTGAACGCGAATGATCCGGTTGCCTTTCCGGAGGAGTCGGCACAGGCGAGCGCGAAGCATGGATATGGCATTCCCTACCTGATGGATAATGGTTCTGAGCTGGCAAGAGCCTTTGGCGCTTCGCGCACCCCGCACGTGTTCATTCTGGATTCTGGTGATGCGCTCGTTTATACAGGCGCCATCGATGACAGCCCCGGAGATCCGGGCAACGTCAAAAAGTTGTTTCTGAAAGATGCGCTCGATGCGGTTGTCGGCGGCGCCGCTGTTTCTGTGCCAGAAACAAAGTCCTTTGGGTGTATGATAAAGTTTCAGGGCGCCGGCGGCTCGTGAGCGCAACGTGAATATTAATGAGGTGCAGCGCGGAGAAGCGTTTGATATCTTGAGGGGGTATCGCAGGCTGGTTGCGCGGCTGCAATTTTCTTCTGGAGTCGAAGCCGGGCTTGAACTGAATCAGCAGGCCCATATCAGCGCGTGGCGATGCCAGTGTCTCCTGCAATGCGGGCCAGGTATACACTCCCCTGCGCGATGACTACTTCCCGGCCTCTCACTTCTTCTCGACCGATAGGTTCGGCGCGGATAGCAACAGATTTCCCATCAACGGTTTCAACCGAGCGAAGGGAGATGCGTAATTCTCCTTTGAGGAAAGCGCCTGCCTTCCGTATGGCTGTTATCTCTCCGCGTAAGGCCGCGTCTTTTTTGATTACGGTGATACTGCCCACCTTGACGGGTTCCGCTGCAACAAAGGCGACCAGATCTCCAACTCGGTAGTTGTCCGCAGAACTTACAGACCGGGTAAGGCGTGCCCTTACCTCCGTTCCATTGGCAAGTTGTACGACGCGGCGGTTAGGAGGACGCTGTTCAACGCCGTGTGACTGGTTTTCTTGCTCTGTGCCGGAATGGCCTGCCCCGGATGCAGCCAGTGATAGCTTGCTGCGAAGGCTTTCAGCTAGCGGTCCTGCTGCCGTGGGGTGGAGCTCGGAAATCGCAATTGCCTTTTTGTAGTTTTCGACTGCTCTGGAATAATCGCCTTTCTGCACCTGAGTGTCTGCCCATGCTGCGTAGCGCAGCATAATGCTCCGAATCAGTTGCAATGCCTCCTGATTTTCTGGTTGAAGCATCAGAATGCGCCCGCAGTATTCAAGCGCATTGTTTCCAGCAGGCGTAGAAAGGCGGCCTTCCTTAAAATGTTCGGTCGCTTTCAGCATAAGGTTCAGTATCGTCGCCCGCTCTGATGCATTCCGGGTGGTGGGCTGCAACGGTAAATTGCCCCTTTCAGGTGGAATTGGGAGAGGAGCAACCTGCCTTAATGGTTCGCTGTTTGCCTCGCGGGGGTGGCTGTTCGTTGTTTCTCCTTCTTGAGGCCCGGTAGAGGATGCAACTGGTTCATGCGTTAGATCATCGGACGGGGTGGTTTTCGAGGGAATTAGCAAAGCGATGGGCAGCCCCACAAGAACCACGAGCATGACCAGCAGCCCGGCATAGTGTTTCGCGTTGCGTGACGAAAGACGAAAACCATTGGGGAAGTACCTCCGGATTCGGTCCTGCATCGCCGATGGGAGCGGTTCCTTGGTGGCAGAGGCGAGTGCAGGATTCGCAATGCGCGTGCCGGGTATATTCGGCGCCTGGAGCGCAGTTGCTATCCGTGTTTCCTTGTCGGATACCTCTTTACCTTGCTCCGGCGCCCCCATGTGTGTTTCTTTGGGATCAGCGCTTCTCTTGACAGCGCGTTTGGGACGCGCGTTGTGCGTATAGACTGGAAGCAAAATGGTCTCCTGAAGTGCATCTCGGAAGTCGGCAGCGGTAGGGAATCTTGCATCCGGCTTTTTTTCGAGCGCCTGCATGATTGCTTGCTCTATTGCCTTCGGGATGCCGGGTATGAGCTTTCGAGGAGGCGTAGGCGCATCCTCGACCTGAGCGCGCATCAACGCGAAGTCGCTTTCGCGCTGAAAAGGCGCCCTGCCTGTTAGCATCTCATAGAGCAGAACGCCGAGTGCGTAAATATCTGCACGGGTATCTACGTCCTGTCCGAGAATCTGCTCGGGAGCCATGTATTCTATGGTGCCTACCAGGTTGCCCGTCTGAGTCATTCTTGCGGCGCCCAGCGCACGCGCAATCCCGAAGTCCATCACCTTGATGACATTGGCCTCCGTGAGCATGATATTCGCCGGTTTGAGGTCCCGGTGAACGATGCCCAGGCGGTAGGCGTGCTGGATTCCGTCCAGAGCCTGGCATAAGTGCGAAACCGCTGTAGCTGGTTCCATCGGCCCGGAACGCTGGATGATTCGGTCGAGTGTTTCTCCTCGCACGAACTCCATAATCATAAAGAAGTCTTCACCCTCGCGTAAGAAGCTGTAGAGGGTAGCAATGTTGGGATGATTGAGCCGGGCAAGGGTAACTGCTTCCGTGCGAAAACGCGCTACGACATGCGGCTGATGGGCCAATTCCGGGCGAAGCACCTTGATGGCTACTTCGCGTTCCAGCATGAGGTCAATGCCTTTGTATACGGCTCCCATGCCCCCCTCGCCGATTTTCTCAAGAACCCGGTAACTGCCGACTACGTGACCGATCATGGGAATACCTCTACTTCTCGTGTGCTTCGTTCCGGGCGTGCATCCAGTGGGAGGGATGGCGCGAGCCGGATCAATCCTACGGTGATATTGTCATATCCTCCACGCTCTTTCGCAAGGGCAATAAGACGTTTACCTGCCGTGTCGAGGTCTTGATCGGCGACGATGGAAGCAATCTCCAGGTCCTCGACCAGATCGTAAAGTCCATCCGAGCAGAGTACAAAGGTGTCTCCATCAAGAAGGGGAACCGGCCCGTTCCAGGTTGCTACTTCTATACGGGGCTGCAATCCGAGCGCACGAGTAATGACATTGCGAGACTCATGGCGGCGTGCTTCCTCCATGTCGATCATGCCCTGACGGACCATCTCCATGACCAGGGAGTGGTCCTCCGACATGGGTCGCAGCAATCCGTCCCGCAGGAGATACAGCCTGCTGTCTCCGACATGGGTGGAAAAGGCTTCGCGTCCGCGGATTACCAGCGCGGTACATGTTGTGCCCATGCCGCCTAGCTGCTTTTCCTGCTGCGACGCGGCGTAAATAGCTTGATTAGCCGCAGCAAAAGCCGCCTCCAGGTCGGAATGCGGATTGCCCTTCCCTTCGTAATAGACCCGGCTGATCGTGTCAACGGCAATGCCGCTCGCTATCTCGCCTGCAGCGTGCCCCCCCATTCCGTCCGCGATCAGCGCAAGCAGCCCCTTCTGCTGGAGCGTGTGCGACGCGCCCGGACGGACAAACCGCCCGCAGTCCTCGTTAACGTCGCGGTGGCATCCTACGTCTGTCTGGACGCTTACTTCGAGAACAGGATCAGCTTCACGATCTTCGCTCCCGCTGCAAGCCGCTGACCGGTGGTTCTGCGCAGACTGCTTTTTTCCCAACTTCCACCAGGAAAACATAGGATCCACAAGTTTTAAGAGTGAGAGGATCGCCCGTATTATCGTTGCCGCTCAAGGGTCTCTGTGAACGTGGATTGCGTAGGTGTGACATCAAATCTGAGCGCCTTATTGTGGTAGCCGTCCCTCCGAAGCTCCAGTTCTACTGTTTCTCCCACACGCGCCTGGAGGCGGAAAGGCGTTCTGTTTACAAACTCCCCGTTACGGAAAACTTCAGCCTGACCTCCTACTGCATCAATGACAATTGTTTGCACACTCCCGGAGGGCGCTTCAAGAGAACCAGATGCTTCCTGCTTTCCGGAAGAATCTCCATTCCCGGAGCCTGGAGCGAAGCGCAAAACCGCCATGAAGCTCAGGGCGATAAGCGCAATGACGCCCATTACTGTCAGAACCGGGCCTCTTGCATTCCTTACGGTTTGGCCTGCTGCGTTCGATAACCGTCGGAGCCGGGACGGTTTCCATGCCGAAGGAGAGGGTGCAGGAACGGATCGGCGTTCGCCGAGCACGTGGTCTGTCTCAGCAATCAACGCTGCCGCAGAGGCGTAGCGGTCGGAGGGATGCCGCTGAAGGCACCCTGAAATTATCTTTTTTACCTCCAGTGGAATTCCGGGATGCAGAGAGCCGGGATCAGGATATTCAGCGGCGTCAACCTTTCTGTAGAGTTCCATGATGGATGGCGCTTCAAAAGGAACGCAGCCGGTCGCCATTTCATAAAGCAGCACGCCCATTGCCCATATATCGGAACGTGCGTCGGCTGTCCGGCCTCTCAGTTGCTCGGGGGAAAGGTATTCCGGTGTTCCTACCACAGCCCCGGCTGCCGTAAGGCCCGGCGTTCGCTGTGCCTTCGCAATTCCGAAGTCAAGCAGTTTGACGCCGTTCGGGCTGATCTTGATGTTGTGCGGCTTGAGATCCCGGTGAATGATTCCCTGCCGGTGGATGTAGTCGAGCGCTCCGGCAACGGCGCGAAAGATGCAAAGTGCGTCCTGAACCCCGAGGCGTCCGGCCTGGCGAATGCGCTGGTCCAGGCTCTGCCCGTCCACATACTCCATGATGATGCAAAGGCGTCCTGAATGCTCCACGAAGTCGTATAAGGTGACGATGTTCTCATGACGAAGGCTTGCCTGAATGCGGGCTTCATTCAGAAACCGTTCCGTGTATTCCGAACCGTTCAACCGCTCTGTCAGCACTTTGATAGCCACAGTGCGACCAAGCCTGGGATGAACCGCACGGTAAACCTCACCCATGCCCCCGGCGCCGAGAAACCCATTCAACTGGTATTCTCCTATCGTGGTATGAAGGAAAGCAGGTGTGCTCATAACCTTCTCTATGGGCTGCCGACGGCGACGATGCTCATCCCGTCTGTTGATTTCTGATTCGGGTTCACTTCCTGATCGTGCGGTAGTGAACCCGGTTATTCAGATAGCAAGGGTTTACTGCAATACCTGGCGCGTTCCCATAAGCTCGATTCCGTACCGAATGGGAATGGCAAAGCTGATGGCCGCATCTCCCGGTACGTTGGCTCCCGCATAGTAAATGCCTATCACGTTTCCACGACTGTCAAAGGCCGGCCCGCCGCTGTTGCCTCCACCGGTCGCGTTGATGTCCAACTGGTAGGAGTCGCCGAAAGAGCTATAGTACTGATAAGGCATCCGACCTTCAGGAGATTGTTCACCCCGAATAAGCCGGCTGACGTGCCCTGCTGTGAGGGTGGGGTCTGGCACTACGATGAATTGGGATTGCTTGTTGAACGGATCCTGAGACTGCGTTCCCACTACCACTGACGGGGAGATGCCCGGATAGCCCATAACCGTTACCTCGTCGCCGCGCTGGATTGTATCGTAGTTATCGCTCAATTCGACTTTTTTGAGCGACTGCGGAACGCTGATCTTGATCATCGATACGTCATGCCGGTTTGAGACGCGGACGAGTTGAGCGGGAATGCGAAGCTCATTTTTGGCGAACGTAACGTCGAGATAGTCGTTGCGGCCTTCCAGTATCTTGCCGGAAACAGGTTTGTAACCGAACATTTTGGTTTCGGATGGGACCCAGGCAGGCATCTGGTTGCGGTCGATCAAACCAGCGTTCTCGTACTCTCCATCCTCATCCGGTGCGTAAAGAACGCCGGGGAAGGCGTCTTGAGGAAAGAAATACCGGGTGAACCACGTTGCCGCCACATGGCGGTTCGTGAGGATAAACCCGTCATTGCTGACCACAAATCCTGAACCGCTATGCTGCCCTCCAATGGGCTGGTTGATTCCACCTTCATCGTCGAGCGTCAGTAGCGGCTCGATCGTGCCGTCCAGCAACTGGATGTAGGCCGCGTAGATGATCTGATTCCCGTTCTGGTCTGTAACCGCTCTTCCGCGACTGTCTGTTTGTGGGATGTACCGGTGGTAGATCTGCTTGCCGGTAGGTGTATGGATAACCTTCCACCCAACCTCCATGTAGACCACGGCTTCCGCGTTGGCAGCGCCTATCTCCTGAGGCGTGAGAGGGCGGTTCTTTTCTTTCTCTTTCACCCCTGCATCAACCGAAGTGATCTTCCCTTCAAGCGTATCGGCATCCTGATTGCTCTTGTAGGTAAGCATCCCGATGACCAGCGCGATGAGAACCAGTGCGCCCGTGCCTCCGAACAGCATGAGTTTCTGCGTCTGGTTCGTATTGGAGGCAATCATCCTCTCGACTGTTGCTTTCCCGACAGAAGGACGGCTGGATGCGGACAGCGAAGAAGCAGAAGAGAGTGACGGAGAATCGGACAACACTTCGCTCGACCGCGTAGGCCGGGCGGATGCTGCTGCAGCAGCCGTCAAGCTTTCTGCAACACGGGTTTGCCGCATCAAGTTGTCAGGGCGCGGGTCAAGGTCAAATTGAAACTCCGGCCCTCCGGGACCGAGTTGAATGATATCTCCAGGGACGACTTTGGCGATCCCGATTATTTTCTGCCGGTTGACAAAGGTCCCGTTTCGGCTACCGAGATCGGTAATTGTGAACTGCGCCGGGTCAGATGGGTCCTGTATGATCTTTGCATGTTCTCTGCTGACGAGGTCGTCTTTGTCCGGATCGTACTTGATGGAAGAAGAAGCCGTGCGACCGACGCTCAGTTCGTGAAACTGACTCAGGGGGTACTCGTCAACCTGATTGGCTTTGGATCCGCTGGTATGACGGATGATGATGCGCTTGGGGACGACCTCTTTGTTCTCTTTGGACGCTGCCATGATGGACCTCACTGCATAGGTAGTGGACTGGTTGTGCCTGTACACCTCTACATGCGCGAAAGCATGGCAAAAAGGATCAAAAGGCAGACAGAAAGAGAAATCGTTCGGAGCGCATCAAGCTGCAAAAAAAGGCCGTGCTTCCTGAAGAGGCACGGCCTTAAAGAAAGGAGAGACTTCCAAAAGCTATTCAACCTGAGACGCGGAAGCTGCCTGATAGGTGATGGGGCCAATGATCGGGCGTGCGCTTTCACCGAGGTACTCAGCGCCCGGCGCCGCGCCAACCCCGCCGCGATGGCGGACGATGTCTCCCGTGACTGTATAATTGCGGGTATTGAAGATGCCGCCCAGTACTATTCCAACGAGCACGTCAACAGCGTCATATTGCGCTGTAACGACTACGTTGGTCGCCGCATCTCCTTCCAGTCGCTGCACTTCGCGTTCCACGATTTGTTCGACATCTGCTTCGTTTAGGGGAACCAGTCCGAAGATTACCCATGAGGCTTTTTTGGAAGTGTTGAACGACCCGATGATGTCATAGTCAGACCGTGTGTGTTCAGGCGGTATGGAATACCGAACCGTGTAGCAACCGGCTGAAGACAGCATCAGGAAGGCAAGTAGAGTAAAGGTGAGTGAGTGACGCCGCATGATTGCTCCTCCATAGAGTAAGGTGAGTAGAGGGTGTAGTAAAAAGATGGCTGCTCCTTACGAAGCGCTAACGTAAGAAGATTCATAAGTCCAAACATAATACGCAGGATACCGTCCTGCTAAAAAAATTATTAAGCCTGCTTGCAGGAAGGGGCCGTCTGGAACCGTTGTCAGCGCGAACCGTGATACCGATCCCCCTACAGATGCAGGAAAGGGGTATAAGGCGGCGTGCGGCTTTTCAAAAAAGAATACTGTGGTAGAGAGTAAAAAACTTATTGCCGCCATCGAGGAGGCGGCTGAATTGTGGAAGGATCCGGATCATCTGCGCCGCGCAGAGGCTGTTGAGAGAACGATAGATGCGCCCAATCGCTTCACGGAAGAAGCAATGGCCTTTGCGATCAATCAGCAGATGCACCTTTTGACTTCTGAAACGCTCACAATGTGGATAGGGGGGCGGCAGGCGCGAGCCACGCGAGCTATCGGCGTTCTGAACGCCGGCAATATTCCGCTCGGGGAGCTTCAGGATTGGCTCGCGGTCGTTCTTGCAGGGCATCGGTATTTCGGAGCCTTATCGTCAAAATCTCCCTATTTGCTGAAAGCATTCGTCGATGAGGTGCGCAGGTATGCCCCCGGACTCCCGGCGAAGTTTGGGGATGCCAGGCAGATCTTCGGTGCAGCAGATGCTGTGATTGCCACCGGAAGTGAGGAAACGAGGAAATGGGTAGAGGTGCAATGTGAGGCCGTCGGCATTCCGTCTGCCCGCAGGCTTATGCGCGGCCACAGATATGCCGTCGCCGTGCTCGATGGGAAGGAGTCGAGCATGGAGCGCGAAAATCTGGCTGAAGATACGTTGCTCCATGAAGGTTTCGGGTGCAGAAACGTGGCGCTGATCTGGGCGCCGGGCGGCTTGTCTCCTGATTCATATCTGGCGGCGTTTGCTGATTTTCGCGGCGTGTTTCCTGTACACCCGGAGATGCCCGGCAGCCTGAAGATGCAGCAAGCGTTTCTCGAAGCGACAAAGCAACCGCACGCGCATGGCGAGGGTCTCGCTTTTCTCGTGAGCAAAGGATCGCCGGAGGTGCAGTCTCCCGGTCACGTCCGATGGGCGACCTATGACGCGATGGCCGAAGTAACCGGGTGGCTGCATGAACATAGAGAGGAACTGCAACTTATCGTAGCACGGCAGGAAACGGCTGCGAGGCTAGGTCCAGATTGGCCGGTGGCCTTGCTGGGAGAAGCCCAGCGTCCCCCACTTGACTGGCGCCCAGACGGGAAAGATACGGTGGCCTTCCTGGTAGAACTGTAGGACGCATCTCTGCTATGCGTTCCGCCCTTCAAAATACGAGGAAAGGACGGCTTCCAGTTTGGGCAGCAGAGTGTCCCAGGCGCTGGCCGGGTGTTTCGTGACAGTAAGAAATTGTGGGAGAATCAATACGTTCGAGACGCCGGGTACTGCAAAAAGCAGTCTGCCGAGGGGATGTTGTTTCGCTTCCTCCTCTGATCCGAAGGACAGTAGGCCATTCTCGATGAACGGACCCGCGTCCGTAACGATCTTCAGGCTATTAGGATTAGGAGTTGGTTGTGTATCGTAATACGCCATGAGTTTATTCGGGGCAGTGTGTATTTGATAGTTCTAGCCTCGGCCGGTAACGACAGATCAGTGCTTCTTGTTTGTCCGAGTGATGCAAAAGGTAGAATTGAGATGTAATAATATTGCACGTTTTCCAGACAAGTTGGTTTTCGGCAGCACTTGTGGCGGTTAATGAGGTATGTAGATGTCAGCCTGTTAGCGTACATTTGAAAGCATGAACAACGATCCTGATACTATGAAGCAGCTTGCGGAGCAGAATAACCTGGTTGAGTCATCGCTGATTCTTCCGGAAAGGCAACTTCCCTCCGGGATAAACAAATTGGAACGCATTACCCAGCATACAAAAGGACTGGGAGAAGATATCACTTCCTGGGTAGAGCTTAAGCTGAAACTCACCCAGATCGAAATCGAAGAGAAGGTAGATGCTCGTGTGAATGATCTGGCAGCGAACGCCATCGTGGCCGGGTTTGCGCTCATGGGAGCTATCTTTGGATTGATAACGCTTTCGATGGGTATCGGAGCGATCTTTGTCGCTGTCGGTTTAACACCTTTTCTCAGCTATTTTCTCGGATTTCTGTCCGTCACCTTGATTCTGTTTGCTGGCGCAGCCATAGTCAGATCGAAAAAGCCCCATCTGGTAAAGGTAGGAACCAAAACGACTACCATAGAGGAAAAGAAATTGTCCTAGCGTTTCGAGGGGGCAGCAGTCTGCCCTGTGGTTGACAAGGCGCATCATCGGTCATCATTCACATCACTACATGTATGGATAAGATCCTTACCAAGCATCAGGTTGAAGCGCAATTACGACAGAAATCGGATGACATTTCAAGACGGCTGGACGCCCTTCAGAGTGAAGTAGCCACTACAGGAGACGCAGTTAAGGAAGCTGTCCTGAAAAATCCGTTCGTTGTAGCCGGTGGGGCCGTAATTGCAGGTCTGCTGGTAGGGCTGATCTTCGGAGGTCGTCGTAAAGGGAAGCAGTTCAGCATTGGTCCCTCTGCACACCAGGCGCTCATTGATGCGTATCTGGATACATTGGTGGACGACGCACGCCTGGCCGTGGCTACAGGGATGGATCCGGGAGACGCTGTGCGAGCCGCATTGCAGGAACGCATACCGTTGGTTGTGTATACGCCGGAAGAGCCCAATTCCTCGATCGGAGTTCTGGGACGCACTTTTAACCTGGCCTTGACGACCATAGCCGGTTTCGCTGTGCGGAGCGTGATGGATTACGTGGCCTCACGGCTGGCGCTGGAGGATGTGCTCAAACCTTTTGCGTACAGTTCTGAAGCCCCGGTTCCAGAGCCGCCTCCGGAGACGATATAGCCATAGCTGATTCTTTGGCATTTCAATGAAACTTCGCCAGGCCTGAAAAGATGATGTCTTTGGCCTGTTAAGCCGTTATATTTGTTAAGCTATTGCACAGTAAGAACGCAGGTAAAAGCTGGAAATCTCTGAGATGTTGGGGTGAGCAGTTTTCTCGTACATTGCTTGGGGTGGCGCAGATTGATAACTTGAGATGCCATCGGTCGGAACTGAAAAGGTCAGGGTTTCTGGAGGATGGCTTTTTCTGAAGAACACCCATTTGTGACATCAGATCATGCGCATTGTTTTATTTGGGCCTCCAGGGGCGGGAAAGGGAACGCAGGCACAGATGCTGGTTGAAGAGCATGGGCTTCGGCAAATCTCCACCGGCGAGATGATTCGCACAGTCATGGAAGAGGAGACCCCGCTGGCGCTTGAGGTCAGAGCATATGTGAACAACGGAAAGCTTGTCCCAGGTCGATTGGTCAAGGAACTGGCTGAAGAGACCATTGCCTTGCAAAACTATGACTCCTTCGTACTGGATGGCTACCCCAGAACCGTTGAGCAGGCAGCGTGGCTGACTGAGTTTCTAGATTTACATAACGCGCCCCTGGATGCCGTGATTAGCATTCATGTGCCCCTGGAAATCATTGTGGAGCGTCTTTCCAGGCGACGGGTCCACAGGATCACCCACGAAAACTATCACCTGGACTTCAAGCCCCCGCCGCCGGATCTGGACCCAAAGCTGTTGATGCAGCGTGAAGACGACCGGCCCGAGGCCATTCGCAAGAGATTGCAGGTGTACCTCGAAGAAACGGCTCCTGTGGAAGACTACTACCGCTCGCAAGGCAACTTTTTTGAGATAGACGGCGTCGGTGGAATAGATACGGTATACGCTCACATTACCGATGTGCTAAGCTGCCGGCAGCGTGACATCCAATAGCAACCAGGTTCGTGTTTAGTTAAGTTGGCTCCTGTTCAGGATACTGCATGGAAGTTGTCTCAGGCGAAAAAGAGTGTTCCAGCCATGTAGCGCGGCTTCGCAGCATGGTAGATGCCGGTTTGTCAACGGTGGTTGCCGGTGAGCGCCAGAATGAGATCTTGGAGCCGGTTCGATATGTGCTGACCGGTCAGGGGAAACGGTTTCGTCCTGTTCTGTTGCTTCTTGCTGCCGAGAGCCTCGGCGCTGATGTGGAACGCGCCCTGCCCGCATCGTTGGCTGTGGAGGTTTTTCATAATTTTACGCTGGTTCACGACGACATCATGGACCACGCAGCCGCTAGGCGCGGTCGGCAAACGGTGCATGTTAAATGGGATGAAAGCACAGCACTACTTTGCGGCGATTTTTTGCTTTCCTTATCCTATGATCTGCTGGCCCGCGTAGATTCGGACAGGCTCCCGCAAATGTTGCATACGTTCTATGGCATGGTTGCGCAGCTCTGCCAGGGCCAGATGCTTGACAAGCTCTTTGAGTCGAGGCAACAGGTTTCGGTGGAGGAGTACATGCATATGATTGACTGTAAGACTTCTGCTCTCTTGCAGGCATCTCTGGAACTGGGAGGCATCATCGGGCAGGGCAGCAGTGAGCAGTTGCAGACGTTTCGTGAAGTAGGAAAACATGTTGGGCGGGCTTTTCAGATTCAGGACGATTTGCTCGATCTTACGGCAGATGATACGCGGTGGGGCAAGACGGTTGGAGGAGATCTCCTGGAAGGGAAAAAGACTTTTCTTCTATTACGCGCCCTGGAGCGTAGCGAAGGCGCCGATTATGACGTGCTCTCTCAGATTGTTGCCAATCGCGGAGTTTCCCCCGAACAGGTCCCTGAAATACGGCGGCTGATGGATAGGATAGGCGTTCTGGATGACGCACGCAAAGCGGTGCATTTTCATTCA